>NZ_JACMYO010000085.1 GCF_020889685.1 Bradyrhizobium oropedii
CGGGGAGAGGTCGGATTGCGCTCGGCGATGCGAAGCATCGTCCGGTGCAATCCGGGTGAGGGGGTACAGGTCTCACGACAGCCGCCACCCGCGGAGAAGGCCCCTCACCCCACCCCTCTCCCCGCGAAGAGCGGGGAGAGGGAGAAGACTCGGTCCTTCGCATGCCCAAAAAGTCGTCTTTGCGACAGGTTGCCGCACCGGATAGAAGGTGCCCGGTGGAAGCAACCAACGAAAAGTCAGGGAGACAAACACGATGAAATCGCTCTTGGCCGCAGCAGCGGCCGGCCTCGCGCTTGCGGCCTCCGGCACCGCGGCTCACGCCCAGATCTCCGATGACGTCGTCAAGATCGGCGTTCTCACCGATATGTCGAGCCTCTATGCGGACGCCACCGGCAAGGGCTCGGTTGCCGCCGTCGAAATGGCGGTCGCAGACTACGGCGCCAAGGTGAAGGGCAAGCCGGTGCAAGTCGTCGTGGCCGATCATCAGAACAAGCCCGACGTTGGCGTCAGCATCGCGCGCAACTGGTACGACAACGAGAAGGTCGATGCGATCCTCGACGTGCCGACCTCGTCGGTCGCGCTGCCGATCTCGGCGCTGACGCGTGAGAAGAACAAGATCCACATCAATTCCGGCGGCGGCTCCTCCGACATCACCGGCACCGCCTGCTCGCCGAACACCGTGCACTGGACCTACGACACCTACGCGCTGTCGAACGTCGCCGGCAAGGCGATGGTCAAGCGCGGCGAAGACACCTGGTTCTTCGTCACCGCCGACTACGCCTTCGGCATGGCGCTGGAGCGCGACGCCGCCAACGTCGTCAAGGAGACCGGCGGCAAGGTGCTCGGCGACGTGCGCCATCCGCTCAACTCGTCTGACTTCTCGTCCTTCCTGCTGCAGGCGCAGGCCTCGAAGGCCAAGGTCGTGGCGCTGGCGAATGCCGGCGGCGACACCACCACCGCGCTGAAGCAAGCCGCCGAGTTCGGCCTGAGCCAGGGCGGCCAGAAGTTGATCGCGCTGCTGATGGAAATCACCGACACCCATGCGCTGGGCCTGAAAGCGACACAGGGCCTGATCGTCACCGACGCGTTCTACTGGGACATGAACGACGAGACCCGCGCCTTCTCGAAGCGCTTCAACGAGAAGGTCGGCCACATGCCGACCATGATCCAGGCCGGCCTCTATTCTGCGACCATGCATTACCTGAAGGCGATCGACGCCATCGGCACCGACGAGGCGCCGAAGGTCATGGAGCAGATGCGCAAGACGCCGATCAACGACTTCTTCGCCAAGAACGGCCACATCCGGATCGACGGCCGCATGGTTCACGACATGTATCTGTTCGAGACCAAGAAGCCCGAGGAGTCCAAGGGCGAGTGGGACCTCTACAAGCTGATCGCAACCGTACCCGGCGACGAAGCGTTCCGCCCGCTCGACAAGGGCGGCTGCCCGCTGGTGAAGTCGAACTGACGAGCACGCTGCCGCGGGCCGGGTCCCCCGGATGTGCGCCTGATGACAGCCAACAAGAAATGCGCCCGGCCGGCACCGGGCGCATTTTTCTTTCCGCGGCAGGTCCCGGTAATCGCCCGCGTCAGCCGACGCTATTGGCCATTCGCGCGCGGGATCATCCAGGTCGAATACGTCTGCCAAACACCGTCGCCCAGATTGCGTTGATAGGCGATGAAATCGGCATGGTCGCCGTGCACGAGCTCATAGCGATAGTACCTTGAGAGGTCGTCGATCTGCTTGGTCATGGAACGTCTCCGTCATAAGGGAAAGTCCTGTATTTCGACGTAGTCGGCGCGAACCGAACGTCAATAGAATGACACGTATCATTCAATCACGGACGCGCGATCCGAATCTTGGCCGCAGCTTCAGCGCCCGGCACGATGCGAACTGTGGCGCGGCACCTGACCGATGCCGATGCCGCTCTCCTGGGCCTGAAGCCGCTGCAGCACCGCGGGCGGTAGCAGCACCAGCCTGGCCGCAGGCGTCGGCGCGCCGTTATTGAGCACGTCGCGATAGGGATAGAGTGCCTGGTAGGCAGCGGGCTCCGAGATCGCGGCCTGGGCCGAGGCCGCCGTCGCCGCGATAGCCGACAGCGCCGCAGCCAGCGCGACGGTTTTGAACGTCCTTGCGAGGTGGGAAATCCTGGTGGTCATGGTAACGCTCCCGCGATTTAGATCGCATGCGATTAATTCGTTCGCGCTTGATAAAGGCATGAAACGACCGGCCTTCAAGTATCCCGATTTAATCGGATACGATTTATTCGGGTGCGTGGCTTCAAATATCCGTGTGATCGGCGAGGCTATGCACGGCCGGCAAGGCCAGCCTGCTCGCGCGGCTCGCACTTTCGGAAATGCTTCTGGTGGACTGCGGAGGACCGACCGGCGACAAACGCTCGAGCAAAACACGCGTGTGCAACCCGGCAGTCATCGGACTGTCAGGAGACTGAGACAAGAAGGCAACCGCGTCGGCCCTGTTCGGCTCGGCCGTATGGCATCGCCCCGATGCCACACAAGAGATGGAGGCTTGGCCGTGAAGCACATTCGTTCGGGACAGAAACTACATGTTGCAGCGATGCTGCTCGGCGCGGCGGTCTTGCTGCCGACGCTGGCGTCGGCGCAAACCGGCACGGCGCCTGCCGGCGCCAAGCCCTTCCTGACGGTCGACCGAAAGCTGCCGCTCGTGATCGGGCATCGCGGCGTGCCGGGCCTGATGCCGGAGGAGACCGAAGCCTCGTACGAGCTGGCCGCCGACCTCGGCACGGACTCGCTCGAAGAGGACCTGCATTTGACCAGGGATTGCGTGCTGGTGGCGCGCCACAATCCGTGGCTCGGCGACAACACCAACGTCGCCGAAGTGGCAAAGACCAATGCGGAAGTCGCTAAACGCAAGCGCACGGTGCCCGGCGTTCCCGTCAAGGTGAAATGGGCGCAAACAGCGGCCGGCGGGCCAACCGAATATCCGACCGATCTCGTCGATCCGGCCGATCCGAAGTCGGTGCTGAAGGCGCTGATCGTCGATGGTGACGACCATACCAACGACTGGTCGATCACCGACTTCACCATGACCGAGCTAAGGACCTGGATCGCCGGCACCACCTATGATGCGGCCAACGAACGGCCGAAGCTGTTCAACGGCAAGTTTCCGATCATCAGCTTCCAGGACATCATCGACATCGCCAAGGCCAAGAGCAAGGCGACGGGACGCTCGATCTCCGTCTATCCGGAAACCAAGAACCCGACCTGGAACAATGCGCAGGCGATCGCCAATGGTTGCGGTGCGCCCGGCAGCCATCCGCTCGAGGACGCCCTGATCAAGATCATCAAGGAGAACGGGCTCAATGCAAAGGACGCGCCGATCATCGTCCAGAGCTTCGAGCCCGGCAGCCTGAAATACATGCGCAGCCACGGGCTGGAAACGCGACAGGTGCAGCTGATCGACGGCAACGGCGTCGACTTCAAGACCGGCAAGGTCTTGCTCAACAACATCGCCAATTCCCGTCCGTACGACTGGACGGTCGCGGGCGACTCCCGCACCTTCGATGCGATGCTGACGCCGGAAGGCCTGGCCGAGATCAAGACCTATGCCGACGGCATCGGTCCGTGGAAGGCCTATATCGTGCCGTACAAGATCTCGCCCTGGAAGGACGCCAACGCCGACGGCACGCCCTACAAGGGATCGACGGCCGATGCCTCGACGCAGGAAGCGACCAGCGTGGTTGCCGACGCACACAAGCTCGGCCTGTTCGTGTATGTCTTCACGTTCCGGAAGAGAAGAAGTATCTGGCCGCCGACTATCGCGGCGACCCCAGCCTGGAATATCTGAAGTTCTTCCGTCTCGGCGTGGACGGGGTGTTCACCGATTTCACCCACACCGGCGTTGCCGCCCGCGCTGCCTATTTGCGTGAACTGGGCTGGTGACCTCGTAACACGGCGCGCCCGGCATCGCCGGGCGCGCTTGCATCACCGCTGGAAAACCCGCAGCGTTGCGATCTGGAACGGCCGCAACGACAAACGACAGCGCCGCGCTTCGGTCGGAACGGCGGCGATACGATCTTCCAGCGTGTTGCTCATCCACACCGACGATATGTCGACGCCGAAATCGAGCGTCGCGGCGGCGCGAATGCCTGCACTTTCATAGAGCCGCACCACCCAGCCTTCGCCATCCTCGGCGGGCTTGATCGTATCGACGATGACGTTGGCCGGGGACACGGCCAGGAACGAATGCCGCAGCGGTGCGCGCGGCTGCCCCTTGGTCCAGAGCATCGGACGCTCAAAGCACAGCGCGCGCCCAACCGTGTCGGCGGCGCGCCAATCAGCCTGATGGGGATAGATCGCGTAGCGCATCCGGTGGCGTCCGATATCGGCCTGCGGATCAGGCAGCTCGGAGCCGCGCAGCAGCGTCAGCGCGAGCTGATTGCCAAACGCCGAATAGCCATGACGGCAATCGCTGAACAACGAAACGCCGAAATCCGGCTCGGCGAGATCGGCCCAGCGATGCCCCGGCACCTCGTACTTGGCCGCATCGGCATCGGTGCTGGCATGGGTCGGCCGCTCGGTTGCGCCGAACATGGTCTCATAGGTTGCGTTCGAAGCGCGACAGGCCACGGGGAACATGACCTTCAGCGCCGTCTTGCGCTCCTGCCAATCGACCGTCGTCTCGAATTCGAGATGATCCGCGCCGGCATCGAGGCGGATCACCTGGGAGAGCCGGCTCGCGCGTCCGAGCCCGCGCTCGAAACGGATCTCGCCGCGCAGCCCGCCATCCGACAGCACCTCGCAACTCACCTCCCCGGTGGCGTCGCGCGCGGTCTCCAGTGCGAATGGATCGATATCCCATGCCTCGAAATCGAGCGGCCTGTCGTCGAGCAGCAGCATGCGCGCCGCCGGCGATGCGAACGTCTCGCGGCCGCTTGCGATATGCAGCAGCGATCGGATCAGTCCGGTGCGGTCAATGCGAGCCGTGAGTTGCGCATTCGACAGCATGAAGCCGTCCGCATCGGCGGCAACGGTGACGCGGTCATCGGTCGGCTTCACTTCTCCCGCAGCAAAGGGCGCGGCGACGACATGGCGGAGCACCCCGTCGGGATCGGACGCGATCTCGGCACGCGCACGGCCCAGCGTGTTGACCGGCGTCCAACCGGCATCTCCGGAATCGCACAGCACGGCCAGCACGCCCTGTGTGCGGCGGTTGGCTTCCTCGGCAACCCCGGCGAGTTCGACCTCCGCCCGCTCGTAGACCTCGCGGATGCTGCTGCCGGGGATGATGTCGTGAAACTGGTTGACCAGCAGCGTCCGCCACAGACCTTCGATCTCCTGCGCGGACGGCGCCGGTTGCTGCCAGGCAGTCGCGACCGCGGCCACGAATTCGAGCGCCTGAAGGCCCGCCTCGCAAGCGCGATTGAGCCGCTTGGTCTCCGACTGCGTGGTGTAGGTGCCGCGATGATATTCGAGATAGAGCTCGCCTTCGATCGTCGCCAGATTCGGCGCCGACATCGCCAGGCGGTCGAAGAATTCGTCGACGGTGCGGATTTGAATCCGCGGCAGTCCCTGCAGATCCTTCATCCGCTGCAACGCCTCGAGCATCGTCTCATCGGCGCCGCCACCGCCGTCGCCATACCCGAACAGATAGAGTGCGTCGGGCGATCGGTCGGCGTCCTTGTAATTGGCCGCGTGATAGCGGAGCTCGGCAAGCTGCACCGATCCGTTGTAGGTGTCCGCCGGCGGGAAATGTGCCAGCACCGTGCTGCCGTCCAGTCCACGCCAGTGGAAGCTGTGATGCGGCGGCGTAGTGAACCTGTTCCACGACAGCTTCTGGGTCAGGAAGCGCGACATCCCCGCCGACTGCATCAGCTGCGGCAGCTGGGCATCGTAGCCGAACACGTCGGGATTCCAGAACACGGTGGAGCGTACACCGAACGTTCGCTCGAAGTAGCGCTGACCATAGAGAAACTGCCGGCAGATCGACTCGCCCCACGGCAGGTTGCAGTCCGGTTCGATCCAGCTGCCGCCAACCGGAATCCATTGCCCGGCCGCTGCCTTGGCACGGATCCGTGCGAACAGGTCTGGGTCGCTCTGCTCGATGACGGCATACTGATAGGCCTGCGAGCAGGCGAACTTGAAATCGGGATAGCGGTCCATCAGCGCGACGGCCGTGGAGAAGCTGCGTTGCGCCTTGCGGCGGGTTTCTGCCAGCGGCCACAGCCACGCGGTGTCGAGATGAGCATGGCCGATCGCCGACATCTCGTGAGCAATGGTGCCGTTGCGCGCCGCCAGCAAGCCGTTGAGAATATCCCGCGCCGCCGGCCATGTTGCGCGATCGTCGGGATCGGCGATGTTGCAAACGCGGTTGAGATCGTGCAGCAGGCGTCCCGCCCAGGTCCGGTCCAGCGCCGGCTGCGCGGTCTCGCCGACGGCGCCGTAGGCCCTGCTTTTCGTGACGGGATCCCGATCGGCCTCGAGCTGGCGCAGCACCTCGTAGTCGAAATAGAACGCGGAGGCCTCGGGATCGAAGCGGCGCAAGTCGCACGCGACCAGCGCGTAGGCTTGCGGATCGCTCCAGAACGCACCGAACAGGCCGTTGCAGGCAATCTCCACATGGAAGCTGACGGTCTCGCCACCACGCGCCGACGCAACAAGCGGCGCAGTGTGACGGCCGGGATTGAGGCCTTGCGACGAGCGTCCGTCGAGCCAAAGCAGCGCTTCCGAACGGCTGTCCCAATAGAGATCGACGCGCGAGCCGGCCCAGGCTTCCGGCACGTCGGCCACAACCCGCACCCAATAGGTCGCCCATAGCGGCCCCAGCGCCTCGCCCAACTCGACCGGCCGATAGTCCAGATCGCGGGCTTGCGCAAAGCTGATCCGCCCGGTGGGACCGGCGATTTCGAGCGAGGTGACCGGCACGCTGTCGGCATGAATCTTCTGTTGCAGCCGCTGCGCAAAGCTCTCCAGCCTGCGCCGCGTGTATTGCGGGTAGCGACCGCGGATCCGCGCTACCGCGGGATTGCCGCTCTCTCGATCGGTTTCATTCATCGGATTCTTCAGCCAGTTGACGAAAAAGGACCCAAGCGCAATTCAATGATTGATCATAGCAGCGGCGCCTCGCGGACATCACCTTACCAAAGGTGCATCGGCGCGATATCCAAAACTGTCTCTTGCCTAACTCGTTTGTTTTGCTCTTACGACCAGGGGTGTTATCCCCCGGCCAACAAAAAGCGCGCCCGGCAGTACCGGGCGCGCTGGTCTCTTACATTGCTACGATACGCGTCAGTCGGTCGCGTACTTGAACTCGGGCATCGCCTTCAGCTCATCCTTGGTCGCGCTGAACACGGCGTGATCCGGATACCAGGCATTCGGCTTCGATGCTGCCGCCGCCGGTGCTGCGCCCGTGGTGGTATTCGTCTTGGCGGTGCCGCCGGTGTCGTTGGATGCGCCGGTATAGGCGATCGGCTCGCTGACGAACTTCACCTTGTCGAGCGGCACGGCGACCAGATGCTCGCCGACGCCAAGGAAACCGCCGACGCCGATCACAACGGCCTTGATGGTACCGCCCTTCTCCATCAAGAGATCATTGATCGAGCCGACGCTCTCGTTCTTGTCGTTGTACACACTCAGTCCAACGACCTTCGACGCGCGCCAGTTGCCCTTGAATTCGGTCGGCGACGTGGCTGACGTTGATGCAGCCGGAGCCGGCGACGTGGTTGACGCCGCAGGAGCCATCCTGTCGCTCTTGTCGGCGGGCGCCTGCGCAAACGCGACGGTAGCAAGCAACGCGGAGCCGGCGACGCCGGCAAAGATGGATTTGATCAACATTGTGCGCTCTCCTCAGTTCGCAAAATCGATACTGGGAGAACCCGGGATATCGGCGACCGTTCCTATTGAAGCTGCGCTCAAAAGCCGCTTCGGCGCGTGGGAACACAATGCTTGGGAACGCCATGGAGGCGGTGCGCTAAGCCCGCACAGATAGACCTCCCCAACACTTGGAACATTGCGGTGCTTGACGAAAGCGACCGTCATCTCTCAGGTAAGCTGCGGTTGAGCCTCACGACTGCGCCGGACGCGCAGTCCCTGATGTGACGATGTTTGGCTCACTAAGTCGTCCCGGCGAACCGCGCTACGCACGCCGGCGTTCGTCCCTGCGATCACATCATCGATCAACCTGCGTCGATCCTGCGCGCATGTCACCGCGCGATCAGAAGCCGCCCCAGTAAGGCGGCACGCCGTAGAAGCGATGCAGCTCGACTTCCTGCGAGCGATCGCCCCAGTCGAAATCCTTGTCGGCGCGGAACGACGGCGCGCGCTTCAGCTCGTCGTCCTCGATGTCGAGCTCGTAGGCCTCGAACTTCGGATTGTAGTGCAGCCGGCCCCACGGCAGCGGAAGCAAATTGGTTCCGATGCCGAGGAAACCGCCGAAGCTCAACACCGCGTACGATACCTTGCCCGAGATCTTGTCGATCATCAGCCGTTCGATGTGGCCGATCATGTCGCCGTTGGCCCGGCGCACTGCCGTCCCCTCGACTCGGTCGCTCGCAACGAGTTGATGCGGCCTCGTCCTGACCTCGACAGCCATCTCACCCTCCCTGGCCTGAAAAAGAAACAACGCGTCGCCGGGGGAACGGGTTCCGGCCCCCGATACGACAGCGAACCTTCCCTTTTCCGGCTGTCGCGATCGCGGCAGGCCGAGGGGCCCCGCGGCAAGAGTTCAGCACGAATTTCAAGGCATTGGCTGGATGACAGAACGATAACTTTTCTCCACGGCAGCGACCTGTTAACTCGCTATTCCGGGCAAGATTTCAGACATACACTGAAACAAAATTCCTGAGCCGCTTTCCCCGAATCACGGACAAAAGATCGGTATGACCCAGGCTGCGCCCAATATCCTTGTCGTCGAGGACGACCGCGAAACGCGGTCCCTGATCGCAAAATACCTCCGAACCAATTCCTGCAATGTCACGACCGCCTCCGACGGTCGCGAGATGGCCAAGGCCATGACCGACCACCGCGTGGATCTGCTGGTGCTCGACGTCATGCTGCCCGGCGAGGACGGCCTCAGCCTGTGCCGCAAGGTGCGCGCGGTGTCGCAGACGCCGATCATCATGCTGACCGCGCGTGGCGAGGACGTCGACCGCATCCTTGGCCTCGAGATGGGCGCCGACGATTATCTGGCCAAACCGTTCAATCCGCGCGAGCTCTTGGCGCGGATCAACGCGGTGCTGCGCCGGCAGGCCGCCGCGCGCAACGCCAGCGCGATCGAGGGCGCGACCACGCTGAGCTTCCTCGGCTGGCGCATCGACATCCGCCTGCGCGAGCTGCGCAACCCCGAAGGCGCGCGCGTCGCCATGACCAGCGCCGAATTCGACCTGCTCCGCACCTTCTGCGAGCGGCCCGGCCGCGTGCTGTCGCGCGACAGCCTGCTCGACCTGACGCAGGGCCGCAGCGCCGGCTCGTTCGAGCGTTCGATCGACGTGCTGGTCAGCCGCATCCGTCGCAAGATCGAGCCCGATCCGCAGGAGGCCACCATGATCAAGACGGTGCGTTCCGGCGGCTATGTGTTCACTCCGAGGGTGGAGGCGGTTGCCGCCACGAGCAACTGACCATGAAGCTGCCGCGCGTGCTGAGTCTGCGGGGGATCGGCGCCCAGATGGCGGCGCTGGTCGTTGTCTCGATCGTCGCGCTGCATCTGATCATCACGGCCACCTTCCTGATCCATCGCCCGGACCGGCCGGAGCCTTCGGATCGCTGGCACACCCAGCTCGCCGCCGCCGCGCAACTGCTGGGGCATGCCCCGGCATCGGAGCGGCCGCGGCTCCAGGCCGACATCATCAGAGCCTTCCCGCAGCTTGCGATCGGTGACTTTACGTCAGATACCGGCGCGCTCACCGAGACTGATCCGCCGAGCCTGCACGCGCTGCGCCGGCTCGGCGCCGGCTATCGCGTCTTCTCGCTGCCGCCCGAGGCGACCAGCAAACCGCACGACACCGAGATTCGCCGCGTCGCCATCCGCCTGCCCGACGGCGCGATGTTCGCCGCGAACCTGATGCCGGACCAGCACATGCGCCCGTTCTGGGGCGGGCCGTGGATGATGACGGTGCTGTTCGCGGTCATCAGCGTCACGCTGCTCGGACTGTGGGCGGCATGGGCGCTGACGGCGCCGCTGTCGTCCTTCGTCAAGGCCGCCGAGACCTTCAGCCTGAACGGTGCCGCTGCGCCGCTGCCTGAGCGCGGCCCCGAGGAGATCCGCTCGCTGGCCAAGGCGCTGAACCGGATGCGCGAGCGCATCACCGCGTTGATCGACGACCGCACCAAGATGCTGGCCGCGATCAGCCATGACCTGCGCACGCCGATCACGCGGATGCGGCTGCGCGCCGAATTCATCGAGGACGAGACCAATCGTCACCGCATGCTGCGCGACCTCGACCAGATGCGCTCGATGCTGGAATCGGTGCTGTCGTTCCTGCGCAACGACCGCAAGCTCGAGGAGATGACGCTGGTCGACATCGCGAGCACGCTGCACCTCGTCACCGATCAGTTCGTCGACATGGGGCACAAGGTCAACTACGAGGGCCCGCAGCACGCGATGGCGACCGTGCGGCCCGCCGACCTGCATCGCTGCATCACCAATCTGGTGGACAATGCCGCGCGCTTCGGCGGCGAGGTCATCGTGCGCCTCGACGCCAGGCCCGATCGCCTCGTCATCGACATCGAGGACGATGGCCCCGGCATCTCGGACGCGCACAAGGCGACCGTGCTGGAGCCCTTCGTGCGCGGCGACCAGGCGCGCAACATGGACGAGGCCGAGGGCTTCGGCCTCGGCCTGTCGATCGCCAACGCCATCGTGCTCGCGCATCGCGGCACGCTGTCGCTGCACGATCGCAAGCCGCACGGGCTGGTGGTCCGGGTCGAATTGCCGGCGCGACAGCAGACGTTGCAGAAATCCGCGGCCTGATCCGGCGTAGCAGATCAGCGACCGAGCAGATCGACGACGATCAGGCGGCGAGCGGCGTGAGCTGCGTGTGGTCGTAGATTGCGACCGCCTCGAAGCGGTAATTGCAGGCGCGGCAATTCCACAGATAGGACGTGCGCCCTTCGCTGTGCTCCACCCAATCAGGGCGTGCAATCGGCTTGCCGCATTGCGCGCAGGGATTTTCGCGAGGCATATAGCCAGTGTCCTGACGGACTGAATCTTGACGATTCATGGCGCATCTCCCGAATGTTGTTTCTTGCGTGCTTTTGAACGGACAGACGTGCTGACTCAACACGCGCGCTCTGCCTCGCGATGAAGTGTAGACCTTCATCGAGTCGTTTGCACGACAAACCGCTGTGGATAGCGTGCGGCAACGGCGAACAAGAAAAATTGGTAGCCAAAACAATTCTTGGCTGAGTCAATCGAAGCAAACAATTTGAAGCATCTCGCAAGCGCGTCGTTCGCTGCTCCCACATCCGGACAATCACGGGCGCACAACGTTCGCTGATGCGAAGGTTTTGCCACATTCCTGCCTGCTCGCCGTACCAATGAGACCGCAGAGCCGACGCGCGTTTGATCACCCGAGCGACCCGAGATGAAGACCGTGCAAGTCCTTAGCTACCTGGCCGCTATTGCGTGGCTTGCGTCCTGCGCCGCCGCGAATGCGCAATCGCGCGCGCAATATGAGGCGATGGTGGCGGCCGAGGCGCGGGCGAACCTGGTGCCGGAAGAGCTGGTGCATCGCGTCATCGTCCGCGAGAGCAAATACCAGCCGCATTTGATCGGGCGCGGCGGCGCCATCGGCATGATGCAGATCAAGCTCGCGACCGCCCGCGGGGTCGGCTACACCGGTACCGCCGAAGGTCTGCGCGACGCCGCGACCAACCTCAAATACGGCGTCAAATACCTCGCCGGCGCCTATCGCGCCGCCAATGGCGATCACGACCGAGCCGTGCGTTATTTCGCGGGCGGGTATTACTACGTCGCAAAGCGCCAGCGCGGCGGTCACCTCAAGGAGGCGAAGCACGGCGGCGCGGGTGCACCGCCCAAGGAGCTCGCCAAGCAGGACCAAATGTCGGACCAGTTGACGGTCGATCCCGCCGAGCCGAAGCCGGAACAGGCCGCAAAATAAAGCCGATCGCGTCCGCACCGCGCCGGCCGCGCATGGCGTAGTCGGCCGTCCTCAGCGCGCGGCCTCACCGCAAATCACGCAATCGTTCCACCGGCAATCTCGTGTGATGAGGTGCGGCGCCGCAGCGTGCCGTGCCTGGCATACAAGTTGACACGCCCGCCCATCCGCCTACATTAGGGGCGTTCCGAGGGGTGCTCCGAAGGAGGAGCTGAGATACCGCAAGCTTGGACTTCGCCACGTTGGATCAACGAAGTGGCGATCAGTTCGGGACCGCGGTGACCCTTTGAACCTGATCCGGGTCATGCCGGCGAAGGGACAGGGATGTATCAGACGTCAAGACTGCGGGAGGATTCCCCCGTCTCCATCATCGGCGCAGGCATAACCGGCGCCTGGCATGCGTTGTTGCTCGCAGAGGCCGGACGTGCCGTCACCCTGCATGAGCGCAGTGACGCTGGGATGACGGAATCCACAAGCCACTGGGCCGGCGGGATGCTGGCGCCCTGGTGCGAAGAGGAGGCAGCCGAGCCGGTGATCACCCGCCTCGGCATCCGCTCGCTCGACCTGTGGCGGCGGCATCTTCCGGAAACGCCGTTCAACGGCTCGCTGGTGGTGGCGCATCCGCGCGACCGCGCCGATTTCGAGCGCTTTGCCCGTCTCACCACCGGCCATCGCCGGCTCGACGCCGAGGGCGTCCGCGAACTGGAGCCTGCGCTCGAGGGCCGTTTCGGCGCCGGCCTGTTCTATCCCGAGGAGGGCCATGTCGAGCCGCGCCGCGTGCTGCCGCGGCTGCATGCCGCGATCACCAAGGCCGGCGGCGCCATCAGGTTCGGCAGCGACGCCGAGGCTGATGATCTCGACGGCTTCGTGATCGACTGCCGAGGACTAGCCGCGCGCGACCGCGAGCCGACGCTGCGCGGCGTCAAGGGCGAGATGATCGTCATCGAGACCGCGGAGGTCGAGCTGTTGCGTCCGGTGCGGCTGATCCATCCGCGCTGGCCGCTCTACGTGATCCCGCGCGGCGACGGCCGCTTCATGCTGGGCGCGACCTCGATCGAGGCCGAGGACAACGGCGTCAGCGTGCGCTCGGCGCTGGAGCTGCTCGGGGCCGCCTATGTCGTGCATCCCGCCTTCGGCGAGGCGCGCATCGTCGAATTCGGCGCTGGGCTCAGGCCCGCCTTTCCCGACAATCTGCCGAAGATCAGGATCGAGCAGGAACGCATCACGGTGAACGGACTCTACCGTCACGGCTTCCTGCTGGCGCCCGCGCTGGCCGAACTGACGCTCGCCTATCTCCAGCGCGGCGAAATCGACAATGAGGTGATGCAATGCGCGTGATCGTCAACGGTGAGCAGCGGGAGATCAGCGCCGTCAGCGTCAACGCGCTGCTGGCCGAGCTCGACTACGAGGGCACCCATTTCGCGATCGCACTGAATTACGACGTGGTGCCGAAGAGCCGCTGGGCCGAGACCGCGCTGAAAGCCGGCGACGAGATCGAGATCATCACGCCGCGGCAGGGAGGATGATGATGCAGAATACGCGCTCTCTCCCCACGTCGTCCCTGCGAAAGCAGGGACCCATAACCACGACCGGCAATTGTTGGAAAGAACGTCGCCCCGCGTGCCCCATTGAAGGGCCGCGGCGTATGGGTCCCTGCTTTCGCAGGGACGACAGATTGATGTGAGGAGACACATGGTCACCTTCTATGGCAAATCCTTCCCGTCCCGCCTGTTGATCGGCACCGCGCTCTACGCCTCGCCTGCGATCATGCAGAACGCGATCCGCGCTTCCGGCGCCAGCATCGTCACGGTGTCGCTGCGGCGCGAGGCCGCCGGCGGCAAGACCGGCGATGCATTCTGGTCGCTGATCCGCGAGCTCGGCGTCACCGTACTGCCGAACACCGCCGGCTGCCGCAGCGTGCGCGAGGCCGTCACCACCGCCAAGCTCGCGCGCGAATTGTTCGGCACGCCGTGGATCAAGCTCGAGGTGATCGCCGACAACGACACGCTGCAGCCCGACGTGGTCGGCCTGGTCGAGGCCGCCACGATCCTGATCAAGGACGGTTTTGAGGTGTTCCCCTATTGCACCGAGGATCTCTCGGTCGCCTCGCGGCTGGTCGAGGCCGGCTGCAAGGTGGTGATGCCGTGGGCCGCGCCGATAGGAAGTGCAAAAGGCATCACCAACCGCGATGCGCTCAAGCTGCTGCGCGATCGTCTCCCCGACATCACGCTGGTGGTCGATGCCGGCCTCGGCGCACCATCGCATGCCGCCGAGGCGCTCGAGCTCGGCTACGACGCCGTGCTGCTCAACACCGCCGTGGCAAAGGCCGCCGATCCCGTGGCGATGGCCAATGCCTTCCGCCTCGGCGTCGAGGCCGGCCGCACTGCCTATGAAGCCGGGCTGATGCAAGCCCGCGACTTCGCCTCCCCCTCCACCCCTGTCGTTGGGACCCCGTTCTGGCATGCCGTATCCTGATCCGTTCTATCCCGTCGTCGACAGCATCAAATGGGTCGAGCGACTGACAAAACTCGGCGTCGGCACCATCCAGCTGCGCGCGAAAGAGCTCGACGATTCAGGCGCCCTGCACATCGTCAGCGACGCGCTCGCGGTCACCAAGGGCACGGGTACAAAACTCGTCGTCAACGACTACTGGCGCGCGGCGATCGTCGCCGGTGCCGAGCATCTGCATCTCGGTCAGGAAGATCTTGCCGACGCCGATCTCACCGAGATCCGCAAGGCTAAACTGACGCTCGGCGTCTCCACCCATGACGATTCCGAGCTCGCCACTGCGCTCGCCGCGAAGCCCGACTATGTCGCGCTCGGCCCGATCTTCTTCACCACGCTGAAGTCGATGCGGTTCGAGCCGCAGGGCATTGCGAAGATCACCGAGTGGAAGAAGCGGATCGGCGCCATTCCCCTTGTCGCGATCGGCGGCATCAAGTTCGAGCACGCCGCCGAGATCTTCGCCGCCGGCGCCGATTCGATCGCCGTCGTCTCCGACGTCACCCAGAACGCCGACCCCGACGCGCGGGTGCGGCAATGGCTCGGCCTCAACGCGGAGGCCGCGTGATGCACACGAATCTCACCACCGTCATTGCGAGGAGCGCAAGCGACGAAGCAATCCATTCCTCCGCTTGCGGGACCATGGATTGCTTCGCTGCGCTCGCAATGACGAATTCAACTGACACGAATTAAAACGGAGGATCCCTCATGAACATCCGCTCCAACCCCGACACCACCCGTCCCGCCGTCACCACCGGATCGCTGCCCGCCTCGCGCAAGATCTTCGCGACACCCGCGAGCGCGCCCGATCTCCGCGTGCCGCTGCGCGAGATCATCCTGTCGGAGGGCGCCGGCGAGCCCAACCTGCCGGTCTATGACACCTCGGGCCCCTACACCGATCCGAACGTCACGATCGACGTCAACTCCGGCCTGCCCCGCAATCGCCTCGCCTGGGTCAAGGAGCGCGGCGGCGTCGAGGAATATCAGGGCCGCACCATCAAGCCGGAGGACAACGGCAATGTCGGCGCAGCCCACGCCGCCAAGGCGTTCACCGCGCACCACACGCCGCTGCGCGGCCTCGACGGCCACAAGATCACCCAGCTCGAATTCGCCCGCGCCGGCATCATCACCAAGGAGATGATCTACGTCGCCGAGCGCGAGAATCTCGGCCGCAAGCAGCAGCTCGAACGCGCCGAGGCCGCACTCGCCGACGGCGAGAGCTTCGGCGCCGCGGTGCCGGCCTTCATCACCCCGGAGTTCGTCCGCAGCGAGATCGCGCGCGGCCGCGCCATCATTCCCTCGAATATCAACCACGCCGAGCTCGAGCCGATGATCATCGGCCGCAACTTCCTCACCAAGATCAACGCCAATATCGGCAACTCGGCGGTGACCTCGTCGGTCGAGGAAGAGGTCGACAAGATGGTGTGGGCGATCCGCTGGGGCGCCGACACCGTGATGGACCTCTCGACGGGGCGCAACATCCACACCACCCGCGAATGGATTTTGCGCAACTCGCCGGTGCCGATCGGCACCGTGCCGATCTACCAGGCGCTGGAGAAGTGCGACGGCGATCCCGTCAAGCTGACCTGGGAGCTCTACAAGGACACGCTGATCGAGCAGTGCGAACAGGGCGTCGACTATTTCACGATCCATGCCGGCGTGCGGCTGTCCTACATCCACCTCACCGCCAACCGCGTCACCGGCATCGTGTCGCGCGGCGGCTCGATCATGGCGAAGTGGTGCCTCGCGCATCACAAGGAGAGCTTCCTCTACACCCATTTCGACGAGATCTGCGACCTCATGCGCAAGTATGACGTCTCGTTCTCGCTCGGCGACGGCCTGCGCCCCGGCTCGATTGCCGACGCCAACGACCGCGCGCAGTTCGCCGAGCTGGAGACGCTCGGTGAATTGACGAAGATCGCGTGGGACAAGGGCTGCCAGGTGATGATCGAGGGCCCCGGCCACGTGCCGATGCACAAGATCAAGATCAACATGGACAAGCAGCTCAAGGAATGCGGCGAGGCACCGTTCTACACCCTCGGGCCACTGACGACAGACATCGCGCCGGGCTACGACCACATCACCTCGGGCATTGGCGCGGCAATGATCGGCTGGTTCGGCTGCGCGATGCTCTGCTACGTCACGCCGAAGGAGCATCTGGGTCTGCCCGACCGCAACGACGTCAAGGTCGGCGTCATCACCTACAAGATCGCGGCCCACGCCTCTGACCTCGCCAAGGGCCACCCGGCCGCGCAGCTCCGCGACGACGCGCTGTCCCGCGCCCGCTTCGACTTCCGCTGGCAGGACCAGTTCAACCTCGGCCTCGATCCCGAGACCGCGAAGAACTTCCACGACGAGACCCTGCCGAAGGAAGCCCACAAGGTCGCGCATTTCTGCTCGATGTGCGGTCCGAAGTTCTGCTCGATGAAGATCACCCAGGACGTCCGCGACTACGCCGCGACGCTCAACGATCCGACCGGCGTCGGGATGTCGACGTCAGGCACCATCGAGGACGGCATGGCGACGATGAGCGCCAAGTTCAAGGAGATGGGCGAGAACCTGTATCTCGACGCGGACAAGGTGAAGGAGAGCAATCGGGTGTTGTGAGGGGCGATTTGCCTACCAACAACTCGAACGTTCGACGAATGAAGAGCCGGGCCAAAGCGCCCGGCTCTTTTGTGCGTCGTAGCAACGACGACAACATACTAAAGATTGCGCCGACTTGACACTACACGTGATAAACTTCAACTATTCGCCGAAGCTTTCTGTTGCTCGAGGACCTATGAAATCGAATCTTGCTAAGATCTCGGACGAGATCGACAAAGGCACCACTCCGCCGCCGGTAACCACACGAGAGTTTCTATCTTGGTTTGGCGCTCAACGGCGAGGTTATTCGATAGTCGCTCAAATCCGGCGCGAACTGAAGGCGCATAAGCTGGAAACAACTCCTGACTTCGAGTCCAACTACATTGATGCGCCACTTCAAATAGCTCGGGTAGAGGCCGTCTCAGACAACAGCGCCACATCAGGTGAGAGAGTCGCCACTACCACCCTGCCGGAAGCCGTTAACAATCCAGCGGTCGTGGAAATTACGACCTCAGATTGGGTTCGGCGAGATCCCACCTACAGACTGAGCAAGCTGGCGCCCGCAAATCAAAATATTATTAGCGTGAAGCCCGATAGCTCGCTAGCCGAAGTGGTCGCTCTTCTTCTCTTGAAGAACTTCTCGCAGCTTCCCTTGGGGAAAGAACTATTCACGGCGCCGATGCAACTGGATGCCGCGAAGCTTGCGGTTCATTTCAATCAAGCGACCATATGGGATGGTACGGCAGGCGAGTTCAAATATCTCTTCTTGCCGTACGATCTAAGAGCCGCAGCGGGATACTCCACATTTCACGCGACGTTCGCGGTGCCAAATCTTGTGGGCGCCGTTTCGACCACCAACCTTGATGTTCGCGACCCCAACCTACCGCAGTCCCAAATGTTCGAGATCATCAGCCGCCGCTTTTACAAGGTCATGATTCGATCGATCGCGCAATCGGCCGGCCTTCGCGGCGAAGGGTGCACCCTTGCGTTCCCTTTCGGCTTGGCAGCGCTTGATCGAAAAACGTCTGAATTCTGCCCATCCGACCTCGCGGCGCTGGTTGCAGCCGGCATCCTCAAAGAAAAGGAAAGTGCGGAGGGAAGCGACTGTTTCGCGACGTCCGCATCGGAGCCGATCGATCGACGCGCTCGAATGGTGCAGAGCGAGACGAGAAAATGGTGGGTTACGCTTCGCTAACCCACCCTACTATGTACGCGACGCCGACGCTCCTACAGCTGCCACCCCGGCCTCATCCCACGCCCCAAATTCAATCTCCTGATATCCCTTCTCCGCCACCCCGTTGATGATCCCTAAAAACTTCGGCGTGCCGCCGTTGTAGACGAAGTAGCGCACGGTGCCCTCTTCGTGGCCGGGGACGTTGGAGTTGTAGCCGGTGAACCAGCCCTTGGCTTTGCGCATCAGCATGATCTCGTACATCTTGACGACATGCGCGCGGTCCAGCGCTGCTGCGCCTCCAGCGTAGCGTCGGCGCGGGTCAGGCCGCGGGCCCACATGTATTGCAGCAGATGGGAGCACCAGTTGACGCCGTTCTCGATGCCGCGCGGGAAGTTCGTCGAGGCCGAGGCGCTTTGCGGCCCGGTCGGCATCAACAAATTCGGGAAGCCGTGCACGAGCATGCCGAGGAAGGTCGACGGCGCCTGCTTCCATTTGTCGGCGAGGCGTTCGCCGCCGATGCCGCTGATATCGATCAGATCGTAGGCGCCGGTGATGGCGTCGAAGCCGGTGGCGTAGACGATGATGTCGAAGTCGTAGTCGCGCCGTAGTGCGCAAGCCGGTCTCGGTGACGCGGACCAGCGGCGTCTCGGAGAGATCGACGAGATGCACATTGTCGCGGTTGTACGCCTCGAAATACCGGGTCTCCAGCGGCAGCCGCTGCACGCCGAAGCCGTGATCCCGCGGGATCAGCTTTTCGGCGACCTTCGGATCGTTGACGCGGCCGCGGATGCGGCCAAAGCGCCAAGCGCGTCTTCGCGCTGGGTAAACTGGGGCATCTATCGAAAGCGAAGAGGCCGGGCGAGAGCGCGGTCTTTTTGCTTCGGGCGCCTGTACTCATAAATCCGTTGTATGTTTGTGCGCGGATTGTACAGCCGGTCACGAAAGCACCCGCCCAAGGCCGACCCTTAGCTATGAGCTATGCGACAGCGCCAGATGCTCCGCAGAACCATTGACTTGGATCAACGAAAGGTCCGCGATCTCATCGAATGCTCTGATGCTGAAGCGGTTTGGCGAGAACTCCACGTCTGGTTCACAGAGGGTCCGATAGCCCAACCCCCCTCTCGATTGGAGAGTTTCATGAGAACCTTCAATGCCGTGCTACTCGTACTTCTCGTTGCGCAATCGGCCTCGACACAGGCTGCGGATTTGAACGGAGCCTGGACGATCGACGCCTCGGCCTGCGACCAGGTATTCACCAAGGAGAACAACAAGCTCGCGTTCAGGAAAGACGCTGATTTCAACGCGGGCGGCCTGATCGTCCAGGGCAAGCAAATCACCGGCACGTTTCAAAAATGCACCGTCAAATCGTTGCATGATGACGGGAAGGATGTACGAGTGATCGCGTCATGCTCGGACGGTGTCGCGATTTCAGACGTGGCATTCGACGTGAAACTCTCCGGAGAGAATAAGATCACACTCAGCTCCAAGGAGCCGGTGCCGGTGTCGACGCCGTATGTTCGCTGCCCGATGTGACGTCGGTGGCGACGGCTCGAGCAAGTAGGCCGGATCAGCAAGGCTCGTAGGGTGGGTTGGCCGAAGGCGTGACCCGCCCTACGATGCTGACGCGCCAACGGCCGCGGCCTGCACGCGTCCCCCCGCCCCCTTCCCAAACTCAATCTCCTGATACCCCTTCTCCGCCACGCCGTTGATGATCCCCAGAAACTTCGGCGTGCCGCCGTTGTACACGAAATACCGCACCGTGCCTTCCTCGTGGCCGGGGACGTTGGAGTTGTAGCCGGTGAACCAGCCCTTGGCTTTGCGCATCAGCATGATCTCGTACATTTTGACGACATGCGCGGTCCAGCGCTCTTGCGCCTCCAGCGTCGCATCGGCGCGGGTCAGGCCGCGGTCCCACATGTATTGCATGAGATGGGTGCACCAGTTGACGCCGTTCTCGATGCCGCGCGGGAAGTTCGTCGACGCGGAGGCGCTCTGCGGGCCGGTCGGCATCAGCAGGTTCGGGAAGCCATGCACGAGCATGCCGAGGAAGGTCGACGGCGCCTGCTTCCATTTGTCGGCGAGACGCTCGCCGCCGATGCCCCTGATATCGATCAGGTCATAAGCGCCGGTGATGGCGTCGAAGCCGGTGGCGTAGACGATGATGTCGAAGTCGTAGTCGCGCGCCGTGGTGCGCAGGCCTGATGCGGTGACGCGGACCAGCGGCGTCTCGGAGAGATCGACGAGCTGCACATTGTCGCGGTTGTAGGCCTCGAAATACCGGGTCTCCAGCGGCAGGCGTTGCACGCCGAAGCCGTGATCCCGCGGGATCAGCTTGTCGGCGACCTTGGGATCGTTGACGCGGCCGCGGATGCGGCCCGCGATATATTCCGACAGCTCCGCATTGGCGGCTTCATCCATGAAGATCTCGCGGAAGTTTGCCAGCCAGATGCCGAAGCCGGGCTCATCGTAGAGCCTGTTCCACAGCGCCAGCCGCTCCTCGCGGCTCACCTCGTAGAAGCCGCGCTTGTCGGGACCGTGGACAAAACTGCCGGGCGTCAGCGCGCAGGCGGCGAAGATCTCGTCGTAGCGGGCGCGGATGTCGGCCATCTCCGCTTCCGAGATCTCGCTGTTGTTCAGCGGTGCGCTCCAGTTCGGCCGGCGCTGGAACACCGTGAGCTCACCGACCTTGTCGGCAATCTCCCCGATCACCTGAATGCCGGTCGCGCCGGTGCCGATCACGGCGACCTTCTTGCCCGCGAGATCGACCGCCTCGTGCGGCCAGTAATAGGTATGGAACGAGCGGCCCTTGAAGTCCTCGATCCCGGGCACGCGCGGCATGGTCGGCGCGGACAGCAGCCCGATCGCGAGCACGACAAAGCGGCAGGTCAGGGTACGGCCGTCGCCGAGCCTCAACTGCCAGAGATCGCGCGTCTCGTCGAACTGCATGGTCTCGACCTTGCAACTGAATTGCATGTGCTTGCGCAGGTCGAACTTGTCCGCGACGTAGTTGAGGTAGCGCAGGTTCTCGGGCTGGCCGGAAAAGCGTTCCTTCCAGTGCCACTCGTCGAGCAGTTCGCGCGAGAACGAGAAGCCATAGGTGTAGCTCTCTGAATCGAAGCGGCAGCCGGGATAGCGGTTCCAGTACCAGGTGCCGCCGAGATCGGGCGCGGCTTCCAGCACGGTGGCATCGATGCCGAGATCGGCCAGCCGCTTGATCTGGTAGATGCCCGCGACGCCGGCGCCGACCACGATCACCTCGTAATGGGTTTTTGCCTCTCCCGTCATGGATCGCTCCAATAGTCTTCTTGATCTGTTTGGCCGGATTACAGACCGTTTTGCCGGATCAGGCAACCGGGCGCGAGCGGGCGCGACTTGCGTTGAGACGCTGCCTGTGCAGCTCGGCCCCCCGTCATTGCGAGCGAAGCGAAGCAATCCATCGCGCCGCATGTGTGGAAAGATGGATTGCTTCGTCGCTATCGCTCCTCGCAATGACGGAATGGCAGACATTGAGGGCATTCGGTAACACGTAGTCCGGATGAGCGTAGCGATATCCGGGGTTTATATCGGTCCTGCATATCGCTACGCTTATGAGGCTGCGCACCGCCACACGCCGCATTTCGACAGGGCTACCATGACCGACAATCTCACCGGCGTCTGGGACGGCAGCTATGTGCAACCCAGCGGCATGGTCACGTTCCTGGCGACGCTGATCGACGCCGGCGGCGCGCTCGGCGGCAGCGTGACCGAGCCCTGCATGGCGCCCGGCTGCCCGCTGAGCACGCACAATGCGTCGCTTGCGGGTCACCGCTCCGGCAACGCGGTGACGTTCGTCAAGCGCTACGAGCCGCCGGGCTACGGCTATGGCACCGTGCACTATGAAGGCGCGGTCAATGCCGACGCGACAGAGATAGACGGCCGCTGGAGCATCCGCGGCACGGCGTTCTCGGGAAGGTTCTTGATGGTGCGTGCGACCGGGCCGGCGCAGGCGGTGACGACGGAAGACGAGATCAAGGAGCCGGTGCGTTAGCGCCTGATGAGATCAGGGGGAATCGAGCCGCGGACTCCGCTTCACCTGGCCCCGCTTGCGGCAGGGCAATCGCATATGGCGACGGCCATGTCCCGTAACGCGCGGTGAGGCGCGCCTGCGCAACTTCGGAATAATAGAATAATATCCCTGAGTTGCCCGACATGTCAAGTTGCGTGTCGAATGCCGGCACGCCGCCGGCTACTGTGCATGGGGTTGTTTTCCATATTTTGGCAATGCGCCCCTGCGGAGGCAGGCCATATGCGGTGAGAGCCCCTCACCCCAGCCCTCTGAGAGCAAGCTTCGCTTGCCTCGACCCCGCAGGAACGGGGCGAGGGAGATTTACCGACAGCCCTCAGCCCAGCACCGCCAGCTCGCGCGCGAGGTTGTCGCGGGCGCGGCGGTCGTAGGTCGCCGCAAAGCCGGCATCGGGGAAGATCACCGGACGCTCGGCAAAGTGCCTAAGCACCCTGGCACGGCCGGCGCGATAATCGGCATCGCCGACATGGATGAACTCCTGCCGGATCGCCGCCGCATAGGCATCGTAGCGCGCGGGCTCGGCGCCGAGAATGCTGAGGTCGATCGAGATCAGGATCGCGCCAAGGCGGTCGCCCGCCTGAACGTCGTGCGTCTTCGTCAAACGGATCAGGCGGCCGACCTCGTGAGCGATGTCGGCGCGGACATGCAGTTCGGCGAACTGCGCGCTGCGCTCTTCATTGTCCGACCGCGTCGGATCGTAGACGACGTCGTGCCACCAGATCGCTTCCGACAGGATTTCGCGCTCGGCCGCCGAAAGACCGTCGACACGCGCGAGCGCCGCGAGGCAGTCCTCGATATGCGCGAGGTTGTGATAGTGGCGGCCGGGTGCCGTGTAGGCGGCGGCCAATTCATCGCGGTTCATTACCGAATGATAGAACGAGAGCGGCGGAAATGGTAGGCAGCAGCCGGATGAGCGACTTGCGCGATACCACTTCTCACCGCCTCCCCGACCAGCTCCGCGCCGACCTGCGCCTGGTGTTCGTCGGCACTGCGGCGAGCACGCGCTCGGCCGCGGTCGGGCATTACTATGCACATCCCGGCAACCGCTTCTGGCGCGCGCTGCATGAGGCCGGCATCACGCCGCGGCTTTATCGGCCGGACGAATACGCAGCGCTGCTCGAACTCGGCATCGGCTTCACCGATCTCTCCAAGACCGGCGCCGGGATGGATCATGAGATTGCGCGGCAATCGTTCGATGTCACGGGCTTCAGGGCGAAGATCGCAACGGTTCGGCCGAAGACGATCGCCTTCACCAGCAAGAAGGCGGCGAGCCTGTTTTACGACAGACCGACCAGCGCGCTTGCGCTCGGGCGGCAGCCGCACATCAATGGTTTTCCCGACGTGTTCGTGCTGCCGTCGCCATCGGGCGCGGCGTCCGGGCATTGGACCTTGCAGCCGTGGCGCGAGCTCGCCGAGTGGATCACGGAATCGTAGGGTGGGTTAGTCGAAGGCGTAACCCGCCATCTTCAAACGCGGACACAGGTCGGCGGGTTATGCTTCGCTAACCCGCCCTACGCAGCGGCGCCCGCTATTCCTTCAGCGTGATCGCCAATCCGCTGAGATCGACATTGGCCATCAGGCCGATCTGCTTGCCGCTCAATTCGAGCACCGCGCCGTTCTGGTTGGTCAAGAGGATGCCGCGCATGCCGGCACCGAGCGCGACGCCCACGCCCGCCGCGGCATAGACGCCGGCGATATCCTGGGCGCGGCGGATGTTGCGCACCCGGCCCTGCAACGTGGTCTGGGAGCCGCCGAACACCAGGCCATAATCCAGCCCGCCGGCGGTGAGCCCGTAGGTCTGGCCGTGGAAGGTCAGGACGCCCTTGCCGGCGGAGCCGCCGAAGATCCAGCCGCCCTTGAAGATGACCAGCGTCACCGCGCCCTCGTCAGCCAGCGCGGCGGACGATCCGGTGAGCAGCGCCAGCGCGAACAGCACGGCGCGGGCGGCGGACGAAAATCTCATGGGGAGTTCTCCGGACGAAGTGAGGCGAGAAACAAATCGCGGCAATCCAGCCGATGGGTTGCGGTGCCCGCAGGCCACGCGGGATTGCGCTTGTTCCTGATCTCACGAAGTCTATCATCGCCAGTGCAGCCGCGCGACCGCTGGCGCATGCGCGCCCACCGCTTTGCCGGATCGCTGAGGAGTTTGCGCAACAGGGACCTGCATCAATGCACGATTTCACCCCACTTTCCGGCCTCGCCGGCGGCGCACTGATCGGCCTCGCCGCGGCGCTCTTGATGCTGCTGACCGGGCGAATCGCTGGGGTCACCGGCATCGTCGGCGGGCTGCTCCAGCCCGATACCGCCGACCGCGGATGGCGCATTGCGTTCATCGCCGGGCTGATCGCGGCGCCCCTGGTTGCGGCGCTGTTCGGCGCGCCGCTGCCGCGGCCGGCGATGAATGCGAGTCTGGTGGTGGTCGCAATCGCGGGCGTGCTGGTCGGGTTCGGCACCCGCATGGGCAATGGCTGCACTTCGGGCCACGGCGTCTGCGGCTTCGCGCGGCTGTCCGGCCGCTCGATCGTGGCGACGTTCATCTTCATGACGGCGGCGATCGCAACCGTTGCCATCGTCAGACACGTGATCGGAGGCTAGCCATGCCCGCGCTTGCAAGCTTCGTCTGCGGCCTCGTCTTCGGCGCGGGCCTTCTGATCTCCGGCATGACCGATCCGCAAAAGGTGCTCGGCTTCCTCGATCTGTTCGGCGCCTGGGATGCGACGCTCGCTTTCGTGATGGCCGGCGCCGTCGCGGTCGCCGCAGCAGGTTTTGCGATCGCGCGGCGGCGCGCCGCGCCGTCGTTTTCGGCGCGCTTCCTCTGGCCCGATCGCAACGACATCGATACGCCGCTCGTCGGCGGCGCAATCCTGTTCGGCATCGGATGGGGCCTGGTCGGCATCTGCCCCGGCCCCGCATTGGTCAATCTCGCCGGGCTCTCACTGCCGATCGTGGTGTTCGTCGTTGCGATGCTGGCAGGCATGATCGGCCAGAATCTCTTCGACAAGAATCTCTGGCGCTGGCGCGCGGCAGCACCACGCGCCATCGAAAGCTCTCCACTTCCATCTCGCGCAGACGGGTGATCCCATGACCACAATCAAGCACTTCCCTCCTCCGCCCGGCATCCAGGCGCCACCACTCTCGTTCGGCGCCCGCGTCGGCGATTTGCTGTTCATCTCGGGCATTCCCGGCTTCGATGCCAACCGCGAGCTGCCCGACGGCTTCGAGGCGCAGTTCGCCAATGTCGTAACCAATTTCAAGCGCGTGCTGAATGAGGCGGGCGCGACGATGCGCGATCTCGTCAAGGTCAACGTGCTGCTGACGCGCGCCAGCGACGTCGCCACCATGAACGCGCTCTATGCCGGCGCGTTCGGCCCCGCGCCGTATCCCGCGCGCACCACCTGCGTCGTGGTGGCGCTGCCCAATCCGAAGATGCTGATCGAGATCGAGGGCGTGGCATCAGTGAAGGGGTGATAACTCCACTCGTCATTCCCCGGTGCGCAATTGCGCACCTGGGGGCGCGCCGCCTGGCGCGAGCCCGGAATCCATCGTGCCGCAAAGCTTGTGGAATCGAGAACCAAACTCGGTGTCGTCCCTGCCTAGTGCGCAATTGCGCACTAGGCAGGGACGACGACGTGGAGAGAACTGCGCTTCTCCCCCGGCAGCGTCGCCCGCATTTTCGTGCGTTCGCTAGAACAACGACCCCTGCCCGTCGTCCTCCCGCACCGGCGTCTTGCGCGGCGCGGCCTTCTTCGCCACCGGCGCGTCCTCCGCCGCGATCTGTTCCGCGGTCATCGGCAGCAGCAATTGTTCATCGTCGTTGGCGACGGCATTGACGCGCATCGTCACCTGGTGCCAGGCGAACTCGCCGACATCGGGCCCTTTCAGCATCGGCATCACGTCGTCGACATCGTTGGGCAGGCAGTCGAGCCAGCGCGCGAATTGCTCGGGCCGGATCGTCACAGGCACGCGGTGATGCAGCTGCGCGAGATCGGGGCTCGCCGGTGCGGTGACGATCGCCACCGTGTCCTGCTCCTCGCCGTTCGGCCCCATCCAGGTCTCGGCAAGTGCTGCAAAGGCGAGCGGGTGGCCGTCGCGGCGATGAATGAAGAACGGCCGCTTGCGGCCGCCGGCATCCTGCCATTCGTAATAGCCGTCGGCCGGGATCAGCGCGCGGCGCCGCTTGATCGCGTTCTTGAAGGCCGGCTTCTCCCGAATTGTCTCGGAGCGGGCGTTGATGAGAAGCGAGAAGGTTCGGGGGTCCTTGACCCAGGACGGGATCAGGCCCCAGCGCATCAATTGAAAATGCCGGCCGCCATTCTGCAGCAGCACCACCGGAATCGGCTGGGTCGGCGCAACATTATACCGCGGAGGAAAGTTCGGCTGCTCGATGTAGCCGAACATCTCCCGCAAGGCCGCCGGCGGCGAGGTAATGACAAAGCGTCCGCACATATCCCGTCCAGAGTGGTATCCGTTTATTCAGCCTTAACTTGGACCGTTAAAGACTGCGACCAATGACCTCAACGGCCGCCATAGCGGGCTCTTCCCCGCGACCGACGTACCCCGACGAGGCGCGGGCGGCGCTGTTGCGCGCCGCCAACATCAATCCCCGCACCGGGCTTGCCACCGACTACCTCAATCACTTCAACGAAGCCATCATGCTGCTGGAGATGGTGCCGGACCTGCCGGAATGCGCCGACGATTTCCTGGAATGGCAGCCACTGTCCTATGCCGAGCATTTCACCGCGTCCAACTTCAAGGCACGCGACCTCGCGATCGAGTCCTATGAGACCGCGAACGCCGGTATCCGGGCCGAATTCGACCAGCTCACCGACAGCATGACCAGGATCCTGACCGAGGTCGGCGCCGCGATGCGGCAGTTGCAGCAGGACAAGAGCCGGGTCGCGCTCGCCGAGCAGGCCATCGTCTGGGTCAAGCCGCTGGTGATGCAGACCGCCGGCATCATCAACGGCGCCGCAGAGGCCGATGTCGACAGCATCATGGCGGGCGCCTGAGATATCAGGCTATATAGAAACTCTTTTTGAGCATGATCCTTCCGGAAAACCGGCCGCCACTTTTCCGGATCATGCTCCAAAACCGGTTGTTGCCTTGACCTCTCCCGAACCTCCGATCCGCCCGCAGCTCGCCGTCTCCGGCGTGATTTTCCGTGACGGCAAGGTTCTGCTGGTCCGGCGCGCCCGCTCGCCGGGCAAGGGCTTCTATTCGCTGCCCGGCGGCCGGGTCGAGTTCGGCGAAACGCTGCACATCGCGTTGCACCGGGAGATCGACGAGGAGACCGGCCTGCGGGTCGATATCCTCGGCCTCGCCGGCTGGCGCGAGGTGCTGCCGACCGGTCCCGGCACCGGGCATTACCTGATCATGACGTTCGCGGCGCGCTGGGCCTCCCGCGAGCCCGTGTTGAACGACGAGCACGACGACTTCAAATGGCTGGCCCCGGAGGAGATCGGCGACCTCAAGGTCACCGGCGGTCTCCACGAGGTGATTGCGGCCGCCCGGCGGCTGGTTTGAGGCCTGTTTTGGGGCTCCGGGGTGCCCTGCCGCCTTGCCTCGGGCGCATTGAGGGGGCATACCACGGCCATTCCGGAACCCCTGATGATCAAAGCCTTTCTCGCCGTTGTGATCTTGATGTCGGCATGCCTTGCGACGCCCGCCCGGGCGCAGGACGCGGCTGCGCCGTTCGACGGCGACCTGCAGCGGCTGGCCGAGATCCTCGGCGCCCTGCACTATCTGCGCGGCATCTGCGGCTCCAACGAGGGCGCCAAATGGCGCAATGAGATGCAGGCGCTGATCGATGCCGAAACCCCCTCCGGCGACCGCCGCGCCCGCATGATCGCGGGCTTCAACCGCGGCTATAACGGCTTCCAGCAGACCTACCGGACCTGCACCCCCGCAGCCAGCGTGGCGATCCGCCGTTACATCGAGGAAGGCTCGAAGATTTCGCGCGACCTGACGGCCCGCTATGCCAACTGAGCGCGCGATCTTCTTCGACCTCGACGGCACCCTGACCGACCCGAAGCCCGGCATCACCGGCTCGATCCAGTATGCGCTGGAAAAGCTCGGCCGGCCCGTTCCCACGCAGGACGAATTGACCTGGTGCATCGGGCCGCCCTTGCGGGCGAGCTTTGCGATGCTGCTCGGCGGCGACGAGCTCGCCGACCGCGGGGTTGAGCTCTACCGCGAGCGGTTCGGCGATGTCGGGCTGTTTGAGAACCGCGTCTATCCCGACATCGCAGAGGTGCTGGCGGCGTTGCGGCAGCGGCCGGGCCGGATGTTCGTGGCAACCTCGAAGCCGCACGTATTCGCGACCCGGATCATCGCGCATTTCGGGCTCAACGGCTATTTCGACCACGTGTTCGGCTCGGAGTTCGACGGAACCCGCGTCAACAAGGTCGAGCTGCTGGCCTATGCGCTGGAGCAGACCGGGGCCGATCCGGGCAACGCCCTGATGATCGGCGACCGCAGCCACGATGTGATCGGGGCCACCAGAAACGGGATTCGCGCGGTCGGCGTCACCTATGGCTACGGCACGCCCGAGGAGCTGGTTGAGGCCGGCGCCAGCCATCTCTGCGCCTCGCCGCGCGCGGTGCTGGACCATATCCACAGCTCATTCAGCTGATGGAGGCCGGGATATCCGGAATTCCCCTTTAAATGCCGTCGCGCGCGTTAACCTTTTCGAAAGAAGTGGGCTAGGCGGTACCCGCATGCGTGATACATCTGGCGCGTCGCAGTGGTTCGCTCCTCGAACCGCGCGCATCCATTTTGCAGAGTTTCATGCGCCATCCAGCGTCCTTTCCCCTTCACCAAGAAGACCCGCGACCCGACCACGAGCAGAAGCAGGCTGCGCTGAGCTATCTGAACGAGGCCTGGGCGGAAGCGCTTCATGATGGCGTCGACGGCGACTGCCTCGCGCAGGCGAGCCTGTTTGCGGCGCTCGCCGAGCTCGTCAACACCTATGGCGAGGATGCGGTGGCGAAGTTCGCCGAGGGTCTCGCCGCGCGCGTGCGCAACGGCGAGTTCTCGCTGGCGCTCGCCAGACAGTAATCCCGCAAAGCGCGCTTTCGAGCGAAGTGGGCACCGGTTCGCGTGAAGAAAGCGCGTTGAGGAACCTAGCGCATTTGATGCGCTAGGCCTTCAGCGTCTCGAGGAACCGGACCGGCTCCCCCAACGACGGCGTCGTGACCTCGCCCTGCCACATCACCCGCCTGCCGCGCACGAAGGTGCCGACCGGCCAGCCCTGCACCCGCACGCCGTCATAGGGCGTCCAGGCCGCGCGCGAGGCGATCCATTTGTTGGTGATGGTCTCGCTGCGCTTGAGATCGACGATGGTGAAGTCGGCATCATAACCCGCCGCGATGCGGCCCTTGCAGGCGATGTTGAACAGCCGCGCCGGCCCCGCGCTGGTGAGGTCGACGAACCGCGCCAGCGACAGCCGCCCGGCGTTGACGTGATCGAGCATCAGCGGCACCAGCGTCTGCACACCGGTCATGCCTGAGGGCGAGGCCGGATAGGTCTTCGACTTCTCCTCCAGCGTATGCGGCGCGTGATCCGAGCCCAGCACGTCGATGATGCCCTGCTCGATGCCGTACCAGATGCCGGCGCGGTGATCGGCCGAACGCACCGGCGGGTTCATCTGCGCCAGCGTGCCGAGCAGCTCATAGCACTCGGGCGCGGCCATCGTCAGGTGGTGCGGCGTCGCCTCGCAGGAGGCGACATCCTTGTGGTCGCGGAGATACAGAATCTCTTCCTTGGTCGAGATGTGCAGCACGTGGATGCGCTTGCCGGTCTCGCGCGCGAGATTGACCAGCCGCTCGGTCGCCATCAGCGCCGCGGTCTCGTCGCGCCATACCGGATGCGAGCGCGGATCGCCCTCGATCCGCAGCGGCTTGCGCTCGTTGAGGCGGTATTCGTCCTCGGCGTGAAACGCGGCGCGGCGCCGGATCACCTGAAAGATCCGCCGCAGGCTCTCGTCGTCCTCGACCAGCAGCGCGCCGGTGGAGGAGCCGATGAACACCTTGACGCCGGCACAGCCCGGCGCGCGCTCGAGCTCCGGCAGATCCTGCACGTTCTCGCGGGTGCCGCCGATGAAGAACGCGAAATCGCAGTGCATGCGATGACGCGCGCGCTTGATCTTGTCGGTGAACGCCGCTTCGGTGACGGTCAGCGGGTTGGTGTTCGGCATCTCGAACACCGCAGTGACCCCGCCCATCACGGCGCTGCGCGAGCCGGTCTCGAGATCTTCCTTCTGCGTCAAGCCGGGCTCGCGGAAATGCACCTGGGTGTCCATCACGCCGGGCAGGATGTGCAGGCCCTTGCAGTCGATCACTTCGCCGGCCGAGGCCTGGCCGAGTGAGCCGATCGCGGCGATACGGCCGCCTGTGATACCAATATCGCGCACGCCCTCGCCGTCCTGATTGACCACGGTGCCGGATTTTAGAATGGTGTCAAAATGCTGATTCATCGGTCCTCGGCGCCCGCTTTCCGCTGTCGCGCGGGCCTTGTTCGGCGCACTCTAGCGCCTTAGCTTGGCAGGGGATATCCGCGAGGACCGCGTTTCCCAAGGAACTTGGAAAAAGAGCCAATTTTGCGAATGAAAGCAGCGTTTCTTCCAGATCGGGGCGTGATCAAGGTTTCTGGCGAGGACGCCCGCAACTTCCTCAACGGCCTCATTACGACCGACGTCGAACAGTTGCGGCCGGGACAGGCCCGGTTCGGCGCGCTGCTGACGCCGCAGGGCAAGATCATCGTCGATTTCCTGATCACCGAGGTGCCGGCCGGCCATGGCGGCGGCTTCCTGATCGATGCGCCGCGCGCGCTCGCCAAGGGGCTCGCCGACAAGCTCGGCTTCTACAAGCTGCGCGCCAAGGTCGTGGTCGAGAACCTCTCCGACAGCCTCGGTGTGCTGGCCGCCTGGGATGGCGAGCCGGCGGCGACACCCGATCTCGCCTTCGCCGATCCGCGCAACGCAGCGCTCGGCTGGCGCATCCTGATCCCGGAAGAGCTGAAGCAGAAGCTCGCCGAGCTGATCGGCGCCGACCTCGTCGACTCCAACGCCTATGAGGCGCATCGGATCGCGACCGGCGTGCCGCGCGGCGGGCTCGACTTCATGTATGGCGACGCCTTCCCGCACGAGACCAACATGGACCACCTGCATGGCGTCGATTTCGACAAGGGCTGCTATGTCGGCCAGGAGGTGGTGTCGCGCATGCAGCATCGCGGCACGGCGCGGACCCGCACGGTGAAGGTCATTCTCGATGGTCCCGCCCCCGAAGCGGGCGCAACGATCCTCGCGGGCGACAAGCAGGTCGGCACCATCGGCTCGACCGCAGGGCAAAACGGCCTCGCGCTGGTGCGCATCGACCGCGTCGCCGATGCGCTCGATGCCGGCCTCGCGCTGACCGCGGGCGGCCTGTCGCTTCACCTCGCCGAACCCAACGTTGTCCGCCCCGCACCCAAGCAGACCGTCGCATGAGCCGTACCGCGAAACTGCATCCCGACGGCAAGACGCGATGCCCCTGGCCGGGCGAAGATGCGTTCTATGTTGCCTATCACGACAATGAATGGGGCGTGCCGGAATATGACGACCGAGCGCTCTATGAAAAGCTGATCCTCGACGGCTTCCAGGCGGGCCTGTCCTGGATCACGATCCTGCGCAAGCGCGAGAATTTCCGCAAAGCCTTCGACGATTTCCAGCCCGAGAAGATCGCGCGCTACACCGACAAGAAGGTGCATGCGCTGATGAACGACGCCGGCATCGTTCGCAACCGCGCCAAGATCGAAGGCACGGTGGCGAGCGCGAAGAGCTATCTCGAGATCATGGAGAAAGGCCCCGGCTTCTCGAAATTCCTGTGGGACTTCGTCGACGGCAAGCCGAAGGTCAATCAGTTCAAGAGCACCGCGAGCGTTCCCGCTTCGACGCCGGTCTCGATCAAGGTCTCCAAGGAGCTTGGCGCACGCGGTTTCAAGTTCGTCGGCCCCACCATCGTCTACGCCTTCATGCAGGCGACCGGCATGGTCAACGACCACCTCGTCACCTGCTTCTGCCACGAGTCTTGCAGCGGCAAGCTCCGCAGCCCGCGGCTCAAGAAGAAATGACTTCGCGTAAATCGACGGAGACCACCCGCGCCTGGCAGCGGATGCTATCCGGACGCCGGCTGGACCTGCTCGACCCGTCGCCGCTCGATATCGAGATCGTCGACATCGCGCATGGACTGGCGCGGGTCGCGCGCTGGAATGGCCAGACTTCAGGCGCGCACATCTTCTCGGTGGCGCAGCACACGCTGCTGGTTGAGGCCGTGATGCGCCAGCAGACGCCGCGCGTCGACACCAGCCACCGTCTCGCCGCGCTGCTGCATGACGCACCGGAATATGTCATCGGCGACATGATCTCACCGTTCAAGGCGGTGCTGTCAGGCGAATACAAGGTGGTGGAGAAGCGACTGCTGTCGGCGATCCATATCCGCTTCGGCCTGCCTGCGGTGCTGGCGGACGAGATCACCCAGCAGATCAAGGCCGCCGACCGCGGCGCCGCCTATCTCGAGGCGACGCATCTGGCAGGATTTTCGCAAGCCGAAGCCAAGCGCCTGTTCGGCCGCGATCCGCAATTGCCCGAGGCGACCGAGCGCGACTATCTGACGCCATGGACCGCAGCGCGGGCCGAAAAGCAGTTTCTCGAACGCTTCAAGGCATTGCACGCATCATAGGCGCGGCTGCGCGAAGCCTGTGGCCGGTTGCGCCGCAAAACGAAGGGCAGGCATGGCGGCACCCGGCTTTGCCCACCGGGACCAGCCCGTTATAATCGGACCCACCCGATAGCCAAGGACCATCATGCTTCACGTCTGCTCGCTTGCCGCGCTCTCCGACACGGTTCGTGCCACCGGCGCCAGCCATGTGCTGACCGTGATGGCCAACGTCGACCAGGTGCAGCGCCCGCCCTCGGTGCTTCCGGCCAATCATCTGAAAGTGTCGATGGACGACATCGTCGAACAGATGGACGGCTTCGTTGCGCCGAACGAGACGCATATCGAGCGCGTGCTGACTTTCGTGCGCGGCTGGGATCGCCGCGCACCGATGGTGGTTCATTGCTACGCGGGCATCAGCCGCTCGACCGCAAGCGCATTCGCCACCGTCTGCGCGCTCAATCCGCACCGCGACGAAATGTCCATCGCCCGGCTGATCCGCGAAGCCTCGCCGATCGCGGCGCCGAACCGGCTGATCGTCGGCCTCGCCGACAAGGCGCTGGGGCGCGACGGCCGGATGCTGCGCGCGCTCGATGCGATGGGCCCCGGCAGCATGAGCGTCGAAGGCCGGCCCTTTCACATCGATCTGGAATAGCACGAACCTGCCGCGGCCTTGAACTTCCGGTCCTCCCAAGTGCACTACTAGGTTGCGACGGGCCGCTGGCTGGCCAAAAGTCCGGCGCGTCCTGCCGGAGGCCCAATGTTCGATTCGCCGTTCGATTTCCTCACGCTCGTCATCGCCATCGTTGCCATCATTTTCGCGCGCAAGGCGCTGGGCCAGATTTCGGTGCTGCAGCGCCGGCTGGATGCAATCGAGGCCAAGGGCTTAGCTGCCGCACGGACGGCCGTGCCGCCGCCACTGGCGCCGCTCGAGGCGTTCGAGCAGACGCTTCCGACCGCGCCTCCGATCGC
>NZ_JACMYO010000086.1 GCF_020889685.1 Bradyrhizobium oropedii
GCCACATCAACCGCCGTTGACGTGCGAGCAGTGAGCGGGACTTCCTGAAGAGCCTTTAAAACGCATTTGGACGCTAACCTGTTGCAGGAAGTGTCTCACCGTAACGGTTGCTGAGCCGGCACCCGGCGGACAGTGGTGTGGAACATTAAAAATGGCTGGAAGAACTATGAAAATCGCCTCGATGTTTCACCGTTCCATTGACTGACTCGAAACAGCCTTTTGGATTCGAACGCCGCCAAGCATTTGCACTTCAGTGACCAACAGCATTGGTACGGTAATAGCGCTGCTCCACACTTGCTGCGCCTCTGGTTCATGCAGGCCGGCCTGCGCTAATCGAGAGTGGGGGCTCACCGAGCTACCGCCTTCTGCGAAGCTCGTCTCACGAACACGGCCGTTATGCATCATGAAGCGTGGAATCCGACCGTAGTTTTTCATCCGACAATCAGAACGCTCAACAAAAACAAGTCGGTGGGGAGGAGCGGTGATCCGCATCCGCATACTTACTCGCAAGAAGGAATCGAGCGTTCTGAATTTTTTGAACAACGAGAGCGCCATATAGGCAGCTGCTCGGATTTGGGGCGGCAGCTATCGACCACTCAATACCGTGAATCAGTGTCGTTTGGTCGCCTACCATCGCGGTCGATTTGCCGGCGGTCGGACAAACGGCGCGCTCAACCTCGATGCGCTTAGGCCTCGCCGCCTGAAGCGGCGGAGGCATATATTTATATATGCAGCTGTGCTGTGCTGTTGTGCGGTGAACAAGTTCAATGGTTTTTAGGGGGCACCTGTGCACCTGTGCACCTTCGGCGCTACAGCTGCGCACTAGCAACTTCAATGGCTTACCAAGTGCACCTGCGCACCTGCGCATCAGTCCAACGTCCCGGTGACTTCGAAACCAGCGGGACGTTTTCGGGTAATGCGTGGGCGCAACGTGATGACGTTCAGCCTAGCCCATTCATTGATCAGGGCTGTTACCTCTGTAGGCTTGATCCGATAGGCTCTGGACAGATTATACGCTGCATGACGGCCTTCCGGTCTACACTGCGCAGTGAGCGCCCACGGCTTGCCGGCTTCCCACGCGGCTCTAAGATCAGCAAGCATCCTGCGGGCCATAGCTTTATCGATGGCAGCACCCTCCGCCTCCTTTCTAAAGCGTCCTTTGGAATAGACCACGGTCATCGGCGCCGGCGCTTCGCCACTTCGTAGTTCGAAGTGAATTTTGCGCGTCTTCGTCTCTTCGTTCGGCCGGGAGATTACGATGCAGCTGTCATAGTAGCCGCGTAGTGCCCCTGAACCTCGGATAGTCGAAAACGGGTCGCGAGCAAGCTCGTCTGCAGATCGCTTGGCCGAATGGTGCACAAGTACGATAACCGCCATCGGATTAACGTCCTGGCGGATCTTCTCCAACCGAGTAGTAAGGAAGCGGAGCAGTTGCGCGCTCTGATTCTCATCGTCTCCGTCAAATACGTTGGCGAGTGGATCGATCGCGATGACGTCAGGCATTTTTCCGTCAGGGAAGCTAGCTCTGATCGTTTTGACGGTCTTTTTAACGCCGCCGTCGTCGAGAAGCATTCGGAAGCGTTCTGAGATCACTAGGTTCTGGCCGAGCAGTTGGCGGTCAGCGTTCGTGAGGTCCTCGAATTCACGCGCTCGCTTGCGCAGGAGCTTGCGGTTCATCTCCGCCTGCAACCAGAATACCCTTAACGGTTGCGACACGGTGAAAGTTTCCAGCAGGAAGGGCGCGCCAAGCGCGCACGATACGAGCATTTCCTGAAGCAGCAAAGATTTCTGCGCCTTTGGCGGGCCTGCGATTAATACAAGCTGGCCGGGGCCAGCAAAATTGGGCTCGATGTAGTCCGGCTCTTCGACGACATTCTCCTCGAGCAATGTCAGAAAGCTGACGGTATTGATCGTGGTGTCTGTGATCTGATGTGCTTGTCTTGCGAGGCGATCCTGATCAACTTCTCGGCTGCTTCCGACTGCCCAGCTAGGAGAGGGGGTATGGGGGAAAACTTCTGCAATCGGCGGCTCGCTTTCTCGGCTCGGAACATAGCGTTCGATCGTCACGACTTCGCCAGCGCGCGGCGTGGGTGCTGGAATCTTCATACGCGCAACGCGTCGTTCATGTCGCCGACCAGGCGCGGCGTAGCGACGAACACGTCGCGACCAGCTGCAGTCCATCGATCTCCGCAGTTCTGGATGGCTCTCGCGTTCGCGCCGCGATCATCCGTTTCGGCAAGGATGGTCAGCGCATCGATCCCAGGAAGCAATGGAAACGAGCCTATGGCGCCGGCCGAACCGAGCGCCCAAACCGGCCGAAAACCCAAGGCGCGACCTGCCAAGCCGGTTTCAAGACCCTCGCAGATCGTCAATCCATATTCCACATCTTGGTTGCCGTCTATTTTGATCGCGGCGCCGGCGGCTGGTCCAAGCATCCGGCGGTCGAGCTTACGTCCGTCGTCAGACAACAGAGTCCGATGCACTGCCACTAGCCGATCATTGACGACCGATCGAAACGCCGCAATCATTGCGAGACGGCGTTCAAGGATGCCATCCTGGCCGCGCCAAGGGCAAGCATCGTGAAAGCGAATGGCGCGTGGCGCGATATCATCCGATAACATAAGCCCGCGGCTCGCGAGATAACGCTCGGCAATAGTTCCGCGTAGGTCAACGCCTTCCTGCCATAGCGCCCGCGCAGCTTCGCCGTAGTTGCCTGAAGGAGATAATCGCTGTCCCGGTCGGCGGTCAGCATGACTGCCCAAACGCTGAAGCACGTGAGCCCGACACACTCGCCAGTCGTCGCCGGCGTGACTGAACACTATGAAGCCGTCGGGCGCTGCCGCCGATGGCTTCACGCTAAGCGAGCGATCGCGCGACGAGTGCCCAGGTCCAGGACAAATAACAGATGCACCCGCTACTTCCCCACCCAGCGCTCGCGCCAATCCCCGGAGCGCGCTCATTTGCGGTCCTCGCTGGTGACGGCGTTCTCGAGATTGGACGACGATCGGGCACCAATCGCGAGATCTCTCCTTATCGGATTACATGCCTGTGATGCGAGGCAGGCGTCTTTTCGATCAGGCAGCCCGACCATCGCGACGCGTTTCCTCTTCGGCGAGCCGCCGCTCGATGTAGTCGTGGATCGATGACCAAATGATCTTGCGGGAGCTGCCTTCGACGTACGACTGGATCTGCCCGCTATTGATTAGCTCGTACGTCTTCGCGCGACCAATCTTGAGCGCGGCCATAGTCTCGCTCACTGTGGCAACTAATGCGCCGCGTGAACTTTGCGTGTCCTTTGTTTGTTGCATCGAATCTCTCCGCACGTTTCTGACGGTTCGACAGAACAACGAGGAATACATTCCTGCAACAAGCAAGGTGCGTTCATGCACCGAAATGTGGTGCGCGTACAAAGATGCAACTATAGGTGGGGAACCGGGCGGGGACCGGGGAGAGCTTGGTGGAGTACTGGTGGGGGACTGGTGGGGAACGAGCAGCGATCACAGCATAGTCTTGGACCGTCTTACGATCCGCATACCGAGATTCTTTCCGCCATCGGCTGAATATCCCATCCTCTGAACGGCATTTATTGTAGCGCTTTCCTCTAATCGGGGTGAAAGCCACGGTCGAAACCTACGGCCGAACGCAATTAAACGGCGTTGTAGTGGGAAATCTCGCGGAAGGATGAGTCTCGGATCGGGGTGAGCTGGCGGGCATCTACGAGGAGTCCCGCTGATGCTGAGACAGTCGACCTAAGGTGCGACGGCGACACTATCGCCTCTGGAGCCGCGATGGCGGCGTGGCCCTAGGCTAACCTGATTGTCAGAAGCTAGCAGTGTCTGCCGCAAGATGCGGTTTGCATGAGCAATGGCGCAACGGCTTCCCTATATTGGGTACGTCGAGTGCGAGCCGCGCTTTGTTCAAGCTGCCTCATTGCTCAATCGGAGCTTTCATGAATTTCCCGGATTTCGACAAGTCGTTCGATCCCAACCTATTTTTCATGGAGCGATGGGCGCAGGTCCCGGAGCCGATCCGAAAGAGCGTCGAGCAATATGTGGCAGCTCGTCTGCCGGACGATATCCTTGCAAAGCTCGACGACCTGCACGCCAGAGGTCTTCCCATCGACTCTGATCCGGCGTTTTTCCATTTTGGCGGCGGCCTGGTTGTCCGAAACCTTTGCCGAGAACAGCTCAGTGACCAGGAGCTTGCAAAGTATTGTCCCTTTTGCGGCGATTGGGACGACTTCTATGTCGCTGTGCTCGCCGCCATAAGTGCAATGCGTGACCAGCGAAATGATCCGGCGTAGTCGTGCCTACCTCATCGAAAGTCGGGCAAGGCTAGCTGCGCCATTAAAACGGGATCTTCGTTCACGAGCGCGTACTCGAATTTCTCAGTCTTTAGAATCCAAGAAGGCCATCTCGTATAAGAACCGATGAATGGAACGGGCCGGCGGATCATGAGGTACGTGGTCTGGCCCCAGGAAACCAGCCATCGATCGCATCGAATCTGCAAATCCCTGAGTCTGAATTGCTGAAAGACGATCGAGGTCGGCAGTGCACGACCATCCCTCACAAACGTCAGCAAGGCGGATCATCTCGACGCTCGAAAGCGTTCCCAGCAATCCTCCACCGGGCACAGCGTAATAGCCTCGCAAAGCCTCTACTTCGACCGGTGTTATGTCGCGTGCCAATTGAACCTTGCGATCGGTCCACCTTCGAAGATCGTCTGGCAATTGCCACCGGCGTCGCTCACGCTCAGAATTTGTCTCGTGAACCGCGGATTGCCTAACGTATTGCAGCAAGGCAATCAGCTTGTCCCGCTGCTCCGCATCCACTGCCAAAATCAGCTGCCGAGTGAGTTCTACGAATTTGCGTGCGCAGAGCGCGATGTAGTAGTTTGGGTCGCGCATATGGTCTCCCATCCATTGCGGCGCGAAGATTATTTCGGCGGTCGACGCCGCATCTAACGAAAAGTCTAGCCACGCGCCAAGCGCGTTACATTCCCTGGCGCAAGGAGGAGTTCAGCCCAATCGTGCATAAGAGTACGACGCTTTTCCAACTTAGCCCCACGCTGGTAGGCGGCGGTCGTTTCAGATTTGTATTTGTGGGCCAGCGCAGCCTCTCGAACGCCGTCGGGATAATCTGTGCATTCCTCGGCCCAAGTCGCAAAAGTCGCTCGGAAGCCATGGACAGTGACGTGCCCGTAGCCCATCCGATCGAGTACCGCGAGCATCGCGTTCTCAGAAAACTCGTGGCCGTCCGGGTTGGTGAAGATTAGTTCACTCTGCTGGCCTTTGCTTAGCTCGTCGAGCACATCTAGCGCGGGCTGCGAGAGCGGGACGCAGTGGTCCTGGTCCATCTTCATCCGCTCGCCGGGGATCCGCCACACCGCACCGGCCGGATAGGTCCGATCGATCTCGGACCATCGGGCGCCGAGGATTTCATTCGTGCGGCACACCGTGAAGATTAAGAAGCGCAGCGCCATCCCGGCGCGTCCCTCAGCCGCACGAAGCTCACTCATAAAGTGCGCCGCATCCGTATAGGGAAGGGCCGGGTGGTGACGAATGACACGCTTGGGCCGCTTTGGTAGCTTTTCGCGGAGCTGCTTCGTCAATTCGGCCGGATTGCGGAAATCGAGGTCGTCAATGTCGGCGTTCTTTGCGATGATAGTTTCGATCCGGCCGCGCACCCGGTTGGCGGTCTCGCGTTTGGTCAACCAGATGGGCGCGAGCAGTTCGTGGATGTGGCTCGGCTTGATGTCCGCGATGGTCAGCTTTCCGATCGTCGGATAGGCATATCGCTTAAGCGAGGAGGGCCACTGATCGCGGTGTTTTTCGCTCCACGTGGACCACAGCGCGCGGATGTAGACCTCTGCGCACTCCTCAAAGGTCGGCGCCGCGTCCTTCGCCTCCACCGCCTTCGCCTCTTGGCGAGCCTCACGGCGCTCCTGCACGATGTCTATGCCGGCCGTGTTGCGGTCCCCCTTCACACGTAGGCGAGCTGCGTCACGTGCGAGACGAGCGTTCTTAAGAGTTACATCCCTGAAGGAGCCGAGGCCATGCCATCGCTCCTTGCCGTCCTTCCAATAACGATAGGACCAGCTCTTCGCCCCGGGGCCAGTGACGATCAGGTAGAGCCCATCGCCGTCAGCATACTTTCCGGGCTTCGTTTCGCGTTCGACATCGAGCGGCCTGAGTTTTCCAGCCACGTGTTCCTCCGATCAAAACCATCCTCCGAACCTACGGTCCCAAGCTACGGTTTGCGCTTCGATTGTGAGGAACGACGGCGAACTAAGGAATACAGCCTGCCGGCGAAAGCGCTGATTTTACTGGGGATTCCGAACAGTGGAGAACAACGGAGAACAGTGTACTGGCGGAAGGGGTGGGATTCGAACCCACGGTACCCTTGCGGGCACGCCGGTTTTCAAGACCGGTGCCTTAAACCACTCGGCCACCCTTCCGGATCAGGGAATGTCAGGCACTTACCGTAGGGCGAGGCTGAACGCAATGCGAACAGACCGGGGTTTGGGGACAATGCGGGGACAGAGAACCGTCAGGACTTGAGAAAACCCGCCGCGAGCGCGCTGAGGGTGTTCGCAAGCCGCTCCTTGGCGTCCGCGCTCCGCTACCGTTTCGCGTAGTTCCGCAGCACCACGGCGGGGGCATCGCCGATGCGCTGGGCTCCTACCTTCCTGACATGAGATTGTTACACGGCCTGCCTATGGTCCCCGCCCGACCATGACAGCCTTGCCAACGCGAGGGGCCGAGTTGACCCCGGATGCGCCTGCGCAGACCTGGAGTGCGCGGCTGTGCTGTGCGCTGATGATCGGCGCGTGCCTCGTTCTGGCGCCGCCGAAAGCATCGGCAGAGGAGGCGCGGATCGATTTTGATATCACAGCCCAGCCGCTGGCCGCCGCCCTCGAGCAGTATGGCGCCGTGGCTGGTCGGAACGTTCTCTACAACAGCAACCTGACGGCTGGACTGCATGCCAGCGCCGTGCGTGGGCCTATGACCGCGGACACGGCGCTCGCGCGGCTGCTCGCGGGCAGTGGTCTGTCGGCGCGAGTGCTCGGAGAGACGTCTTTCGTCCTTTATCCCGCTCCGGCCACGCCACAGGCGCCGCTGCCGGTTCCAGTGAATCATTATTATGCGCGGCTGCAGGCCGGCGTTCGGGCCGCATTGTGTGCGGATGCAGATGCACGGCCGGGCCGTTATCGGATCGCGCTGCAATTCTGGATCGATCCGGCCGGCAACGTGGAACGATACGCGCGGCTGGGCTCGGCGGGCAGCGCTGCGGTCGATGCGGGCATCGATCAAGCGCTACGCCGGATGCAGATCGATGCGCCGCCGCCGGCAGGCCTCGCCCAGCCAGTCACTCTGGTGGTCGTCCCGCAGGGACCCGCCACGACGATGGCCTGTAGCGGCACTCCGGCGCGCCGCGCCAGCGCGACGCCATGACGGAGGCGTCGCTGGCGCTGATAAGACGCCTGCTGGTCGAGCGCTATGATGAACTCAAGCGACGGCTGACACGCAGGCTGGGATCGTCCGAGCTCGCGGGCGATGCGCTGCAGGACGCCTGGCTCCGCATCGCCCGGGCGGATTCGGTCGGTGTGGTCCGCAATCCCGGCAACTATATCTTTGGCGTCGCCATGAACGCGGCGCGTGATCGCCAGCGTAGTGCCGATAGTCGTACCCTGAGCACCGCCGAGGTCGACGGACTGCTCGAGATCGCCGATGGCGCGCCCGATCCGGAGCAGGTGGCGCGCGCGCGTTCGGACCTGCGCGGGCTGGAAGCCATCCTGCGCGAGCTGCCGCCGCGCCGCCGCGCGATTCTGCTTGCAGCGCGGCTCGACCAGATGCCGCGGCAGGAGATCGCCCGCCGCTTCGGCATTTCCCTGCGCCTGGTGGAGCTCGAGCTGCAGCGGGCGCAGGAATATTGTCTGGCGCGGCGCGATCGGAGCGGCGGATAGCATGCGGTTTCGCCCGGCTGGAAACGTCTTATTGAAAGTGGTGGTGAGAACCGCCGCAACTTGGCGTAGGCGGGCACAAGGCGGACGCCGGCCATGAGCGCGATGGATAACGACGATATGGGATTTGACCCGCTCAAGCGGGAAGCGGTGGGCTGGGTCCGGCATCTCACCTCCGGACAGGCCACCGCGGCTGACGCCGAGGCACTGAGGCGCTGGTGCGGCCAGAGCGCGGAGCATGCCGCCGCTTTTGCCGCAGCGAGCCGCCTGTGGCGAGACCTTGCGCCGGCCGGTCGCAATTTGCGGGCGGCGGCGACGGCAGGACCGTTGACGAGCGCTTCGCGCCCGTTCAATCGCCGCGCGTTGCTCGGCGGAGGGCTCGCGGCCGCTGCCTCGGCGGCGGCCGTCTATGCGCTTGCGCGTCCGCCGCTCGATCTGTGGCCGTCGTGGTCGGAGCTCGCGGCTGACTACCGGACCGGCATCGGCGAGCAGCGCAACGTGGCGCTGCCGGGCGACGTTTCAATCCGGATGAACGTGCAGACCAGCATCGCGCTGCAACCCGCCGATCCCGGCGCGGCACGGATCGAGTTGCTCTCCGGTGAGGCGGAGTTCGCCACATCCGGGCGCAGCTTTGGCGTTCGCGTGGCCGACCGCTGGATTTTCGCGGATCAGGCACAGTTCGACGTGCGCTATGTACCGGCCGGCGGCGAGCGGCCGGTCTGTGTGACTTGCCTCAAGGGTGAGCTGCAGGTCGAGCGGGGCGCCCAGACGATCACCATGAAGGAGAGCCAGCAACTGCGCTACGACGCCCGCGGGGAGACACTCGCCGCTGCCGATATCGAGGCTGCCTCTGCTTGGCAGCGCGGCGTCCTGCTGTTTCGCTTCACGCCGTTGTCCGATGTGGTCGACGAGATCAACCGCTACCGGCCTGGCCGCATCTTCATCGTCAATGCCGAGATCGCCCGGTTGCCCGTCAGTGGCCGTTTTCGCATCGATCGTATGGACGAGATTCTGACCCAGCTCCAGCAGGCTTTCAATGCGCGCGTGCGGTCGCTGCCTGGCGGGATCGTGCTGCTGAGCTGAAGCCTGGTTCCTGCAATCTTGCGACCGCTCTGCGGTGACACGAAACTTTCACAAAAATCCCTTGCGGCTTTGGATGGGGCTTCCCCGTCACGCTGGTGTGACCTCTGCGATGTTCGCTGGAAGGACTGTCATGCCGGTTCGAGCTCAAGCCACCCATCATTCCTCTACGCGCGGTGAATTGGCCGTCCGCACCCGGTTGCGGTCGCGCCTTGTGTCCCGCGGCGGGTTGATGGCCGGCACGAGCCTGGTGACATTGTTGCTCGCTGCGTATCCCGCGAGCGCGAGGCCGTTCGGTGCCGCGCGGGCGATCGCGGCGCCACAATACGCAGCCGACGCGGCGAGCGCTGGGGCCCAGCAGGCGGCTGACGCGGCTGCCCAAAGCTCTGGCGCATTGGTGCGAGCGGCCCAAGCGATCCAGGCCATGCAGGCGGCACAGGCGACCGCCCGCAGTGCTGCACAGGCCGCCGGCACGTCGCAGACGCTGCCGCAGCTGACGGTGCCCAATGGTCTGGCACCGGGCGGGCTACAAGTCGCGCCGGGCGCTGCGCCCGGATCGAACCTCTGGTCTGGCGCCAGCCTTCCGACCCAGAGGAGCGCCAACGGACGCACCAGCGTCGGCATCACCCAGACCGCGCCGCAGGCCATCCTCAACTGGCAGAGCTTCAACGTCGGCGCCGGGACCGACGTCGTGTTCAACCAGCAGGGCAACAGCAACTGGGTCGCGCTCAATCGCGTGATCGGCAATGTCGGACCAAGCCAGATCCTCGGCCATATCAACGCCGACGGCCAGGTGCTGCTGATCAACCAGAACGGCATCATTTTCGGCGGCGCCAGCCAGGTCAATGTTGGCTCGCTGGTGGCATCGACACTCAATGTCACCGATCAGCAGTTCAAGACCGCGCTGCTCAATCGCTCACCGTTCGACAACTCCGGCAATCTGCAGGCCCCGATCTTCGCCAACAGCAGCGGCCCAACGGGCAACGTCATCGTCGAGCCCGGTGCCGTGATCGTCACGGCGCCGCCCGCATCCGTCACCACGGGAGGCGGGAACGTATTCCTGCTCGGCGCCAATGTGCAGAACAGCGGCAGCATCGTTACGCCAGGCGGGCAGGCCGCGCTCGCGGCCGGCACGTCGGTTTACGTCACGACAAGCGGCAGCACGAGCCAGCAGGGTCTGATGTTGAATGTGCTCAATGGCGGCACGGTCAGCAACACCGGCCTCATCGCGGCGCCGACCGGAAGCGTCACGCTGGTCGGCATGAATTTGCAGCAGTCCGGCGTGCTGGTGGCGACCACCTCGGTCAATCAGGCCGGTTCGATCCTGCTGTCCGCGCAGCAGGGACTGCAGGGGATCTTTGGCTATGACAGCACCTCGCACTATGCGGTGTCGACGCAGACCGGTGCGGTCCGGCTCGCGCCCGGCAGCGTCACCGCTGTTCTCCCGGAGGAGGATGGTCTGACTGCGATGGACACCCAGCCCCAGGCCCAGTCGCGGATCACGGTCGAGGGCGGCTTCGTCAGCGTGCAGTCGGGGGCTGCGATCGTCGCGCCATCCGGGCGCGTTGCGCTTCAGGCATCGAGCCATGGCGACCAGCTCTATCTGCAGGACAATCCGACCGCCAAGATCAATACGAATTTCAGCCGCGACGGCGCCCGTGTAATTGTCGACACCGGTTCGCTGATCGACGTTTCGGGGTTGCAGGGCATCCCGGTCGCGGCGTCGAGCGACGTGGTGCAGGTAAACGTGCGCGCCAACGAGCTGCGCGACTCGCCATTGCAGCGCGGCGGTATTCTTTCCAGCAAGAACGTGTGGGTGAACGTCCACGATCTCGACCCTTTGGCATCGGATCGGGTTTACACAGCAGGCGGTCTGCTCGAAGTGTCGGGATGGCTCGGTCAGGTCGAGCGGCCGATCGACCAGCGTCTGACCACCGGCGGTTCGGTGATCGTCTATTCCACGGGCGACGCCATCCTGCGGCCCGGTGCGTCGATCGACATTGCCGGCGGCTCGCTCGCGCACCAAGCCGGCTATGTGCCGGTCACCTGGCTGGTCGGCTCGGACGGCAGGATCTACAGCGCCAATCAGGCCCCCGCCGACCTGACCTACATCTCGATCGGGGTCGGCTTCACGGTTAATCACGCCCATTGGGGCGTCACCGAATTCTATGCCAATCCACTGGTCCCCAGTCAGATCTACCAGCCGGCCTATCTTGAAGGACGCGCCGCCGGCGCTCTGACCGTGATTGCGGGCGCGGCAGAGGTCGATGCCTCGGTTGTTGCGGCGACCGTCAACGGACCCTATCAGCGGACCGCCAATACGCTTCCGGCGGGCGCCGCGCTCACCATTCAGGTTCCCACCAGCGTGGTCATCGCATCATCGGTTGCGCCGCCGGAACTTTTGAGTGCGACGGCGCCGCTGCCGTCGCCCTTGCAGCAAACAGTCTATCTGTCTGCCGATCTGCTCGACCAGGCGAGCTACGGCAGCATCACCATCAATGCCGGGGGCGGCGTGACCGATCCGGTCAGCGGGGCCGTATCTCCCGGCATCAGCATCGTAGGCGGCACCAGGCTTCACGTTGCCTCAGGCGGCTCGATCACCCTGAATTCGAGTGTCGGCAATGCCGGCGGGGGAATTTCGATCGACGGCCAGCTGGTGGCGCGTGCCGGCTCGGTGACCGTCAACGCAGCGCTGTACGGAACGACGAGCTTCAGCGGTGATATCGAACTGCATCCGGGCAGCATGATCGATACGCGCGGCCTGTGGGTCAACGATCGCACCGGCGGCGGCGATACCCGGCCTACGCTCTACAACGGCGGCAACGTCAAGCTAACCGTCAACGGCTACGGCAGCCTTCGGATCGATGACGGGGCGGTGATCGATGCGTCGAGTGGTGGCTGGATCCAGAGCACGGGCCGGATCAAGACCAGCAACGGCCTGCCGGTCGGAACCGGTGGCAACATCGCGCTGATCGCCGACGGCTTCGGCGCGACGCTGCACAATTCGACGACGCTCGCGCAGACCTATCCGGGCCGGGTCTATCTCGACGGCACGCTGCGGTCCTACGGCTTCACCGGTGGCGGCACACTCAGCATCGCGACGCCCGCGATCCAGATCGGCGGCGACGCCATCCTTCCGCTCCGCACAATCGACAGCATCAACGCCGACGGGACCAGCAACTTCACGCCGGTCGATCCGGCCAGCGTGATGCATCTGTCGCACAGCTTCTTTGCCGGCGGCGGCTTCAGCCAGTACGCCCTCTACAGCTACCAGAACCTGACGGTCGCGAGCGGCACCGATCTCGAGCTGCATGGGGTCAATCTGGTTCCGAATGCGCAGGCCATTTCGGCACCGACGGGCAGCGATGTCATGACCGCCGCGACGTTGGGGATGCTGCCGTCGTATCAGCGGCCGGCGCCCGTCAACCTGGTGCTGAGCGCGATCGACGCCTTCAACGGCAATCTCGATGTTCAGCGGGGCGTCGTGATCAATGCCGATCCGCAGGCGGCGATATCGCTGCACGCACGCCATCAACTGACGATCGACGGCACCATCAACGCGCCCGCCGGAACCATCAATCTTGATCTGACCGGTACGACCGGACCCTGGGTCGCGATCAATTCGCAGGCCGGGGTGCCGCCCTACAACGGTCCGCTCTATGCCGCCACGCAGACGCTCTGGATCGGAGCGGACGCCCGATTGCTGGCGCCTGGCCTCGTGACATCGACGCTGGAGGCGTCGGGGCACCCGGTGAACACGGTGCTCGGCGGCGGTCAGGTCAACATCAATCAGGATGCGCAGCCCGCGCTCTACTATCCCTATTCGGCCACCCAGCCTTATGGCGAGCAACCGCTCGGTGTGGTCGTGGCGCAAGCCGGGGCGATCATTGATGTGTCGGGCACATCGGGGACGATCCTCCAGGCCGCGGGTCGGTCCAGTCTGATCCAGACTCAAGTCGCGACTCCGGGCGGCGGCATCGCGATCCGGGCGTCGCTCGGCCTGCTGCTCGACGCCACCATGAAGGCGCAGGCCAGTGGGGCCGGCGTTGTGGGCGGCAGCCTGACAATCGATCAGATGATCGGGAGCTATGCCGCTGACAGCTCCGGGGTCTCGCAGTTCGTGCAGCCGGTGTTCCAGACGATCGTGAGCCAGGCCGCGCCGATGATGGCCGCCGGCCTCACCCAGGGACAGGCGATCCCGGGCAATGTGCTTGGCTCGATCTTCATCGGGGCCGATCAGATCACCAGCGGCGGCTTTGCGTCCGCGTCGCTCGGTGCGGTCGATGCTCTGGTGTTCAGCGGCAGCGTCAATCTCGCCATGCCGCGTAGCCTGACCATCAATGCCAGCAACATCAGCGCCGCGCCCGGCGCGAACGTTCGCCTCAGCGCGCCCTATGTCGATATCGGCGGCGGCCAGCGCAACGTCAACGAATTCACCAACATCAGCTATGTTGGCCTCGGCAGTTATGGCGCAGTGCCCATGGCCGGTACGGCACGTCTCGAGGTCGATGCCGACCTGATCGACATCGAGGGCACCCTGCGCAGCGGCGCGAGCTACAGCTATGTGACGAGCTTCATCAATTTCGGTACGCCGGTTCAGCAGACGGTGTCGCTGCCTGGCTTCGCCAGCATGTCGTTCAACAGCCTGGGCGACATCCGCCTGGTGCCCATCTCCAGGATGTCGCCCTATTACGCGACCACGATGACAACTGCCGGTGACCTGACGTTCACCGGGACCGAAATCTATCCGATCACCACCGCGCCGGTCAGCAATGCATACACCAGCATACCGAGCGGTCTGTTCCAGATTCGGGCGACAGGACCCAACAGCGTGGTCAGCTTCGCCAGCAACGGCCAGGCGCCCTACATGCCGCTGTCGGCGGGCGGATCCGTGCAGATCATCGCTCCGACCATCAATCAAGGCGGCGTCCTGCTGGCGCCGCTCGGGCAGATCACCTTCGGAGACCCGAACAATCTTGCCAGCACGCGCGCCATCAACCTGCTGCCCGGCAGCATTACGTCGGTGTCGGCCGCCGGCATGCTGATCCCATATGGCGCGCCGCTCGGCAACTCCGACTGGATCTACGGCTACGACAGCAGCGGCACCGCGAATACGATCAGCGCGCCGCCGGCCAAGACGATCTCATTCTATGGCAAGGCGCTGACGGTCGCGGGAGCGTCCGGCGGGGCGGCCTCCGCGCGCGTCGACGAGTCAGGCGGCGGAGATCTCTACGGTGCGCAGTTCGTCAGCGGCGCCGGCGGGTCGGTCGATACGCTCGACGGTATCAAGACATTCGCGATCCTGCCGAGTCTCGGCAACCGCTATGCGCCGCGCGACCCGCAGATGCAGCTCAGCGATCCGACGCAGGCGACGTCGGCGCCGGTTGCGCTGCAGGTCGGTCAGCAGGTCTATCTGAGCGGAATTCCCGGGCTGTCGGCCGGCACCTACACCTTGCTGCCGGGGCATTACGCGTTGTTGCCTGGAGCTTACAAGGTCACCGTCGCGGCGAAGCAGACCACCGCCGCCGGGCTGTCGAATTTTGCGCAGCGTGACGGCTCTTACGAGGTGCTCGGCTATGGCGAGGTCGCCAACACGGGCTTCCACGACGCGCTTCCCTCGGTCTACATCGTGACACCCGGCGCGGTCGTCCGCCAGCAGTCGCAATATGCCGAAACCACCGCGAACCAGTTCTATGCGGCCAAGGCGGCCGCGAGCGGGATCGCCGCGCCCTATCTGCCGCTCGATGCGGGACAGCTCGTCATCAGCGTGACCAACAGCCTGTCGTTGCCGGCCACCGGTGGGTTCGGCGACTTCACGGCTCCGGCGGGCGGCCGGGGCGGGCAGGCCGATATCGTCGCGTCCAATCTCGAGATCCTCGCGCCGGGCGGCAGCGCGGCGCCGGGCATGACCGGGGTGCTCGCCAGCGCGATCGACAGCATCGGCGCGCAGAGCATTCTGATCGGCGGTACGCGCAACCTGTACGGCAACGTGCTGACCATCACGCCGGCGGCGCAGCAGCTCCAGATCGACAGTGGCGCCGTGCTCACTGCGCCCGAAATCATGCTGACCGCGAGCAGCGCGATCACGATGGGCTCCGGCGCGCTGATCGACACGACGTCGTTCGGCGCGATCTCCACCCTGTTCCCGAACGATCCGAGGACCGGCAAGACCCTGGGATCGATCGCGCTGGCGCGCGTCGGCAACGGGGCCGGCGCATTCGTGCTGGCGTCCAACGCACCGGTATTGCCGGTCACGCTGCCGACGGGGACCAGCGGCACGAGCAAGCTGAGCATCGGCGCGGGCGCGCAAATCCTTGACGGCAGCGTCCTTGCGCTGAGCGCCTCGAACACGATCAGCATGGATCCGTCCGCTCGCCTTGCGGCGCCGACGGTCATGATCAGCGTTCCCGTGATCAATTTCGGCACGGGAGGCACTTCCGGCTTCAACCTGAGCGCCAGCCTGCTCGCGCAATTGTCCGAAGGTGATCCGCTGCGTGATCTGCCGGCGACCGGCAACCTGATGCTGTCGGCGTCCACGGCGATCAACGCCTATGGCTCGATCGATCTCGGCGATCTGGATCCGGCGACCGGTCAGCCGCTGCTCGCCGCGCTGACGTTGAGTGCGCCCGTGATCAACGGGTTTGGTGCCGCCACCGACCGCGTCAGGCTCCGCGCCAACGCGATCATGCTGAACGGCGGCACGACCGGCGCGGCTTCCACCGGAAGCGGGCAGGGCGCGTTCGAGATCGATGCGGCGCAGCTGACGCTGGCCGGCGGCGGCAATCTTGCCTTCGGCGGCTTCAACACCGTGACGCTGGCGGCGTCCGGGCAGGTGATTGGCGGTGTCGCCTATGCGGGCCCGATCTCTGCGGGCACGATGCAAAACATCGGCACGGTGTCTTACGCCCCGGGCGAGGTGATGCCGGGCATTTTCAGCGTCAGCGGAAGCCTGACGATCGCAGCACCGCTGGTGACAGCGCAGGCCGGCGCGCTGACGCAGCTCGTCGCCAATGCCGGCACGGTCACCTTCGCCGCGCAGCCCGGCGGTGCCGTCCAGCCGGCCGCCAATTCCAACGGCGCGACGCTTTCCGTCTCGGCGCAGAGCATCGTCCAGGGCACCACCATCAACCTGCCGTCTGGGGCGATCACCTTCACGGCGCAGAACGGCATCACGCTGCAGGCCGGATCGGTCACCAATGTCGCCGGCGCGGTGACACCGTTCTTCGATGTGGTTCGGATTGCGCCGGCCGGCAGCGTTACGCTGCAGACGCTGAACGGCGATGTCGCGGTTGCCGCCGGAGCAGTGGTCGATCTGCGCGGCGGCCGATTGGGCTCGGTCACGCTGCCGATGCTCGACGTCGTGGATTCCGACCAGGGCGGTAACGCCGGCACGCTCACCATCGTCGCGCCGAACGGCACTGCCCATCTCGACGGGCAGTTGCTGGCCAGCGCCGATCCGCGCTACGCTGGCGGCAAGGCGATCCTCGCGGTCAAGTCCGGCGACGCCAGCGCGCTGCTCGGCAACATCGCGGGTTTCTCGGGCGAGCAGGCACTGACGCTGGCGAACGGCGACATCAATGTCGGCAACATCACCGCCCATGACGTCGAGCTGACCGCGAGCGGCGGCAGCATCACCGTCACCGGCCTGATCGATGCGAGCGGCGGCAGCGATGCGACCATCCGCCTGATCGCCGGCAACAATCTGGAACTGGGCGCGCATGCGGCGCTCAATGCCGGCACCACCGCGGCGAGGGGCGGCACGGTGTTTCTCGGCCTCTCCGGCAACAGCCAGGGCATGTTGACGTTCGATATCGATGCCGCCTCCGGCAGCACGCCGACGATCAGCGTCGCCGGCACCGACCCCAGCATCGCGCTCAATGGCGGACAGGTCTGGCTGCGCGCGCCGCGAACGGCCAATAGCAACGGCACCACCGGCGTGCGCATCAGCAACAACGGGGTCCGGGTCGTCGGTGCACGCGAGATCGATGTCGAGGCAGTCAAGGTCTATGACGTCAGCGGCACGCCCTATGTCGACGCCAACCTGGCGATGGCCGATGCCGACGCTCGGGCGTATATCGCTGCGGCGACGGCCAGGACGGGTATCGGCACGCTGACCGGCACCGCCGTCACCGCCTTCCACCTGATGCCGGGCATCGAGCTGCGCAGCAGCGGTGATCTCCAGCTGTTACAAAATCCATCCAGCACCAATTCCGGCATCGATCTGCACACCTACCGCTACAATGGTGAGGCGATGGAGCTGACGTTGCGCGCGGCCGGAAACCTGCTGATCAATGGCAGCCTCAGCGACGGCTTTGCCGCGCCGGTCAGTTCGCCGGACGGCAGCATCTTCGCCATCGCAGCGCCACTGCCGGCAGGCTCGGGGTCCGCCACGCTCCGATTGGTGGCCGGTGCGGACCTTGCCGCCGCCGATCCGCTGGCGGTCGTGCCGACCGTGCTGCGGCCTGCCGCCACGACGGCCAATCCGGAGCCGGGCTCGATCATTTTCGCGGCGATCGATTTTTCCGGGGCTCCCTACCTGATCGACTCCAATGTCCACGACAGCGGCACCATCGTGCAGATTCCGAGCGTGGTACGCACAGGCACCCGCGACATCGAGCTTGCCGCGGCTGGAAACATCGATATCCAGACCGCGTTCGGGATTTATACCGCAGGGGAGCCTGTCACCCCGAATTTCACGCCGGGACAGCGCCCTTTGATTCTGTCGGCCGTCACGTACGACTACAGTACCTATCTCGGCTATACCTACGACGCGAACGGCAATCCGCTGTCGTTCGACACGCTTTATCCCACCACATTCAACGCGAGCTATCAGAGCGGCGGTGGCAATCTCACGGTCAAGGTGCATGGCAGCCTGATTGGCGCGGATACAAGCAACAATGGTGTGAAGAGCTACGCGGCCTCTGAGCCCGACACCTACTGGCTATGGACCGAACCAGTACCAGTGGCCATCAGTCCGACCACAGCCACCAGTCCGACCTGGTTCCTCAATTTCGGCGCTTACTATCAACCGTATCTCGACTACGGAATCGACTCGTTCCCATCGGTGGCCGCGTTCAAGGGACTTGGCGCGTTGGGAGGAGGTAACGTCAGGGCCACAGTCGACGGCGACCTCAGGAATGTCGACATCAGCCTGCCGACGACGGGCGGATTGACCGCCACCGGCGCGTTGTCGGTGTACGGCGGCGGCAATCTCTCGCTCGCGGTCGGAGGCGGCATCAACTATGCCAATCTCCTGGTCGGGCGGGGGACGGCCGACATCCAGGCTGGCGAAATCGGGATGGCACCGCTGAACACCACGCCCCCGACTGTCGCGCGCGTGGATCTGTTGATCGGCGACGCCCAGTTCAATGTAGTGTCCCGCCGGGGAATCAACGCGATCGTCGGCGATCCGACGCGGATGACGCAGCAGCCCGATCCCGCAAGCGACGGCAGCTATCGCATCCCGGCCGGTCTGGAGGGAAATGGGCCTCCCGCTTTTTACTACACCCCGGCGGCGCCCTATGGCTTCTTCACCAGCATGACGTCCAACAGCGCCCTGAGCGAATTCGCGGAAGGCGGCGACATCACGGTGCATGGTGATTTCGCGCCACCGATTTTCGAGCTGACGGCGGCCGGCGGCTCCATTCGGGCCGGCGTCACTCGGCTAACCAGCTTCGGTTTCAATTATCTCGCCGCACTGGCCGCGCCGACGGCCCGCCTCGATCTGCTGGCCCAGCAGGACATCGTCGGGTTTGGCGTCAGCATGACGGCGGTCGATCTGCTGTCTCAGGTCAATGGCGCTTCGGCGCCGGCAGGCAGTGATTACGCGAGCACATTCTCCAATCCCTACGACACGTTTGGCGATCCTTTGTCGCTGCCCTCGAACCTGGTGCGCTTCAACGATCCGCATACCGTGCATGTCTATGCGGTCCAGGGCAGCCTGACAAAGCTCGCCCTGGCGACGTCGGAGCGCGCGCAGGTGCGCGCTGGCCTCGATATCCTCCAGCCGATCATCGATATCGAGAACGCCGGGCTCGGCGACGCCTCGCTCGTGCAAGCCGGGCGCGACATCGTCAGCTGCCAGCCTTGCAGCCTGGCTTACCCGGACTTCTTCAACATTCGTGTGGAGGGACCCGGCGCGCTGTCCGTCCTTGCAGGTCGCGACATTGTCGCTCAGTTGGGCCAGTTTCATCTGCAGGGGATTGGCATCACCTCGGTCGGCAACGCGGACAATCCGTTGCTGCCGGCGACAGGCGCCTCGATCGGCGTTGCGGTCGGTGTCGGCGCCAACGGTCCCGCCAATGCGGCTTTCATCAGCCTCTATTTCGATCCGCGGAATACAGATGCGACGACGCAAGGTTATCTCGCGCAGCTCGCCAGCTACATGAGCGGGATCGAGGGCGCCACCCTCAGCCGCGACCAGGCGCTCGCCGATTTCCGCAAGCTCGCCCCGGCCGCACAACTGCCGTTCATCGAGCAGGTGTATTTCGCCGAGCTCAAGGCGGGCGGCGAGGCGGCGGCCAATGGCGCTGGCGCCGGCGGCAAGGGGTACGATCGCGCCTACCGGGCGATCCAGACCCTGTTCCCAGGCAGTGTGATCGGTGGCACCACCACGGCCTATACCGGCAATCTGTCGCTGTTCCAGCTCGCACGCATCCGCTCCGAGCAGGGTGGCAGCATCAACATCCTGGCGCCCGGCGGCGGCGTGTCGCTTGGCATCGAGAACCAGACGCCCGATCTGACCGGGCAGACCGACACTGCGCGCCCCGGCCTGCTGACGCTGGAAGGCGGCGACGTCAACATCTTCACCGACCGGAGCGTCGTGGTGGCGCAGTCGCGCGTCTTCACCGAACTCGGCGGCGACATCCTGATGTTCTCGACCAACGGCGACCTCAACGCCGGCAAGGGCAAGCAGACCTCGATCGTCACGTCGCCGCCGCTGGTCGTCTACGATCGGTACGGCCGTGCGGCCAAGACACCGAACACGCCGCAGACTGGCGCCGGCATCGCGACCCTGATTGGTGTTCCCGGTGTTCCTCCCGGCAACGTCGACCTGTTCGCGCCGCACGGTACGATCGATGCCGGAGAGGCCGGCATTCGTGTGTCGGGCAATCTCACCCTCGAAGCGCTGCAGGTGCTCAATATCGCCAATATCCAGGTGCAGGGCACGTCGGTCGGTGTGCCGGTGGTGCAGGGGCCGCCGGTGGGCGCGTTGACCGCGGCGAACAACACCGCGGGCGCGGCCCAGCAACCGACGGCCGCGGCACCGGCAGCCAATACCGGACAACCCTCGGTCATTATTGTCGAGGTGCTCGGCTATGGCGGCGGCGACGGCGCGTCGGATCCCGGCGGCGGGAACGACCAGCGCCGCGGCGGCAACGAGCGGCAGAGCTATGATCCAAACAGCATGTTTCGCGTGGTCGGCAGCGGTGAGCTGACGGCCGAGCAGACGCAGCAACTGACCGAAGACGAAAGGCGGCACCTGTTGTCGCGATAGCGATTCGACCTCGACAGGCAGAGGCTCGTCGGTCCGGTCTTCATTCTGCTCCAAGCCGATGCGCCAAATGGGTGCAGTCGGCTGGAACTTGGCAACGAAACCGGTGTCAATTGACCGTTGGCCCGATACCCACGTGGAAAAAGGGGCGCTTCGACCGAGAGAGCCGGCTTGGCCTTTGCCGGCGTCAACGAGCCGCGCCGCAGATCGTCCGCACATGCATGCAACGCGGTTGACCGCGAAGGCCGACATTGGCCATCATGACGGCCATGAAGCGCATCCTCTTTCTTTGCACCGGCAACTACTACCGAAGTCGGTACGCAGAAGAACTCTTCAATCATCTCGCACGAACCGAACAGCTGGCGTGGCGCGCATCCTCGAGAGGCGCGGCCGAACGTGGATCGCCCGACAATGTCGGGCCGATGTCGGTCTTTACCGACAATCGTCTCCGCGCAGGCGGCATCGTTCCCGAGGGCGTAACGCGCTACCCGCAACCCTGTTCATTGGCTGACTTCGACGGTGCGAATCTGGTGATCGCGCTGAAGGAGGCCGAGCATCGTCCGCTGATCGAGCGGCGGTTCCCCGAGGTCGCCAACAGGGTGACGTATTGGCACGTGGACGATATCGACGTGGCCCATCCTTCGGTCGCGCTGGCGATGCTCGACGATCGCGTCCGCGAGCTGGTTTCATCCCTCAGGTAGTCGGTTCCCGCTTCAGGAATATCTCCAGCGCATACTCCGCCGGGCGCGCGAGCCTGCCGCGGATACGTTCCAGTTCGTCGATGTCGACGATCTCAAGGCGGCCCTCGGTCACCTTCAATTGGTCGGTGGGCACGTCTCGCGCCAGGAACACCTCGCCGTGCAGCGTGCCGCTTGGCGTCAAATGATCCGCCCCAGAATACCGGCCGATCAGCTCAAAGCGCTCGGGCGGCAAATAGTAGCCGATCTCCTCATGGATTTCGCGCACGACGCACTCCAGGAAGGACTCGGTCCCCTCGCGCCGGCCGCCAAACAGGCTGACCTTTCCGGGATCGGAAACATGCGGCAGATCATCGCGCAGCTGCATGAGCAAACGACCGTCGGTGCTGATGAGCAGCGCAGATGTTCCCTCTCTCATGCGGCCGCTCATCCGTGATCTCGCTTCCTCGGGAAGGCCTAGATCCATATCATCTCGCGGTCATGATCCTGCTCGGCCCAAGCTGGAAAGTCTCGGGAACACTGTCAAGATAACAGGAGCGAACATGGCCAAATTCGACGATCGTTGGTAGAAATATGCGGTGGTTGATTTGGGTGCGTCTCTTGGACCTGGACTATCGCTCAACCCACGGGGCATCATTGAGCCAGAGGCATCGCTAGATGGCTGATTACGTTCTCGAAGGCTTCAAATGGGGCTCCAGCGCACTCGGCACCGCCTCGGGTGAGATCGATTGGAGTTTTGCGACAGCCAACCTCACGGGCCAATTCATTCAGTTCGACAGCTTCCTGACCGGAATGTTCCAGACCGAGATCAGGGAGGCATTCGACAGATGGGAATCGGCAGCCAATATCGACTTCCATGAGGTCACTGACGCCGCCGCAAATCAAATTCGTCTCGGGCTCAGCCACATCGATGGCCCGAACAACATTGTGGGCCAGGAACAGAGCTCGTATTTTGCCGGCTCGGAGATTGCTTCCGACATCACGTTCGACATGGATGAGGGCTGGCACCTCGTCAATGGTCAGCTTGTCAGCAACGGTGGCGTCTCGTTCTACGACGTCGCGCTCCACGAGATCGGACATAGCCTCGGACTGGATCACTACAATGTTAGTCCGGCGATCATGAATGCTGTCGTCAATCCAGCGGTCACGGATCTCACTCAATCCGACATCGACGGTGTGCGAGCTCTCTACGGGGTGCTGCCGGGAATCGCCGTTTCGACGGCTGGCCAGCTCGCCGACGGACGCCTGGATTTCCTGCAATATAACGCGTCCGGACATCTCACGGGTTCGGCCCTGACGCAGCAATCGTTCTGGAAGGTCGTCGGCAACGTCGATTTTGCCTCAAACGGCAATCCGGCCGTCATTACCCAGTCCAATGGACAGATCGACTTGCTCAACTTCAGCGCGGGTCAACTGTCGAGCTCGCTGCTGATGACGGGGAGCTATTGGGACGTCAAGGGCGCCGGTTTGTTCAGCGGGGCTGCGAATGCCGAATTCGTCAGTCAGTCGTCGAACGGGCAGATTGACTTCCTGGGGTTCAGCAGCGCGGGCAAGCTCACCACGAGTGCGCTGACGAGCCAGGCGTTCTGGAATGTCGTCGGGGTCGCGGACGTCAACGGAGACGGGCATGCCGACGTCGTGACGCAATCTTCGTCGGGCGCGATCGATCTGCTCTACTTCGACAATTTCAAGTTTGTCGCAAGTGCCCTGCTACCGGGCAACTACGACCCCATTCTCGATGTCGCTGACATGAAGAACGGCTCAGCCACCATCCTGACCGAGAGCGCATCCGGAATAGTGACCGAGCTGGTATTCGACGGCAGCCACGTCACGAGTACGCATTTGCTGGATGCCACCGGCCTTGCGCTGGTTCATGCGGCAGGTGCGGCCGGCCATTTCTTCGCTTGAGAGATCGCGAGGTAGCTTGAGGGGAGGCGCGGGCCTTGCGCGCGCGTCAATGACGTTCAGCCGAAAGCGAACGCCAGCAGGCTGGAGCACAGCAGCACGAGGCTTGCCGCGGTCAGGGTTAGAAACCCGTCGGAGACCAAATCGTGATTACGCATGATACACCTGCTTTCAACCGATGCTCATCCGAATTGATTAAAGCTTTCCGAACTTCACTCCTGGAAAGAGGTGACGCGTCTTTCCGCCTTTCAACGGACCGTCAGGCCCGGTACCGATAGCCTTCCACGGCATGCGCCAAGAAGATCGCCGCACTCACCAGGCCCATCACCGCTGTAACCGTCTCGATCATCGCAAACTTCCTTTGCGCCCCACGCGGAAGAGAAAACGATTGCAGCCTTGCACAGTCAAAAAGATTCAATTGTTGGAATCCAAGATGCCCCCCGACTGATGATTTGCTGCAACAGTGTGTCTGATCGCGGGACAGGCGAGGGCGTTTCGCCGGCGCGAGGGTCCGTAGAACGACGGAGGAGGCGCAACAGACCATTCACCAAGACGCCACCGCCCAACGGCTCTCCCCATTTCCGCCGTGTTCCGGTTGCGATATCTTCACCATCCGGTGCGGAGGTGGGCCGCACGGTGACAGAATCGATCCCGACGCCTCGAAGTAGGCGCGGGTCCGGCAGAATGGTACTTGGGGCAGATGGGGATTAGACGGCCAGATTCGATGATCCGGACGGCGCGCGGCGCCGTTGCGGTGGCGACGTGCCTCGTCCTCGCCAACTGCGCCAACTCAAACCTCGCCAGCCGGGTCGATCCCAAATACGGCGTATCGTCGAGCCCACGCGTCGTGGCGCTGGGCGACCCCGTACCGAAGGGCGGCGGTACCTACCGCATCGGCAAACCCTACGTCGTCGCCGGCCGCACCTATGTGCCGGAGGAGAACGAGAATTACCGCGCCGAGGGCATGGCGTCCTGGTATGGCGACGATTTTCACGGCCGCTTGACCGCCAATGGCGAGGTGTTCGACATGGGCTCACTCACGGCGGCCCATCCGACCCTGCCGATGCCGAGCTACGCGCGCGTCACCAATCTGAGCAACGGCAAATCGCTCGTCGTCCGCGTCAATGACCGCGGTCCGTACCACGGCAATCGCCTCATAGACGTCTCGAACAAAGCTGCCGAACTACTTGATTTTAAAGGAAATGGCGTCGCCCGTGTCCGTGTCGAATATGTCGGCCGGGCACCGCTGGAAGGGTCCGACGACCGTCAGCTGATGGCGACCTTGCGCACCGGCACGCCGGCACCGTCACCGTCGATGGTGCGGGTCGCCTCGGCACGGCCGTTCATCCCAGAGGTATCGTCCTCATCGGGCCGGGTCCGCGGCGACGTCCCGCTGCCTGAGGGGCGGCCGTACAGCCTCGGCAACACCCATGCCGACTACGCATCGGCTAACGCGACTTCCGAAATGTCGGCCTCGAGCCGGTCGCACCGCCGCGTCGCGAACAATCAGCGCGAAGTGTCCTACGAGGGCGACCCGCGCTACGCCGCAACCCCGAGCCCGGCGGCAGCTTACGTGCCGATCGACGCGCGTGGCCCCGCCGAAGTGCTGAGCGGGCGAGGCCTCTACTGAATCAGGCACTTCGTCTGATTATTTCAGAAACGCGATCAGCGCCGCGTTGACCTCCTCGGGGCGCTCCTGCTGGATCCAGTGACCGGCGCCCTCGATGATCAGCTTCTGCCGCAGGTTCGGCAGCACGCGTTCCATGTCCGCGACCCGCTTGACGCCGATCAGGCCGGTAATCACCGAATCGTTCGAGCCGGCGACGAACAGCGAGGGCTGACGGATCTGCGCGTCCTGCCATGGCGCCGTCAGCTCCCAATTGCGATCGAGGTTGCGGTACCAGTTCAAGCCACCCCGGAAACCGGACTGCCGGTAGCCCTCGGCGAATTCGGCGATGTCGGCTTCGGTGATCCAGGTCGGCAGCGGCATCCCGGTCGGCAACTTGCCGAGAAAGCCCTTGGTCTCGTCAACGAACATCGAGTTCGGATCGGAGACGCCGCGGCCCAGCACCAGCCGCATGGTGTGGGCGATGTCTCGCTCGAACTCCGCCTCGGCGATACCGGGCGGCTGGAAGTACTGCCAATAGAAATTGGTGATGCCGCTCTCGCGCAGGGTCTCGAGCGGACGCCCGCGGCCGCGGAACGGTGGCGGCACGCTGAGGCCGGCGACCTTGGTGAAGATATCAGGTCGGAACAGGGCTGCATGCCAGGCGACCGGCGCGCCCCAATCATGACCGACGATCATCGCCTGCGTCTCGCCGAGCGCAGCCACCAGCGCGACCATGTCGCCGACAGTATCGAAGATCGTGTAGGCGCCGACGTCAGCCGGTGCGCCGGTCCGGCCGAAGCCGCGCATATCTGGGGCTACGACCCGAAAGCCTGCCGCGGCCAGCGCGGCGATCTGGTGCCGCCATGAGTAGGACAGTTCCGGCCAGCCGTGACAGAGCACGACCAATGGTCCTTGGCCGGCCTCGCGCACGAACATGTCGATGCCGTTGGCTGAGATGGTGCGGGAGGATGACATTCGCGTTTCCGCCTTGTTTGCCGGTTCTGCTGTCGTTAGCTGGTTCCGACGATACGGACGTTCAACGCAGGCGGCAATCCAGCCGGCCGTGCACAAGCGCAGAAACCTCAGTTGTTTGCGATACTTCCAGCTGTTAGAACGCAGTCTTTCAGGACATCGCCGATGGCAGCCCCGACCGCAGTTCCCCGCACGTTGTCAGCTCGCGCCGGGCGCGGCCTGATCGCGGCCGCCGTCGCGCTTGCGATCGGCTGCGGCGGGGTGGTCTACGCCGCCAACAACAGCGTTCAGGGCGCCAAGAAGGAAGAGGGCGGGTTCGACGGCGATGCGCCGACCGCGATCCTGGTCGAGGCCAGTAGCGGCAGCGTGCTGTTCGAGAAGAACGCCGACGAGCTGCGCGCCCCCTCCAGCATGATGAAGCTGATGACGGCCGAGGTGGTGTTCGACGCCATCAAGAAGGGCGACATCAAGCTCACTGACGAGTACCGGATCAGCGAGAACGCCTGGCGGCGCGGCGGGGCACCGTCCGGCACCTCGACGATGTTCGCGGCGATCAACAGCAAGGTCTCGGTCGACGACCTCCTGCACGGTGCGATCATCCCGAGCGGCAACGACGCCTGCATCGCGCTCGCCGAAGGCATTGCCGGCAACGAGCATACGTTCGCGACCGACTTCATGACCAAGCGCGCCCGCGAGCTCGGCATGACGAAGTCGACCTTCGGCAATTCCAACGGGCTGCCGGACCCCACCAACAAGATGACGGTGCGGGAACTCGCAGTGCTGGCGCGCCACATCATCCTGGCCTATCCCGACAGGTACAAGCTGTTCGGCGAGAAGGAATTCACCTGGAACAAGATCCGTCAGCAGAACCGCAATCCGCTGCTGAACGCCTTGCCCGGCGCCGACGGCCTGAAGACCGGCTACACCAAGGAAGGCGGCTACGGCATGGTCGGCTCGGCCGTGCAGAACGACACGCGGCTGATCGTCGTGGTCAACGGCCTCGAGGATTCCGAGGACCGCGCGACTGAAGCCAAGAAGATGCTGGAATGGGGATTCCGCAGCTTCGAGACCCGGATCCTGATCGCAGCCAACCAGCCCGTCGGCTACGCCCGGGTGTTCGGTGGCGAGAGCCGATCGGTCAAGCTCGTGAGTCCCGATCCGATCAAGGTGATGGTGTCGAAGAACGGCAACGACAAGCTGCTGGCGCGCGTCATCTATAGCGGCCCGGTCAAGGCGCCGATCAGCGCCGGCCAGCAGATCGGCGTGGTGCGGGTGTGGCGCGGCGCCAATGTCGCGATGGAGGCTCCGGTCTTCGCCGCCGACGCTGTCGGCACGGGATCGACGATGCGCCGTGCGCTCGACGGCGCCCAGGAGTTGGTCATCGGAATGTTCCGCGCAGGAGTCGAGAAGCTCTGACATGGCGGAAGCAGCAGTCCAACGGCCGAGCTTGCGCGGGCGCTTCATCACCTTTGAGGGCGGCGAAGGATCGGGGAAATCGACCCATATCCGCAAGCTCGCCGAACGGCTCGATGTCGCCAAGCTGCGCGTGATCGTGACCCGTGAGCCCGGTGGTTCGCCGGGGGCGGAGATCATCCGTCACCTCGTGCTGTCGGGGATGGGCAAGCTGCTGGGGCCGGAGGCCGAGACGCTGTTGTTCGCCGCCGCGCGCGATGACCATGTCCGCACTGTGATCCAACCGGCGCTCAACCAGGGCATCTGGGTGCTGTGCGATCGCTTCTTCGATTCCACGCGCGCCTATCAGGGCCAGCTCGGGCAGGTGCCGCCGGCGCTCGTCAATGCCATGCAGCGCGTGACCATCGGCGATCTCAAGCCCGATTTGACCTTCATCCTCGACGTGCCGGTCGAGGTCGGCCTGCAACGCGCCGCCGCGCGCCGCGGCAACGCCACGGCCGATCGCTTCGAGGCCGAGGGCATCAAGTTCCATCAGGATTTGCGTGACGCGTATCGCCGGATCGCGGCGGAAGACCCGGAGCGCTGCGTGCTGATCGACGCCACGGCCGACCCCGACACGGTCGCGGCCAGGATATGGTCCGCACTGCGCGAACATCTGCGCGCAACGCTCGCGGCGGACACTCCCGCATGAGCCCGCGCAAGGTCGAACAGGAGAGCCCCGCTCGCCACCCGCGCGAAACGCCCGATCTGTTCGGGCATCGCGAGGCGGAGGCCACCTTGCTCGATGCCTATCGCAGCGGGCGGATTCCGCACGCCTGGCTGATCGGCGGCGCGCAGGGCATCGGCAAGGCGACGCTGGCCTACCGCATGGCGCGGTTCGTGCTCGCGTTCCGCAATCCGAAATCGTCTCAGGTTCAGGCGGCGCCGACGTTGCGGGTCGATCCGTCCGATCCGGTGGCCCGTCAGATCACGGCGGGCGCCCATGGCGGGCTGCTGGTGCTGGAGCGCGGCCTCAACGATCGCGGCGTGATGCGCACCGTGATCACGGTCGACGAGACCCGCGAGACGATCTCGTTCTTCGGCTCGACCGCAGCGGTCGACGGCTGGCGCGTCTGCATTGTCGACACGGTCGATGAGCTCAATCCCAATGCCGCGAACGCGCTGCTGAAAATCCTCGAGGAGCCGCCGCAGCAGTCGCTGTTCCTGCTGGTCAGCCACGCGCCGTCACGGGTGCTGCCGACCATCCTGTCCCGTTGTCGCAAACTGCTGCTGCGACCGCTGGAGACGGGCGACGTGGTGCGCGCAGCCGCGGCCGCAACCGATATCGACGCTGAAGATCCGGCGCTCCTGGAAGCCGCGGCAGCCTCCGAAGGCAGCGTCTGGCGGGCATTGTCGCTGCTCGGTGGCGACGCGCTGAAGCTACAGCAGCGCACGGCCGCGCTGCTCGCGACGTTGCCGAACGTCGATCCGCGCGAGCTGCATGCGCTGGGCGACGCGCTCGGCACCAGCGACCGCGTCGCGCTCGCCGCCTTCATCGACGGCATCGATCGCTGGATGAGCGAGCGCATGCGCACCGGCGATGCCAATGCCAATCTGCCGCGCCTTGCACGGCTGGCGGAGGTATGGGAAAAGATCGTCCGCGCCGCGCGCGATACCGAAGCCTACAATCTGGAGCGCAAGCCGCTGGTTTTCTCGGTGTTTTCGATGCTCGCGGACGCGACCCGATAGACGCCAAGTCTGAAAACACCTCTGCTTGACAACACTCCCGACAATCTCGTTTCGATCTGCAAAGGATTCCGTGGTGGCGACCGCTAAGAAGAAATTGTCGAAGAAAGCGAAGAAGACGAAGAAGGCATCGCCCGCTCGCGCGACCCGGAAGGCCGCGGCGAAGTCGCGCACGGCCAAGAAGGGCGGGCGCGTCACCAAGACGGTGAAGAAGGCCGTCAAGGCCAAGACTGGAGCCAAGAAGTCGGGAGCCAAGAAGTCGGCAGCGAAGAAAGCTGCCAAAAAGACCGTGAAGAAGGCTACGAAGAAGACGGCCAAGAAAACGGTCAAGAAAACGGTCAAGAAAGCTGCTGCGAAGGCCACCAAGGCTGCGCCGAGGAAGGCAGCCGCAGCGGCCGTCGCACCGGTTGCAAAGAAGCCCGCTCTGCCGAAGGCTCCGGCTGCCGAGAAGGCGCCGAGACCGGCAGCGGTTCGCGCGCCGAAGCCGCCCAGGCCCGCAGCTGCGGCTCCTGTATCTGCGCCCGTCAGGGCCGCCGCCGCAGACCGCGGCAACGTCTACTACATCACGACCGCGATCGCCTATCCGAACGGCCAGCCGCATATCGGTCACGCCTATGAGGCGATCGCGACCGATGCGTTGGCGCGCTTCCAGCGGCTCGACGGCAAGGATGTGTTCTTCCTGACCGGCACCGACGAGCACGGCCAGAAGATGATCCAGACCGCGCAGGGCGAGGGGATGACGCCGCACGAACTCGCCACCCGCAACGCCGCGCGGTTCAAGGAGATGGACGAGCGGCTCAACGTCTCGTTCGACCGTTTCATCCGCACCTCGGAGCCCGCGCACCACAAGTCGGTGCAGGAAATCTGGCGCCGCATGCAGGACAATGGCGATATCTACATCGACGCCTATGCCGGCTGGTACTCGGTGCGCGACGAGGCCTATTACGCCGAGGATGAGACCACAGTCGGCGACGACAACGTCCGCCGCGGCCCGCAGGGCACGCCGGTCGAGTGGGTCGAGGAGAAGAGCTATTTCTTCAAGCTCTCGGCCTATCAGGACAAGCTCCTGCATCTCTACGAGAGCCAGCCCGATTTCATCGGCCCGGACTCGCGGCGCAACGAGGTGATGAGCTTCGTGCGGGGCGGGCTGAAAGACCTCTCGATCTCGCGCACCACGTTCGACTGGGGCGTCAAGGTGCCCGATGATCCAGAGCACGTGATGTATGTCTGGGTCGACGCGCTGACCAACTACATCACCGGTGTCGGTTATCCCGACGAAAACGACGCGCGCTGGCGCTACTGGCCGGCCGACGTGCACATCATCGGCAAGGACATCATCCGCTTTCACGCGGTGTACTGGCCGGCCTTCCTGATGTCGGCCGGCATCCCCTTGCAGAGGCGGGTCTATGCCCACGGCTTCCTGTTCAACAGGGGCGAGAAGATGTCGAAGTCGGTCGGCAACGTGGTCGATCCCTTCAATCTGGCCAACCAGTATGGCGTCGACCAGGTGCGCTACTTCTTCCTGCGCGAGGTGCCGTTCGGGCAGGACGGCAACTACAACCACGAGGCCATCGTCGCGCGCATCAATGCCGACCTCGCCAATGATTTCGGTAATCTGGCGCAGCGCTCGCTGTCGATGATCGCCAAGCAACTTGGCGGCGTGCTGCCGGAGCCCGGCGAGTTCAGCGACAACGACAAGGCGATCCTGGCGCAGGCCGACGCCATGCTCGAGACGTCGCGGACCGCGATGGCCACGCAGCAGATCCATCAATGGCTCAACACGGTTTGGGCCGTCGTCGCCGAAGCCAACCGTTATTTCGCGGGCGAGGCGCCGTGGGCCTTGGCCAAGACCGATCCGGCGCGCCAGAAGACGGTGCTCTATGTCACCGCCGAAGTCGTGCGGCAGATCGCGATCATGGCGCAGGCCGTGATGCCCGAGTCCTGTGGCAAGATGCTCGACAGCCTCGGCATATCAGCGGATGCCCGCAACTTCACGGCGATCGCGGAGCGGATCAAGCCGGGCACGGTTCTGCCGGCGCCGGTTGGCGTGTTTCCACGTTACGTGGAACCGAAGACCGAATGAGCGGTTCGAAATTCATGCTGGTCGACAGTCACTGCCATCTGGATTTTCCTGACTTCGCCGACGAGCTCGACGGGATCGTCGGACGCGCCGAAGCGGCCGGTATCGGCCGCATGGTCACGATCTCGACCCGCGTAAGGCGACTCGGCGGCCTGCTTGCGATCACGGAGCGCTTTCCGGACGTCTATTGTTCGGTCGGCACCCATCCGCATCATGCCGACGAAGAGGACGGCATCACGGCCAGCGAATTGATCGAGCTGACCAGGCATCCGAAGGTCGTGGCGCTCGGCGAGGCCGGGCTCGACTACTTCTATGAGCATGGTTCGCGCGAAGCGCAGGAGCGCGGCTTTCGCGCGCACATCGCGGCTGCCCGCGAAACCGGCTTGCCGCTCGTCATCCATACCAGGGAGGCCGACGAGGATTGCGGCCGCATCCTGGAGGACGAGGTCGCGAAGGGCCCGTTCAAGGCGGTCCTGCACTGCTACACCGGCGGACGCGAGCTCGCGATGAAGGCAATCGCGCTCGGGCTGTCGATCTCGTTCACGGGCATCCTGACTTTCAAGAAGTCCGAAGCGCTGCGCGCGTTGGCCGCCGAGCTGCCGGCCGACCGCATCATGGTCGAGACCGATGCGCCGTATCTTGCGCCCGGCAAATTCCGCGGCAAGCGCAACGAGCCGTCCTACGTCGTCGAGGTCGCCAAGGTGCTCGCCGAAACCCGCGGCGTCTCGCTGGAGGAGATCTCGCGGCAGACCACCGAAAACTTCTTCCGGCTGTTCTCCAAGGTGCCGGCGCCGAAGGTTGCTGCATGACGCTGACACTGACCATCCTGGGCTGCGGCTCATCCGCCGGCGTGCCGCGCCCGGCGCTCGGCTGGGGCGCCTGCGATCCGAACAATCCCAAAAACCGTCGCCGCCGCTGCTCGATCATGGCCGAGCGCACCATGGAGCACGGCACCACGCGGGTCGTGATCGATACGGCGCCCGACCTGCGTGAGCAGCTGATCGACGGCAATGTCGAGCATATCGACGCGGTGTTCCTGACCCATGAGCATGCCGATCAGACTCACGGGATCGACGATCTGCGTTCCGTCGTGCTGCACCAGCGCCGTCGCATCCCGGTCTACTTCAACCAGTCGACCGCCAAGGACATCATGGCGCGGTTCTCCTATTGCTTCATTTCGCCGGAGGGCAGCGACTATCCGCCGATCCTGACCCGGCATTCGATCGAGGCGGGCGAGAGCCACACCGTCACAGGGAAGGGCGGTCCGCTGAAGCTCGAGGCCTTCCTGGTGCTGCATGGCCGGATTCCCGCGCTCGGCTACCGCATCGGCGACGCCGCCTACACGCCCGATCTGCACGACATTCCCAAGGAGAGTTGGCCGGCGCTTGAGGGCCTCGATCTCTGGATCGTCGACGGCTTGCGCTATGCGCCGCATCCCAGCCATTTCAGCGTCGCCGATGCGCTGTCATGGATCGAACGCTTCAAGCCGAAGCGTGCGGTCATCACCAACATGCACTCCGACCTCGACTACGAGGTGCTGCGGCAGAGCCTGCCGGCCGGCGTGATCCCGGCCTATGACGGCATGCGGCTGACGCTCGATCGGGTAGGCTGAAGCTTAAATCGTGCGGAGCTAGTCGAACCCACGCGTCTACCAGGCGCGCGCGGTTCCACGCGCCAAGATGATGGCCAGACATCGCAGTCGGGCATTGACCTTTTGCGCATTGTCGATATCGTTATGATCATAACAATATCGGGAGGCCTCAATGGCGGAAGCTGTGGCAGCGCAGGATTACACCGACCGCACGCGATATGACGCGCTGATGGACGTCGTGAAGAACCGGCTGACGACCCGGGCATTCGACTCCAGCTATGCGATGCCGTTGGAGCATTACGACATGATCCTGGAGGCGGCGCGCCACGCGCCGTCGGGCGCCAATGCGCAGCCCTGGCATTTCATTGCCGTCACCGATCAGGACCTCAAGAACCGGATCACCGAGTATTTCCGCGAGGAGCAGGTCGCGCGCGCCCGGCTCAAGATGAAGTTTCCGACACCCGATTATCGCGGCCTCGCGTCGGCCCCCGGCTTCATCGTCGTCGCCAGCGACTTCCGTTGGGTCAAGGCCTTTCCCGTGCTCAATGACCGCTCCGAGCTCGACAAGATGTACAAGCAGAATGCCGAGCGTATCCTGTTGCAGAGCGTCGCGGCGGCGACGATGTCGGCGCATCTTGCGGCGGCTGCGCTGGGCTATAACGTCTGGTGGGTGACCGCAATCGGGCAGGAGAAGGCCCAGCAGGCGATGAAGCCGCTGCTCGGCATCCCCGAGGAATTGTCCGTGCTCGACATCATGTGCTTCGGTCCGCCGGCGAAAACGCCGTACAAGCGCTGGAAGAAGAGCCTCGCCGACATCAGCAACTGTAACAGGTTCGACGCCTCGCACTTCATGACGGAAGCCCAGATCGACGAATGGGTTTCGACCACGCGCCACAAGGTGATGTACCGCGATGCCGAGAACGTCGACTAAGGCGCCGGCGCCAGCCGGGCGCCTCGCGTCGGACTACAGGCTGGAGGACCAGGTCGGGTTCCTGCTGCGGCGGGCCTATCAGCGCGCCTCGTCCAACCTGGTCGACCGGATCGGGTCCTACGACCTGACGGCCCCGCAATATGCCACGCTGGCCCGGCTCTACGAGCGCGGGGCGCTGTCGCAGAACCTGCTCGGCCGGCTGGTGGCGATGGAGCCCGCCAACATCCGCGACGTCGTGCTGCGGCTGAAGAAGCGGCGGCTGGTTGCGACCCGGCGCGACCCGACCGACAAGCGGCTGATCCTGATCGACCTGACCGCGGCCGGCACAGCCCTGGTCGAGCAGTTGATCCCGATCGAGATCGCATGCACCGCGACGACGCTGGCGCCGCTCAAGGCGAACGAGAGGAAGCAGCTCTATGATCTGCTCGGCCGTCTGGCCGATGGCTGAGCCGGCGCCACATACTCGCTGTCGTCCCTGCCTAGTGCGCAATTGCGCACGGGAGCAGGGACCCATAACCACAGGGCATCGTGGTTGAAGTAGGCTGTCGCTCCAGCGTTGCAACACAATCGGCATTCGTGGTT
>NZ_JACMYO010000087.1 GCF_020889685.1 Bradyrhizobium oropedii
CCGCGGGCTTCGTCGCCAACCAGCCGATGGTGCTGGCGGGCGTGCTCGACAGCGACGCCTCGCGCAAGGCCGCGCGCTTCGTGCGGTTCTGCGATGCCTTCAACATCCCGATCGTCACCTTCGTCGACGTGCCGGGCTTCCTGCCGGGCACCGCGCAGGAATATGGCGGGCTGATCAAGCACGGCGCGAAACTGCTGTTCGCCTATTCGCAGTGCACGGTGCCGCTCGTCACCATCATCACCCGCAAGGCCTATGGCGGCGCGTTCGACGTGATGGCGTCGAAGGAAATCGGCGCCGACATGAACTACGCCTGGCCGACCGCCCAGATCGCCGTGATGGGCGCCAAGGGCGCGGTGGAGATCATCTTCCGCAGCGACATCGGCGACCCCGACAAGATCGCGGCGCGAACCAAGGAATACGAAGACCGCTTCCTGTCGCCCTTCATCGCTGCCGAGCGCGGCTACATCGACGACGTTATCATGCCGCATTCGACACGGCGTCGGATTGCGCGCGCACTGGCGATGCTCAGGGACAAGAAGGTCGAGATCCCCGTGAAGAAACACGACAACCTGCCTCTGTGACCATGTTCAAGAAAATCCTGATCGCCAACCGCGGCGAGATCGCCTGCCGGGTCATCAAGACTGCGCGCCGTATGGGGATTGAGACGGTCGCCGTCTACTCCGAAGCCGACCGCGACGCATTGCATGTCGAGATGGCCGACGAGGCCGTGTTGATCGGCCCGCCCGCCGCGGCCGAGAGCTATCTTCTGATCGACAAGATCGTCGAGGCCTGCCGCAAGACCGGCGCGCAGGCGGTGCATCCCGGCTACGGCTTCCTGTCCGAGCGCGAGGCGTTTCCGCGCGCCCTGGAAGCCGCCGGCATCGTCTTCATCGGCCCGAACCCCGGCGCCATCGCCGCGATGGGCGACAAGATCGAATCCAAGAAGGCGGCTGCGAAGGCGAAGGTCTCGACCGTGCCGGGCCATCTCGGCGTCATCGAGGACGACAAGCATGCGGTCCAGATCGCCGACGAGATCGGTTACCCCGTGATGATCAAGGCCTCCGCCGGCGGCGGCGGCAAGGGCATGCGCATCGCGCATTCGAAGGGAGAGGTCGCCGAAGGCTTCAACCTCGCCAAGGCCGAGGCGAAGTCCTCATTCGGTGACGACCGCGTCTTCATCGAGAAGTTCATCGTCGATCCCCGGCACATCGAGATCCAGGTCCTCGGCGACAAGCATGGCAACGTGATCTATCTCGGCGAGCGCGAGTGCTCGATCCAGCGCCGCAACCAGAAGGTCATCGAGGAGGCGCCGTCGCCACTGCTCGACGAGCAGACCCGCCGCAAGATGGGCGAGCAGGCGGTCGCACTGGCGAAGGCCGTGAACTACGACTCGGCTGGCACCGTGGAGTTCGTCGCCGGCCAGGACAAGAGCTTCTACTTCCTGGAGATGAACACCCGACTGCAGGTCGAGCATCCCGTCACCGAGCTGATCACCGGCATCGACCTCGTCGAGCAGATGATCCGCGTCGCGGCCGGCGAGAAACTCAGCCTCGCGCAGAAGGACGTCACCTTGACCGGCTGGGCGGTGGAATCCCGCGTCTATGCCGAGGATCCGTTCCGCAACTTCCTGCCCTCGATCGGGCGCCTGGTGAAGTATCGTCCGCCGGCCGAGGCCAGCCATGACGGCATCACCATCCGCAACGACACCGGCGTGCGGGAGGGCGGCGAGATCTCGATCCATTACGATCCGATGATCGCCAAGCTCGTCACCCACGCGCCGTCGCGTGCGGCTGCTATCGAGGCGCAGGCGACTGCGCTCGACGCCTTCTATGTCGACGGCATCAGGCACAACATTCCGTTCCTGTCGGCGTTGATGAACCATCCGCGCTGGCGCGAGGGCCGGCTCTCGACCGGCTTCATCGCCGAGGAATTCCCCAAGGGATTTTCCGCGCGTGCGCCTGAAGGCGAGATCGCGCGGCGGCTCGCGGCAGTGGGGGCGGCCATCGATCACGTGCTCGGCGAGCGCAAGCGGCAGATTTCCGGCCAGATGGGCGGCCGCGTGGTGCAGCGCGAGCGCCGTCGCGCGGTGTGGCTCGATCGCGCCGAGATCGCGCTGGATGTGGCGCGCGAGGCTGACGCCATCACGGTGCGCTTCATCGGCGCCGACGGGCTGCCCGGCAATCCGCACAATCTGGTGTCGGGCTGGGTGCCGGGCGAGCCGGTGTGGCAGGGCACCATTGACGGCAACTTCGTCGCCGTGCAGGTGCGGGCGATCAACAACGGCTTCCGTCTCGCGCATCAGGGTTTTGAGGTGCCGGTCTATGTCTTCACCGAGACCGAGGCGACGTCGGCTCGGCTGATGCCGGTTGTCTCGGCCGCCGACACCGGCAAGAAGCTGCTGTGCCCGATGCCGGGTCTCGTGGTGTCGATCGCGGTGACCGAAGGCCAGGAAGTCAAGGCCGGCGAGACGCTCGCGGTCGTGGAAGCCATGAAGATGCAGAACGTGCTGCGCGCCGAGCGTGACGGCACGGTGAAGAAGATCCACGCCGCCGCCGGCGCTACGCTCGCGGTCGATGCGCTGATCCTGGAGTTCGCCTGACAATAGGGTTCGCGATCTTCGCATTCTACCGCGAGGAGATGTCGGCTAACCCAAGGCGGGAAAAAGGGCGACCCCCCATATGCAACGGGCTGCGGGCGATCAAGGTTGACCGATTTTGCGCCTGCATCTGGCTTTCAGTCGGCGCCACATCAACGCGAAGCGTAGTTCCACGACACGAGAGAGCGAGCATCCTGAAAGCCTTGTTCATGCGACATGCGACGGCTCAAGAATCGAGCTTGTTCGCAGATGCGCGAATGCGCCGGCAGGGTTTAATGGCGGAAAATTCGGTCGTCGGATAACTCGCGAGCTGCGCAAGCGCTCACCAGCGGCGGGTTGACATGGATGATCAAAGGAGAGCGCCAGGAATCGCAATCGGCGCAAGCGATGATACGCGCCCGAACGCTCTGCCGAAAGGCGGCAGGGTTTCGAATGACGCCATGAATCGTCTCTCGTCGTCGCATGCACTGGAAATTAAATAAGCCGGCCCCGATAGCCTGCAGCATAATATGCTGATGGGCGATGCGCGGGGGGAAAACTTCGAACATTAATGCCGACCGCGCGGCGCAAGGATCATCAGACAAGCGTGGCCGGAGGTCACGGATTGAGGATGCGCTCGGAATTGAAAGCAAGCGATGAAGCTCAAGCACATCTATCTTACCGCCCAGGAACCTGAAGCGTTAGCCCGCTTCTATGAAGCGCTTGGACTGGCGATCCGCTTCGCCGACGGCGCCAAATGGATTCAATTCGCCGGAGAGAAGGCCGCCTTCTGCATCGCAGGCCCCGGAGAGTCGGCCTCCGAAGGGGCTCGGAACGCGGTCGTCGTATTTGAAGTGGATGATCTGGAGCTGACACTCGATCGGGCCCGCGCCCTGGGAGCCGAGATTTTCGGCGAAGTGCGGGACATGGGGGCGCATGGCCGTGTGGCTTGCTTGAAGGATCCGCAAAACAACACGATCCAGCTCTTTCAGGTATCGAACAAGCAGGGCGGCTAGCCGGCTCCGGACAACTCGGTTCGAGCATTTGCGGGAAACTATCACCATGAACTTCCGAGTGTCACCGATGCCAAACCAACCATCCCCGGTGTTCAGCAGTGCGGAATTCCGGAGCGCAATGCGCCACGTGCCCGGCGCGGTATCTATCGTGACGACGGGTGTGCGACCGGGCAGGCACGGTTTGACGTTGACGGCTGGGTGCTCATTGTCAACCGAACCATCGAGCGTGCTCGTTTGCGTCAACAAGTCCGCCGGTGGCCACGAGACAATAAAGCAGAGCGGATCATTTTGCTGGAACATTCTAACGGCGGATCACGCTGAGCTCGCAAAGAAGTTTGCCGGGCAGGACGGAAGCAAGGGCGACATACGCTTTGCTGACGGTTTGTGGCGTCAACTCACGACAGGCGCGCCGAGCCTCATCGAGGCAATTTGCAGCTTCGACTGTCGCGTCTCCGGTTCGTACGATGCCGGCAGCCATACGATCTTCGTCGGCGAAGTTGTTGCCCAAACAACCAACATCGATCGCGAGCCGCTTGTCTACGTAAACGGCGAGTTCACCGTACCGAAGCGTTAGAAGGTCCCGCGCATGGGCTGCCGAATGAGTGTCGCACTCAGTGAGAATAGCGCCCGGACACCGACCGAGAATGCGAAGCAAAGGCTCAGGTCATAGCGTCTGGCGGCCAAGAGGATATCTGTCACAAACGCAGGAGAAATACCAATGCGGGGGACCATGTTCGCTGACCAGCTCAGGTGGGAATTCAACGCCGGCGTGGTCTCGATCCCGCCCGAGCGCGGCCGGCCGCGGCTAGCGGCGTGCCTGAGTGTTGCGGTGTCCAATACCCGGCATTCGCTCGCGCCAGTCAGTGATTGCTGATGCTCTCGCTCTGGCTCAATGTTCTTGCGAGCGGCATTCTGCTCGGTCTCGTTTACGGCCTCGTCGCGTTGGGCCTGACCATCATATTCGGCGTCATGCGCGTCGTAAATTTTGCGCACGGCGAGATGGTCGTGTTCGGTGTCTACATCGGCTACTGGACGGTTCGGCTGTGGAACGTCCCAATCATCGTGGCGGCAGCTATCGCTGCGGTCGTGATGTTCGCCTTCGGATATCTGCTGGAAGCGCTGATCGTGAAGCGGTTCGTGAACCGGCCGCATCACTATCAGTTCATTGTTTTCATCGGCCTGTCGTTGCTCTTTAGCGGAACCCTTTTGGTCGCGTTCGGGCCGGATCCGCGTCCAACTGCCTCGCAGCTGTCGTTTCAGACCGTATCCCTCGGCCTTGTGACGCTCGACCTGGCGAGAGTGCAGGCGGCAGCGACCGCCGGGCTGCTTATAGCTCTGCTTGGAGCGTATCTGAAGTTCTCCCCGTTCGGCCGCTCGCTGCGGGCGGCGGCTGACAACCGTTTGGGCGGTCTCATCGTTGGACTGAACATTCCACGAATCTATGCGGTGACCTTTGGCATCGGGGCAGCTTGCGCAGGGGTCGCCGGCGCCCTGATATCTCCCCTGTTCGACGCTCAACCATATCTCGCCGTCGATTTTACTCTCCTTGCTTTCGTGACGGTCATCGTGGGCGGGCTCGGCAGCTTCGGCGGAGCACTCCTCGGAGGTCTGGTGATCGGCGTCGCAGAGGCAATCGCGGCGTTGATGTTCACGCCTTCGATGAAGACGGCGCTTCCTTACGCGCTCCTGATTATCATCCTGGTTTTCCGTCCGAGGGGGTTTTTTGGTGCAAAAGAAATTTGACCGTGGGGTGGAAAGGACGCGGTGGCTTGCCGGGATAACGGTCTTCGCTGTCCTGGGATTAGTCGGGTTGCTGGCAAACCCGTACGTCATCTCGCTGATGACGATCGTATTGTTGTTCACCTTCCTCGGACAGTCCTGGAACTTGATGCTTGGCATCGGCGGGCAGCTATCGATCGGTCACGCCCTTTTTGTCGGGCTGGGAGCCTATTCTGTCGGTGTCCTCTACGTAAGGTACGGCATTTCGCCATGGGTCGGGCTCTTGACCGGAATGATCCTCGCCGGATCCGTTGGCGCGTCGATCGCCTGGTTGAGCTTCCGGTTCGAGGTTCGCGGTATCTATTTCGCGCTGCTTACGATTGCCGCCGCCGAGTTCGCCAGGATCATGTTCAGTGGCTGGGAGTTCGTGGGCGCAATGCAGGGATTGTTCTTTCCTGCGCCAAGCGGCGGGATTGAGATCTCAATGCTTCGCGGCGATGCCCGCTTTTACTACTTCGTCGCGCTTGCACTGGCGGCGCTGGGAATAATCGGAACCGAATTTATTTCACGATCTTACCTCGGATACGTATGGCGGGCGATGCGCGACGACGAATCGGCCGCACGCGCGCTCGGCGTCCGGACCTTCCAGCACAAGATTCTCGTCATCTCGCTATCGGCTGCAATGGCCGCCGCGGGCGGTGGCGTTCTGGCGCTCGTGCAAGGGTCGATTTTCCCGGACTCGATCATGGGGATGGGGCTATCAGTAGACGTCCTGATAGGTCCCGTGGTCGGGGGGCTGGGGACTACGTTCGGTCCGCTGGTCGGGTCGCTCGCCGCGATTCCGCTCAATCACTTGATGAGCGCGCTCGGCGACAGTCTTCGGATCCCGGGACTGAACAATATTACCTACGGTGTTGTCCTGATCTCGGTCGTCTGGTTCCTGCCAGACGGCATCTGGCCGGCGATTGTGCGCCTTTGCAAAGCTATCCAGGCGCCACCCACGGCATGGCTGTGGCATTCCCGAAAGGTCGAAGAATGACAACTCTGCTCGAGGTCGAGAACCTGTCCCGATCGTTCGGAGGCTTGGTCGCGGTGAAGGATGTAAGCTTCTCACTTCGAGCCGGGCGGATCACAGCGCTGATTGGACCGAATGGAGCGGGAAAGACGACATGCTTCAACCTGGTCGCTGGTGCCCTGAAGCCGACCAGCGGCCGGGTGCTGTTCGAAGGCCGCCAAATCGACAATTCGCCACCCGAGACTGTTTGCAGGATGGGCATCGCGCGAACATTTCAGATCGTGCGGCCGATGCGTGAGATGTCGGTGCTTGAGAATGCCATGATCGGAGCCTTCAGCTGGACCAGAAACGTAAGCGAGGCCAGATCGAAGGCGTACGAGTCTCTTGAAAGCGTTGGTCTGGCCGCCAAGGCCCACGCGAGGACGGATCAATTAACGCTACCGGACCGGAAAATGCTGGAAACGGCCAAGGCGCTGTCGACGCGGCCCAAATTGCTGTTGCTGGACGAGGTTATGGCGGGTCTGAGACCGACTGAAGCTGCGGGTATCGTAGGCGTACTGCAGAAGCTTGCCGAAGGTGGATTGACGATCCTCCTTGTCGAGCACGTGATGCGCATCGTGATGGAAGTGGCCTCGCGTGTGGTGGTGCTGCATCACGGCGCCAAGATCGCAGAGGGACCTCCCGGAGAGGTGGTTGCAGATCCGAAAGTCCTCGAGAGCTACCTGGGGGCAGGCTTCCATGTTTAGTGGTGCGCTTCTGACGATCGATGGACTTTGTGTCGCGTACGATGGATCCTGCGCTTTGAACGGCGTCTCCCTGCAGATCCACAAAGGCGAATTGATCTGCGTCGTTGGCGCGAACGGCGCAGGGAAGACCTCACTCATCAGATCAATCTCGGGCATCGTTCGATCCTCGAGCGGTGTCATCAAGATGAACGGTGTTGATATCACCGGGATGCCGCCATGGGAGATCTGCGAGCGCGGCATTGCCCAGGTCGCGGAAGGTCGGCAGATTTTCGGAAGTCTTTCTGTGGAAGAAAACCTGCTGCTCGGAGGGACGCTGAAGCGCGCGAAGGCCGGGCAGGCCGAAACGCTCGACTTCGTTTATCAATTGTTTGAGAAGCTTCGTGAGCGCCGGGGGCAATTGGCCGGTACGCTATCGGGCGGCGAGCAGCAGATGCTGGCTATCGGCCGTGCAATCATGTCGAAGCCCGAGGTCGTCATGTTTGACGAGCCTTCCATCGGGTTGTCGCCCGCGCTGACGGACGTCATGTTTCGTGTGGTGAAGTCCCTGCACGAGCAGGGAGCCACGGTCTTGCTGGTAGAGCAGAATGTGGCGAAATCGCTTGCGTTGGCCAATCGCGGCTACGTTCTGGAGAACGGCTCAATCGTGCTCCACGGATCCAGCGACGAGTTGCTGGACAATCCCGAGGTTCAGCGCGCTTATCTTGGATTGTAACGGTCCTGAATGGCGGGACTAGCCCGTCATCCGAAAAGGCGGCCGAGCGATCGCGGCAGAAGATGCCGCGAAATAGCCCGGGCACGACCATTTGTGTCGAGCAGCGGCGTCGGGGAGAGGGTGTACCGCAATCAATTCCATAAGGCCTCGCTTAGGCTGTTTCTATGGAACCCGATGACGCCCTTCTGATCGAACGCGACTGCGATGTGGTCACCATGACCATGAACAGGCCGCCGGCAAACGCATTGAATAACGCCCTTGTTGGCCAGCTGCTGGACAGGTTTCGCGCATTGTCTCGCGAGGTGTCGCCGCCGGGCATTGTCCTGACCGGCCAGGGCGAGCGCTTCTTCAGTGCGGGCGGAGACATAAAGGAGGTCGGCGGCATCGAAATATCACGGCCTCGGATGAGGAGCTTCCATGCGCTTCTTTGCGAGATGGAGAGATACCCCGGGCCCTTCGTGTGTGCCGTGCGTGGATACGCCGTCGGCGGGGCCTTGGAGTTTCTTCTTCACGCCGACTACGTCGTAGCGAACCATGAATGCAAGGTCGGGTTCCCGGAAATCAACCACGGCCTGTTGCCTGCAGCCAAGGGAATCCGGAAGGCAGTTCAGAAGCTTGGGCTTCGTGAGGCGCAGGCATTGCTCTACTGGGGCGACTTGACCGACGCCCAAAGGGCACGCCAAATTGGGGCGATCAACGAGATCGCAAGCACCGCGGAAGTGATGGTGAGGGCCGGGGAGGTATGCAGGTATCTTCGTGGAAAGGAGCGCAAGCTGTTTGCGGCGATCAAGCGTTCGCTGAACCTGACGGGCCAAATGGACGATGCTGCGCTCGAAGCGGTGACGATCGAGGATCTCGCGGCCTATCTGGTCGACGATAGTTCGGCACAGGCGCGTTCGCGCTTCCTGTCGAAACAGCCAAGGAAAGCCTGAATGACCGCACCGGCATTGCCTGACGAGCTCCGTCTTGAACTGATGAGCTTCGAACAGGTATCGGCCGCCCTTGCTGCGGGGGCATCGACCGTCCTGATACCCTGCGGAGCTGTGGAGCAACATGGACCGCACCTTCCGCTCTGCATGGATGCGGATCATGCAGACGCCATCGCGGCGAGGCTGGCGCGGCATCTGGGACGCACCCTGATCGCGCCCACCATCAAGGTCGGCTGTTCAGCACACCATCTGGTCTTCCCGGGGACGATCTCCATTCGCCAGGAGACGTTCGAATCGATCTGCCTGGATTATTGCACAAGTCTTGCGAGGCACGGCTTCAGGCGCATTCTGCTGTTCTCGGGGCACATCGGGAATTTCCCCGCGCTCCGGGACATGCTTCCCCGGCTGAGACGTGCCGTTCCGGCAGACGTCGAGATCGACGCGTACTGCGATGCAGTCGCCTGGATCGAGAGATGGCGAAGCGCCGTCGAGCAAGCGGGTGGTGACCCGAATGCGGTTGGAGGACATGCCGATATCGCGGAGACGTCGCTCATGATGTTGCTCCGCCCCGATAGCGTTCGGCTCGATCGGTTCGAGGTCGGGCATCTCGGTGCGCTATCCGAGGAGCAGCTTCAGGCAATGTGGAGAAACGGCATCAAGTCCGTCACCGCCAACGGCATCATCGGCAACCCGTTCGGCTCGACGGCCCGGATCGGCGAGCGATGTCTCGCGGCGATAGCAGATCTTCTGGCTGTCTCGTTTGGAAGCCGAAGCAATGCCGTCTGAATCTCTCGTGCTCCTCCGCCGATGAACGCCGAGAGCGATGGTCGCGCCGCGTTCAGCGACGTTGGCTGCGAAAGGGACAGGCGGCGACTGCTCACAGCACAAAATTTGGAAAGTCATCTAACCGCGGGGCGCATTCGAACAAAAATGTTGCCGCGCCCATGAAATGCTTCGCCATCTTGACACTCCATGAGGATCCAGAAGATGGCACTTACGTTCGGGTTTTGGTCGGAGCAAGAAACCCAGGTCGGGCAGAGCTATGCCCGCCGACTCCATGAACTGGTGGACGAGGTGCGTCTGGCGGAAAAGGTCGGATTCGACTGCGTCGCGCTTTCCGAGCAACACGTTGCACTCGGCGGTATCTCGAGCTCTGCGCCGGAGGTCGTCTACGGGTACCTTGCAGCCGTTACGTCGCGCGTGAAGCTGAGGTCAGCGGTGACGTTGATGCCCCAGAAGATCAATCATGCCTTGCGATCGGCAGAGCGATTGGCAGTAACTGACATCCTGTCGCATGGCCGCATGGAATTCTACGCCGGCCGGGCCAACACGACCATCGCCATGCGCGCCTTCAACGTTGATCCGGGCGAAACTCTCGCTCAGATGGAGGAAGGTATCGCGCTCCTGAAGAAATCGATGCGCGAAGATATCTTCACCTTCGAGGGCAAGTACTATCAGATCCCGCCGCGGATGCTGGTGCCGAAGCCGATACAGAAGCCGCATCCGGTGATCGGCATCGCTGCGACCAGCGAGCGGAGCCACAGCTGGGCCGGATCCGAAGGCCTCGCCGTCATGAGCAACTGCATCTACCAGGGATGGGAGGTCCAGGAAAAACTTCTGAACACTTACCGTCGCGGCTGGAAGCGTGACGAACAAGGTCCGCTCGATCGGCCGCGCATCGGCATTCCGCTTTTCTTCGGCATCGGGTCAACCGATCAGAAAGCGAAGGACGATTACGCCGAGCCCCTCATGCACTATGCGAGGATTTCAACGGACGCCTATCCCCGTCTCGCGAAGCTTGCCGACGACTATGCGTATATGAGCGAGAGCGTGCCAGCCATGGAGCGAGCGGGAAAGGACTGGGACTACTTGCTCAACCACTCCGCTACAACGGTCTGCGGAAGCCCGGACACTGTCATTCGTCAGATCGAGAAGTTCCAGGCAATGGGCGTCGACGAGGTGCTTCTCCATCTCGACTCCGTCAATCACGAGAAAATCATGGAAGCGATCGACATGTGTGGCCGCTATGTGATCCCCCACTTCAACGACAGAAACAATGTCGTCCGGCCTACGGAAGATATTCTCGCACAGATCCGCGCCATGCGACCGCAAAAGTAAGCCAACCGGAACAAACGGAAGATAGCCATGTCGAAGCAGAACTACAAATATCTGATCGTCGAGAAGCGGCCGAGCGGTGTCGCCATCGTCACGATGAACCGGCCGGAGATCCTCAATGCGATCAATTGGGATATGCACAGCGAGCTCGAGCGGGTCTTCGTCGAGCTGGACGAGGACAAGGCGGTCCGCGCGATCGTTCTGACGGGGGCGGGACGGGGGTTCTGTTCGGGCGGCGATCAGAAAACGCTGGACAAGAGTCCAATCCCGTCGCCGACCCGGGGCGGACGCCATCTGATCCGGAACATGCTGGAAGTCGAGGCGCCCATCATCGCTGCGGTCAACGGCGTCGCGGTTGGTCTCGGGGCAACTCTCGCCTTGTTCTGCGATGTCATATTCGCGAGTCCGGCCGCGAGATTTGCCGACACGCATGTTACCGCAGGTGTGGTCGCGGGCGATGGCGGCGCGGTGATGTGGCCCCTGTTGATGGGACCCGTCCGTGCGAAGCACTACCTGATGACCGGTGACTTCATCTCCGCGGAAAAGGCCGCGTCCATCGGCATGATCAACGAGGTGATTTCGAACAGGGACGTCAAGGATGCTGCAATCGAGTACGCGGAGATGCTCGCGAGCGGCCCAAGAGAATCAATCATCTGGACCAAGTATTGCGTGAACAAGATCATCAAGCAGTACGCGCATCTGCTCCTTGACACCTCGACCGCCCTCGAGACGATCACCTTTGCCGCGCCCGACCGGCGCGATGCCGTTGCCGCCTTCGCTGAAAAGCGCAAGCGCTTCGCGGAGCGTTGAGGTGAGCGCCGAGAGTTTTGCGTCGGGCGCCCAACTCGCCGACGTGACCATTCCGCAGCTCCTGAGCCGGCGGAGGGTGGAGCTTTCCGACGAGACCGCTTTCAAGCAGAAACGTCGCGGTGAGTGGATCGCCACGACCTGGAAGCAGTATTCGGACGAGGTGGCCAAGTTGGCGGCCACTTTGCAAAAGGCTGGTTTCGAACGCGGCGATCGCGCGGCGATCATGGGGGATGTGTCCCAGGAATGGCTTCTTGCAGACATGGCGATCATTTGTGCCGGCGGCATCATGGTCGGCGTCTACTTCACCTCATCGGCGGAGGAGGTCGGCTATTATCTCGGCGACTCCGGAACGTCGTTTATGTTCGTCGGGAGTGAACTTCAGCTCGGTACCGTCCTTGCATCGGGCCATGCTGACCAGCTGAAAAAAATCATTGTGCTCGATCCCGCTTGGAAAAAGGCAGGCGGGCCGGCGAACGTCGTCTCTCTTCATGATTTCTGGAGCGAAACATCGGTTGACGCCGACATCTTTCTGCAGGAGCAGGTCGCGAAAGCAAAGGCGAGCGACCTGACCAGCATCGGGTACACGTCCGGAACTACGGGATTTCCGAAGGGAGCGATGCTGACCCATCTGTCGCTGCTCGCCGGCGCGCACAGCGTAACCCTGTTCACGTCGAAGTTGCGCTCCGATGTCCACCGTGTCGTCGTGCACCTGCCGATGTCACACACGGTGGCACGCGCACAGGCAACGACACTGCCTCTGCTCATCCGCCTGGTGCCGTATTTCGGCGAGAACAGCGCAGAGTTCGCTCAAACGGTCAAGGAAGTGAAGCCGACCTACTTCATGGCTCCGCCGCGGTTCTTCCAGCGGTATGCTACCCAGATCCTCAGCAAGGTTCACTCCGGGTCCGAGAAGCAGAAGCAGGACTATCAGCTCGCGATGACCATCGCCCGCAAGGCCCTTGATGATCGTCAGGCCGGAGGCGTGCCAGACCCGTTCATTTCCGGCCTCTTTGCCGTGTGCCAGCGAGAGGTTTTCCGTCCGCTGCTTTGTGAGGTCGGGTTCGACGAACTCACGGTTACATACACCTCGTCCGCGGCGATGCCTCCCGAGCTGATGTCGCTGTGGCAGCTATGGGGATTGCAGCTGAAGGAATGTTACGGACAGACAGAGCTGGTTGGCGCCAACCTAGTGCAGATGGCGGAATGGCCGGAAGCCGGCACCGTGGGCGTACCTCTGCGGGATCCGGCTTGGGAGACCGCTGTGCTCGAAGACGGGGAAATGATTGTCAGGGGACCCGGACTCTTTGTCGGTTACTGGAATAAGCCGGAAGAGACCAAATCCGCTCTGCGCGATGGCTGGCTCTACACCGGGGACATCGTGGATGTCGATTCGACCGGCCTCTTCAGGCTGGTCGATCGAAAAAAGGAGATCATCAACACTTCCAATGGAAAATCCATCAGCCCGACGCAGATCGAAAACGAGCTCAGGCGCAGCCCGTTTATCTCTGAGGCGGCTGTGCTTGGAGAAGGAAAGAAGTACCTCACCGCGCTGATCGAGGTGAACGCGACCGCGACGATGGATTGGGCCAGATCGCACGCTCTTCGGATCAATCGGTACTCGGAACTGGCGAACTCCGAAATCGTGGTGCGGATGATCGAAGCAGAGATCGGCAAGGCGAATGGCAGGCTCGCCAGGGCCGAGCAAATCAAGGCGTTCCGGATATTGCCGGAAGAGCTGTCTCCCGAAAACGGCATGATGACGCCGACTCGAAAGAAGCGTCGCAAGCAGATCATGGAGAGGTATCGATCGTTGATCGATACGCTTTATGACGAGAGCGAAGACAACCTCGTCAAGGCGGAAGTCAGATCCTGAGCCGAATCACGCGGGCGGCGCATCTCGTGAAGCGCCGCGCGCGACTGAACGTTCCTGGCGCGATAGTGCCTCACTGTTCATTGAGCGCGCCTGTCAGACCGCATCGATATTCTTGCAGCCAACTAAAGGGGAACTACATGAGAAAGCACAGCGAAAGCGGTTTGACCCGCCGGTCCTTGATCGGTAGCGGAATTGGCGCCGCCGTGGGGTTCGCATCGTGGCAGTCAAGAGCGGCCACCCCGGCCAAGGTCCGCGTCGGCGCAATCAATCCGAGCAGTGGCGTCCTGGCGTTTCCGGGGCAGGCTTGCGTACGCGGCATCGATGTCGGTGCGAAGTTCGCAAAGGAGAAGTTCGGTATAGAGCTGCAAATCATCCATGCGGACACGCAAAGCCGGCCGGAAAACGGACGGATTGCCGCTGAGAACCTGATCAGACAGGGGTGCACGGTACTTATCGGCGCGTGGGATTCCGGAGCAACCATCTCCGCGCTTCAGGCCGCAGAGGCCGCAAAAGTGCCTATGGTGGTTCACATCGCGAGCGCGACCCAGGTGACCTCTCAAGGATTCACCGAGGTGTTCAGGTATTACCCTACGTCCCTGACAATCGTCAGGAAGTCGCTCATGGAGCTGAAGTCCATCCTGTCCTCGATCAAGGACGCTCCAACAAGCGCCGCCGTCATGCACCTCAACAATACGATGGGACAGTCGACCGCGGCGAGCATCGATCAGGCCTGGAAGGAGGTCGAAGTGCCTCTCAGGATTGCCGAGTATATTCCATACGATGAAAGAGCCAAGGATCTCTCGGTCGAGGTTGCAAAAGCCAAAGCGTCAGGCGCGGACGCGTTGGTCTCCGTGACGCGTGTCAACGATGCCATCATGATCATTCGGGAATGCACCAAGCAGGGGTGGAATCCCAAAATGATCTTCTCACCCAACTCGAATGGCGCGCAGGACAAGGCGTATTATGACGCGTTGGGCAAGTACGGTGACGGCGCGATACTCTCGACCCTGTGGTACAATCCGAAGGCGCCCGACGCCGCGGCGATCTTGAAACGATTTGCGTCCGATTATCCAAATGACTGGGTCGACGGGAATTCAGGGTGTGCCTTCGAAGCTGTTCAGATTGTTGCGGACGCCGTAAGCCGCGCCGGTTCTTCCGAGTCCGCTGCGATCCACGCCGCGCTTAAAGCAACGGACATGACGCCTATCCTGATGTCCAGCGGCAAGATCAAGTTCGACGCCAATGGCCAGAATATGGGCAGCGACGTGACCATCCTCCAAGGGCAGAACGGGAAGCCTCGCGTGGTGGCGCCGCAGTCGGTCGCCGAAGCTGCGCTCCAATACCCTCTCGTCCCATTCAACTCGCGATAGGAGACGCCGCGAGCTGCGGCCCCGGCTTGCGATGTTGGGGCCAGGGCTCCCCGGGCGAAGGTCTTCAAGCCAAGGGCTCACGGCCGACGAAGCTGGATCGCTCGGCAAGGAAGCGGCGCGGGCTCTTGCCCATTGCCTTCTTGAACATGGTTATAAAGGCGCTGGGGGTTTCATAGCCCAGATCGAGCGAGACGGCCTGAACGGAAGATCCGGCAGACAGCCTCTGCAGCGCGACGAGGATGTGAAGGCGCTGTCGCCAGCGTCCAAACGTCATCCCGGTTTCCTTCAAGACCAGGCGGGCGAAGGTCCGGACACTCATCGCATATCTGGTCGCCAGTTCGTCGATCGTGCTGCGATCGCCGGGGTCATTGAGCAGCGATGCCGCGAGATGCTGAAGCCGGCTGTCGGTGGAGATGGGCAAGTACATCTGTTCGGTGGACATCTGCACCAATTCGTCGAGCAGCACGCGTCCGAGCCGGCTGGTCGGCCCCTCGACCGGATACAGGGGAGGAAAGACGGAGAGCCGATGGATTAGTTCACGGACGAGCGATGATATCGTGAATGTGCAGCACGTGCACGGAAGCGTACTCGCCTGCGGATCGATGAAGACGACGTAGACCTTTCCATTGTCCGAGACGCAATTGCTGTGCATGACGCCGGCCGGTATCCACACGGCACCCTGCGGCGGAACGATCCATAGTCCGCCGGGGGCACGACACATCACCGATCCATGTGAAGCGACAACGAGTTGCCCTTTCTTGTGTGAGTGGAGCGGAAGCTCGTCGTTGTCTTCACTGGTTTCGATGCAGAATGACGTGATCGGCCGATCGAACTGATCCGGATCAATCGGATCGTAGTTGATCCGAAGCTCGGGCAAATTCATTCTGGCAAAACCAGGATCCATTTCGGACGTGGATAACATGCTCATCGAATTCGCTCGTTATTGGCTACGGCTCCCGCAATTCAGGAGGCGGATATTAGGGGCGCGCCCGGAGTCCGGGTGACGATAGCGCTCCGGGAAATGCTCGTCACCGAAAAGTAACGCGGGGATGCAAGAATCTCATCCTGCGGGTTAGCCTCGTCCCTTCCCGGAACGAGGATCTTGATGACTATCACGGCTGCTCATCGCCGGGCTCCGCGATGGGGAACGCAGTCGGAAGGCTCAACGCAGGAAGCTGCTGCGATAAGACGCGTCTCAGGGCGCCAGACCGCGCACCGCCCCGACGGTAGAAAATGCCGCGGTCCCGCGTCAATCGGCTCCACCGATCGCGCTTTCACGGTTGTCCGCAGGGGTTTTCGCCAGAAAATGCTGCGACCCCCAATGCTATCAAGGCGCATTGCGCAGAAAGTCGGCACGTACGTGTTGCCGATTGGAAGGCGAAAGCCAGGCCGCGCAGGCTGTGAGGTCGAGAGACGGAAGGCCGCGCCGTGCGATCGTTCGGGGGCAGTTGAATATGGCGGAGGATAATCGAACCGCCTTCAGCATATCCTTGAGCGCTCAGGAGCTGGAGTTCGCGGCAGCATGCCGAGACTTTGTTCTGCAGAAGAAACCCGAGCACAGATCGTCCATCGTTGTAGCGGACAATATGCTTTCGATCGCCGACCAGCCACATGTCCGGCAGGCATTCATGGAATTGGGCCTGGCTAGATTGGTCAGCGTTCTGCGGCTCGCGATCGTGGGTAAAGCGATTGCGATCAGGAGGGCACCCAGATTGCTGTTTGATCTCGCGCGCTTCAGGACAAAAATCGTCCGCGCCCTGCGCAGGCGCGCGGGATAGCCGCTCAGGGAACGGCGTCGATCGATCGTGCGATGAAGCCGGCATTCGAAAGATGGCCGGTGATGGGCTCAATCAATTGTTGTGATTGGGTCGTCGTCGGCTATCGACCGACTGGCCTCCGGTTCATCCAGCATGGCGCGGACCGATGTGGCTCATCCCGGCCTTGTCACGCGAAAATGCTGGAAATTAGCGCAATTCCGTCTTCTTCAGCACAAAATGCCGGGCGGCATTCCGGATAGTTCTGCCGCTGAGATCGTTCGTTGGGCTACCTTCGATCGAGATCCGCGTTCGGCGTTTGCGAAGGATCCACATCCTTCGCTTCCTCCCTGGACTTGGCCCGGCTCGTGCCGGGCCATTTTTTTGCTCGGCGGCGGCTTGAAGCGTTTACGGGATCAGCTTGTTGGCCGGCTCAGCGCCGTGGGGCTCAGCGGCGTATGATTTTCTTGAGAATCTCGGTCAGAGTCCGAAATTCTTCCCTCGTCAACGGGGCAAATGTCTCGCCGGAAATTTCGCCAATGGTCTCGATGGCAGCGTCCGCCGTCCGCCTCCCTTTGTCTGTTAGTTCGATCTGCCGTCGTCGTGGATCCAAAGGATCCTTGGAGCTCTTGATCAGCCCGCGCGATTTCAGGCGATTGATGACGCCGGTGATCGTTGCTGAATCATAGTGGATCAGTCGTCCCAGGTGATTTTGAGAACATGATCCGACTTCCCTCAGTTTCGCCAGCGTCGAGAATTGGGGTGGGGTCAGTTCTTCGATCATTTTCGCGAAAAAGATCGATGTGTGGGTACGGAGCGCGACGCGCAACAGGAATCCTGGTGCATCGTCCAACCTGTAAGACTGTGCGGCCTCTTTCGGCTTCTCCGTCGGAGTCGTCTTGGTTTTCGGTTGCACGATTTTCGTCCTCTTGCGGCACTTGGCCGTGGCTCGGCTTGAACAAAGCTGGATGGCTGGGCCTCGGAAGTCCCGAGTTGATCATTTGTGTACATTCGTTGCCCCCAAGAATCCATGCCGTCTGACCGCGAGCGTGATCCGTCCGGTGCAATAAAGATCGCTTGCATACGAGTGTAGTGCTTGCATACGAGTGATAATTAGGATAGGGGTTGAGGATTGCCCCCTAGGAGGAGCCGCGCAGGCTTCTTGACCATCGGCGGCGACCTCGCGCCCGGATCCGAGCATGTCGGTGACTGACAGCATGAGTGCCATACGGCCCGACCTCATCGAGAAGGTCACGGGGCGGGCAGAATACGTTACCGACCTCGTGATCCCGGGGATGCTGCACGGCTTTGTGGTTCGTTCGCCGGCTACTCACGCTCGCATCTCGTCGATTGACGCGAGCGTTGCCAGGTCCGTGCCCGGCGTCGTTGACGTGCTCATCGGAGCGGATGTCGTCTCGTTCGGTTGCTGGGGAGTCGCGCTCAAGGACCGGCCAATCATGGCAATCGACCGGGTCCGGTATGTGGGCGAGCCGGTCGCCGTGGTGATCGCTGAGACGATCGAGATCGCCGAAGCCGCCGCGGAGCTTGTCGACATCACGTACGACGAACTCCCTCATGCAACGACCATCCGTGAAGCGATGATGGCGGATGCGCCGCTCATCCATGAGCATCACGAAAACCTCGAAGACTTCTACTTCAAGGGCGGCGCCCGGCCGACACCCGGCAGCAACATCTTCCACACTTACAGGAACAACGTTGGAGATGTTGACGCCGCGGAAGCGGTCGCGGCGTACGTTCACGAAGACCACTTCACTTTTCCGGCAATTTCGCATTTCGCGATGGAGCCGCATGCGGTCATCGCCGACTTCCAGGGAGACTCCCTGACGGTCTGGGCAGGTGCGCAGACGCCGACCGCGGTTCAGAAGGTCCTGTCCAGGCTGTTTGGCCTGGCGCTGGCCAAAGTTCGCGTGATCGTCCCGTTCGTGGGCGGGGGATTCGGCGGCAAGGCATCCGTCAAGATCGAGCCATTGGTCGCCGCCGCATCCTGGAAGGTGCGGCGCCCAGTTCGTGTCGCTCAATCCATGGCCGAATCGATGCTCACCTGCCGAAGGCTCGGCGCTGACATCACGATTCGAACCGCGGTGGATGCAAACGGACGGATCCTCGCGAAGAGCGCCAGGCTTCTGCTCGACGGTGGAGCGTATTCAGATACGGGCTCAGCAGTCGCCACGAAATCGGCGAATCGCATCATGGGGCCATACGTGGTGCCGAACATGCGGCTCGAAGCATGTGCGGCTTACACGAACACCGTCCCTGGCGCGGCATTCCGCTCAATCGGTGGCCCGCAGGCGGTTTGGGCCAAGGAATCGCACATGGACAATGTGGCGGCGGCAATCGGCATGGACCCGATCGAGTTCCGAATGCTGAACTTGGCCTCCCGTGGCGAGCGCATTCGCCCCGACCTGCGCGCGCTCGACATGGACATGAGCGAGTTGATCGGCCGGGTGACGCGGTCGTTCGCGCCGGACGCGCAACCCTCCAACCGCAAGGCGCATGGATTGGCGCTTGCCGCAACCGATCCGGCGAATACGCCGATCAGCAACGCGATCGTGCGTCTCAAGATCGATGGGTCGATTCTCGTTTCGGTCTCCAGCATCGAGGTTGGTCAGGGTGCGCACGCGACGATGGCCCAAATCGCGGCGCAGACATTGAAGCAGAAGGTGTCTGCGGTCACCGTCCTGCGCCCGGATACAGCGGTCGCTCCTTACGACTGGGGTACCGGTGCGAGCCGCTCGACCGTCGTCGTCGGCCTCTCTGTCGAGAGCGCCGCTCTCGACGCAGCCGATCAGATTCTCGACCTGGTTGCCGAGGTCTGGGAGCTTCCCCGCGACGGCCTGTCACTCGTCGAGGGAGGTGTCTCGACCGGACCAGACGTTCTCACTTTCCATCAGATATTTCACCGCAGCCTGGGTGTCGATTCGGGAGAAGTCGTCGGCCGCGGCGCCATCACGCCGCGTTCGAAGAAAGGCTCCCTGGCGGAGTCACCTCTGTTCTGGGAGACATCCGCGGCTCTCGCAGAGATCGTGGTCGATGAGGAAACCGGCGAGATCCGTGTGCCTCGGTATGCCAGCGCCGCCGACGTCGGTCGTGTGATCAATCGCGTCGCTGCGGAGGGGCAGGATGAGGGCGCTGCTGTGATGGGGCTCGGTCACGCGCTTCACGAGGCGCTCGAGTTCGAGGACGGGCAACCCGTCAACGCGACGCCGATCGATTATTCGATACCGCGGATCACCGACGTGCCGCCCTCGTTCGACACGATACTTGTCGAAAACGGCGACGGCCCCGGGCCTGGCGGCGCCAAAGGAATGGGCGAGGGAGCGATCCTGCCGGTCGCACCGGCGATCGCCAACGCGCTATTCGCCGCCTACGGCATCCGAATAACCGATCTGCCAATGACACCCGAAAAAGTGTGGCGCGCACTCCAGAAGAGGAACTGAACATGGAATTCAACATGTCAATGGCGGTGCCGGCGACCCCGGCGCAGCTTTGGAGCACGCTGCTCGACGTTCCACGCATATCGAGCTGCATTCCCGGGTGCGAAAGCGTTGAGGAAATCCAGCGGCTTGCGGCGTACAAAGCAACCGTCAAGCAGAAGATCGGTCCTTTCAAGCTCGAAGTGCCGGCTGACATCATCGTTGAATCGATCACCGAGCCGTCTCACGTGCGCACCCGCGCTACCGGCCGCGACAAGATCACAGGAACGCGGCTGGCCGTTGTCCTCGACGTGACCGTCACGCAGGCCGGTTCTGGGTCCACATTTGCCGTAGACGCGAAAGTCGACGTGCAGGGCCGGCTCGCGAGCATGGGGTTCGGCATCATCAAACGCCGGGTCGATCAGAACTTCGAAGAGTTCGAAAGGCGGCTCAAAGAAATGCTGGGTGCGGCCTGATCATGCTGCCGTCACCCTTCCAATTCGAGCGGCCTTCGACGATTGCCGATGCCGTGCGTGCCGTCGGCGATTCCAGCGACGGCATGTTCTACGCAGGCGGGACCGAATTGCTGCTCGCGCTGAAAATGCGCGTCATCCGTGCAGACCGCCTCATCGACATCAAGGGTATCCCTGGGCTCGATTGCATTGCCGTCAACGGCATGAACGAGATCGAGATCGGCGCGCGCTGCACGCACAGGAAGATCAGCGGCGATCCCGTTATCCGCGAGCACGTGCCGGCGCTCGCATCGCTCTGCGCCGAGGTGGCAAACATCAGGGTCCGGAACGTCGGAACAATCGGCGGCAATCTCTGCTTCGGAGAGCCTCACGCCGATCCGCCGACGATGCTCGCCGCCCTCAACGCACGGCTGGTGCTCGAGGGATCCCGGGGCACGCGTGAAGTTCACGCCGATGATTTCATCCGAAGTGAAATGGAAACGGTGCGCGAACCGGACGAGCTGCTGAGAGTGATCGTGTTCCCGCAGCCAGCGGGACCCGTAGCCTATCGCCGGTTCAAGCATGGTGAGAGGCCTTCCGTGAACGTCGCGATGGCCTGGTCGCTGAACGCCGACGGGAGCACGATCAGGAGCGCCCGCGTGCGGGTCGGCGCGCTTGGTTCGCGGCCACAGCCTTTGCCGGTCGTCGAGGTTGCCCTCCGAAATGTAGCGGTAACAGGGGCCCGTCAGGCGATTGAGACTGCTCTTCCCGCAGCGTTGGATCAGCTCGAAGTCAACGCCGATCGGCATGGCGGAGCCGATTACAAGCGTCACCTTGCAGGCGTGCTTCTGCTGCGTAATGCCGATGAGGCTGTCATCGCCGGCGGGAGCTGGCTGAAATGACACAGGTATTGGCGATCTCCTTCTCGTTGAACGGCAAGACGATCGCCGTCGACGTGCCGGCCCATATGCTCTTGATCGACCTCATCCGAGATCGTTTGGGCCCGAAGGGAACGAAACGTTCCTGCGACATGGAAGTTTGCGGCGCTTGCACGGTCCTTCTCGACGGCGAGCCGATCTCGAGCTGCACAACGCTCGCGGTCGATGTGGACCGGCGCGAGGTCACCACAATCGAGGGCGTCACGCCGTCGGACGGATTATCCCCGATCCAGGAGGCGTTCGTGCTTCATGGCGGCCTGCAGTGCGGCTTCTGCACGCCCGGGTTCATCATGGCGGTCACGGCGCTCTTGAAGACCACGCCACATCCGACAGACGCGGAAATCCGGCACTATCTCGACGGCAATCTTTGCCGCTGCACCGGTTACACCAAGATTTTCGAAGCCGTGAAGAGCCTTGCGGGTCGGCAGGATGCCGCTTGAAACCGCGCGAGACGGCGCAGCTACTTTCTGGAGGTATCATGAGTATTGATCAGGTCAAAAGAACGAGCGTCTTGATCGCGGGCGCCGGCATCGGCGGTTTGGCGATGGCGTTATCGCTGCTCCGACGCGGCATCGATTGCGACGTTTTCGAGCAGGCGTCCGAGTTGCGTGAAGTTGGCGCCGGCCTTTGGGTGTCCATGAACGGTGTGCGCGTACTTCGCGATCTCGGCCTCGCCGAGCAAGTCGAACAGAATTGCATCGCGGCCGAGCGACGTTCCATCCGGCTCTGGAACACCGGTGAAACGTGGTCCCTGTATGACCGGAGCACCGACGCAGCCCGCAACCAACCCTACCTTCTGTTGCGCGCGCACCTGTTGAAGATCTTTGTCGACGGCGTACGGCGATTGAAGGCGGACGCCATCCATCTGAACGCCCATGTTGTGGGATTCAGCCAGAGCCGGGACGGGATTCGGGCTCGGCTCGCGGACGGCCGCGAGATCGAAGGTCGGGCGCTGATCGGCGCCGACGGTTCGCATTCGAAGGTCCGAACCGGGCTGATCGGCCAGATCGAAAGCCAGTACACCAACGCCATCGCCTGGCGTGGTCTTGTGCCGGTCGACCGGCTCGAGCCGCATCAGCGCGAGCCCGTGGTGTCGACATGGATCGGGCCGACCGCGCATGTCACGGCATATCCGGTCCGCTGGCAGAACACGGAATTGATGACGTTCTCGGGGCAGGTCGATCGCAACGACTGGCTTCTGGAATCCTGGTCGGAGAAAGGATCTGTCGAGGAGTGCCTGAAGGACTTCGTGGGCTGGCATCCCGACATCATCGCGCTCGTCAGCAACGTCGAAAGCCTTCACAAGTGGGGCCTGTTCGTGCGGCCCACGCTGGCCGGTTGGTCGCAAGGACGGGTCACGCTTCTTGGAGATGCGTGCCACTCCATGCTGCCATATCTCGGTCAGGGAGTGAACATGGCGTTGGAGGACGCCTCCGTTCTCGCCCGATGCCTCGAGCAGCACCCCGGCGATCCAGCGAGAGCTTTTCAGACATATCAGAGCCTGCGCCTTGACCGCACAACCAGGGTTGTGAAGTCCGCGGCCGGGATGCTGCCGATCTTCCACAACCCGGCGCTCTCCAGGGCCGAAACGGCGGGAGACTACATCAGGACGCAGTGGGCGCCGGAAGCGACCGCCGCTCGTTACGACTGGATCTACCAGTACGACGCGACCGCCATTCCTCTTCATTGACATCTCTCCCAACGAGCACCGGTGCACAAGGATGATCGGCAAAGAGCAGCCCTGGGACAGGGTGATACCGCTCGAAGAGCGCGAGACCTATGCGATCGCAGGATTGGGAGGCGCGGCTGGATTCGGCAAGCGGCCCGCGCTGCTGGTGATTGACGTGCAGTACCGCTCGGTCGGTGACCGGCCGATGCCGATCCGCGAGGCGATCAAGCAATATCCAACCAGCTGCGGTGAGGCTGGTTGGTACGCCATAGCGCAGATTGCCGATCTGATACGGTTGTTTCGCGGCAGAAGATGGCCGGTGATATTTCCGCATGTCGCCTGCAAGGTCAGCCATGACCAGGGGGCATTCGCGGCAAAAATTCCGGGCATCATGCAGATTCCGCGCGAGGGTTACGACTTTGTTCGCGAGGTGGTTCCAGAGCCGGGAGAACTGCTGCTGCCAAAGACGCAGGCAAGCGCATTCTTCGGCACCCCGCTCACGACGTATCTCGTCGGGGCCGGGATCGATTCACTGGTGGTGACCGGCTGCACGACCAGCGGCTGCGTCCGGGCATCGGTCGTCGATGCCTGCGCGCTGAATTTCAAATCAATCGTGCCGAGCGATGCCGTCTACGATCGTTCGCCGACTTCGCACGCCGTCAACCTGTTCGATATAGCCAGCAAGTACGCAGATGTAATGCCCACCTCGGAAGCCATCCAGCGGCTTCATTCGCTGCCGGCCGATCGTACGCAGGATCGCCCGACATGAGTGTCGCCCAGGTCTCCGGTCTGCTCTACGGCGCTCATGTGCGCGCAAACGGCATCCGCCAGCATTACCTGCGCTTCGGCGGATCCGGTCCTGCCATCATCATCGTCCCGGGCATCTCGACGGCCGCGGCACAATGGGCGTTCATCGCGGAACGTTTGTGCATCAGAAATGACGTCTATGTACTCGACGTCCGGGGGCGCGGCCTTTCCGAAAGCGGACCGCACCTCAATTATTCGCTGGATGCCTGCGCCTCCGATCTGGTCTCGTTCGCCGAGGCGCTGGAAATAGGCGCGTATACCCTGCTCGGCCACTCCATGGGGGCCCGGATCGGAATTCGTGCCGCGCGCTGGCGTCCATCGTCCATAAGACAGTTGATCCTGGTCGATCCACCGGTCTCCGGCCCCGGACGTCGCGCCTACCCAAGTCCGATCGGGCCACTTCTCAAGCTGCTTCATAGCGCAAGCCTTGGAGAGGCGGACGCGGCGCTGCGGAGCCCGTCCGCGCCGCGCTGGCCCGAAAAGCACATTCGTGCCCGGGCCGAGTGGATGCACACCTGCGATGAGCGCGCCCTGATCGAAAGTCACAAGGGCTTTCATCACGATGACATTCACAATGATCTCGCCAACCTCCGCGTCCGCACCCGGCTGCTCGTTGCGGGCAAAGGCGACGTCATCCGTCCCGAAGATGAAAGAGAGATTCAAAGATTATTGCCGTCCATCGAGATCAAGCGACTGGAGAGCGCAGGTCACCAAATGCACATCGACGACACGGAAGGTTTCCTTTCGATCGTCAGCGACGTCCTCGCCTGATCACTCGAAAGACCGGTCGGAGCGCTGCGAATACATGCCTGGAAGGAGATGACTGAAGATGACCCGGCAACGCATCGATGTTGAAATGCTCGAACTCTTCAAGGCCGAACTTGCACTTTGCAAGGTGAGGGAAGGCGAGATCGTAGTTGTCCTGAGCGGCGGCGAGGATCAGTCGGAATATGCCCAGACGTTCATGCTGGCCGCGCGGAGCCTTGGCGCGACAACCTTCCACCTCAATGTTCCAAAGTACGGCCAGAGCAAGGTTGCGGGCCAGCAGGGCAGACACGCGCTGAGCGGCAACCAGCCGGCGATCGACACGCTCAAGCGCGTGGATATGGTGATTGATCTTCTGGGCCTGCTGTTCTCGCGTGAGCAGCTCGAAATTCAGGAGGCAGGCACCCGCATTCTGCGCGTAATGGAGCCGTTCCACATTCTCAGAAAGATGTTCCCGACTGAGGATCTCCGCCGGCGAACCGAGCTCTCACGAACGCTCCTGCAGTCAGCCAGAACCATGCGCATCACGTCGCCGGGCGGAACGGATGTGACCTATGGCCTAAAGCAGTATCCGGTCATTTCCGAGTACGGATACACCGATGAGCCGGGCCGCTGGGATCATTTCCCGTCAGGATTTGCTTTCACGCAAGCCACGGATGGGGACGTCAACGGCACTGTCGTTCTGATGCCGGGCGACATTCTCTGCGCATTCAAGCGCTACATCCAGTCTCCGGTCACGCTCACCATCAAGGACGGCTACATCGTCGACCTCGAGGGCGAGGGCACCGACGCGACGCTCATCAGGAACTATATCGACAGTTTCGGCGATCCGCGAGGTTGGGCAATCTCGCATATCGGGTGGGGATCGAATGAGCGCGCCGACTGGCACCATATAGCTGCATCTCAGCAGCTCGCGTCGGAGCACATCATGAATGCGCTTTCCTTTTATGGAAACGTTCTGTTCTCGACGGGACCGAATACCGAGCTTGGCGGCACGAACGACACGCCGTGTCATCTCGATATCCCGCTTCGCGACTGCAGTCTCTGGCTTGACGATATTCACATCCTCGACAAGGGCGAGTTTGCCTACCCGGAGTTGAGGGCGCCCGGCCGCTAGGCCTCGCCATCGAACCGGGACCCGGAGCCGCAATTGCGGCTCCCAATGACGCGGAAAGCGCTTCGGCGACGATCATCCACTGTTCAGCTCTTTCAACGGGAAACGCATTGCATGTCTAAAACCGTCTCAGGCGCGGAAGATTACACGGCCAGACAACGCTATTCGATCATGATCTCGGCGATGCTGGGATACATTCTCGACTTCTACGATGTCCTGATCTTTCCGTTTCTCCTGCCCGCGATCCAGCGCTCAATGTCGCTATCGTTGACCGAGATCGGCTCTTTGCAAGCCCTGACACTCTTCGGGTCGGCGATCGGCGGGGCCCTGTTCGGCGTCATCGGTGATCGCCTTGGCCGAAAGACCTCGCTTCAGCTCACGATCGCGCTGTTCTCGGTAGCGGCGATTATTTCCGCGTTCGCATGGAATTACTGGTCGCTTGCGGTGCTGCGGTTCATCACCGGCATCGGTCTTGGCGGCGAGTACGGCGTTGGCATGGTGCTTTTCAACGAGGCCTGGAAGAAAGGCAGCCGCGGCCTGGGCGCGGCTGCGCTGCAGGGCTGCGCCGTAATCGCATCGTCCACGGCGTCGATCGTCGGCATCTGGCTTATCGCGACGTTCAGCGACGAGTGGAGCTGGCGCATCGGCCTGCTGAGCGGCGGAGTGCCAATCCTGCTGATCATTTTCATCCGCTTCTTCATGCCTGAATCGAAAATCTGGCTGGAGTACGAGGCCCAACGCAAGGCCGGTCAGGTTGCAGAGGCGGCCCGCACTCTTCCCCTGGCCGATCTGTTCCGCAACGGGCTGGCGCGCCAGACCGTCACTGCCTGCGTGTGGCTGATGAGCTACATGCTTTGCTACTACAGTGTCGTCTCCTTCATTCCGACGCTGTTGCTCCGGGACATGCACACGCCGGGCGACGTGGTTCGCGCCACGGCCGTTCTTCTTTCCGTGGTCAGCGGCATCTGCTATCTCGCCAACGGCTTTTTCAACGACAGGGCCGGCCGCCGGTTCGGTGCTCTCGTGCCGGCACTGTTCTGGATCGGATCCCTGGTTGGGATGGCAGTGTGGGGAGGTCAGCTCTACGCCGGCTCGAAAGCCGAGTGGCCGATGTTCTGGCTCTATATCGGATTCGGGATTGGCAACGTTGCGCTCGGCGTGACGGGCGTCTGGATCTCGGAGCTCTATCCGGTCAATCTGCGTGCGACGGCGGTGTCTACATTCTATATGGGCGGTCGCGGCCTTGGCAGTATCGCGCCGGTTATTGTGCCCCTTGCGGCCGCTCATTTCGGCGGAAGCCTGCTAAACGGCATGGTTGCCGTGGCCCTTCCCGCTGCAGCTGTCTTCGTTCTTGCCTCTCTTCTGCTTCCTGAGACGCTCGGTCGGGATTTGTCCGCGAAGGGCTTCAAGGCCGATGCGGACTCGGAGCCGGCGATGAAGGCTGCTCCGGTCTCGAGCGTATGATGCACTCGTGAAATGACGAGCAACCGGCGAGATGAGAGCTTGGCGCGCTCATCTCGCCGGCCCGGCACGCAAGTTGGAATCCGCTGCCGGGCCGTCGATAGGGACAAATGACGTCTAATCGAGATCAATAAGTCACTGAGTTTTCTCAGGCCAGGGCTGACTCGTAATTTGCCGGTCGATCGATTTCAGGAGGGGTTGCTTCAAGCTGCCCCAGATTTTGGCCACTCTCGTTCGCGCCCAGGACGCCGCAACGAAGTGGGATGAAACGGCCGTACACAGAACGCGACCGCAGAGGCCGGTTACATCAAGAAAGATCAATAGGGCTATCCCACAGTCAGATCGCAACTTGAATCGAATGTCGGTATCGGTGGTTGGGCTCCAGGATTTGAACCTACTAGGGGGTCGAACAGGCAGCGGGTTCCGGTGGCCATAAGGTCCTTCCCAGTGAATTAGGCTGCTAATAGCAAAGCAGGCTCCCGCCACTGCGGATTTTGCGATGCACCGAAGCTCCCCCGCCTTGCCAAGCGCTCACGCCACCATACGAAGGACAAACAGCGGTTCTTCGTGTCGGTGGTTGCGTTTGATTCCCTCCCTGGGCACCAACGCTCCCACCGATATTTGGGCGCGCTCAGCTCAACGTTCGGACCGCAGTGCGTCGACGACTATCACATGAGCTTGCCAGCGATCGAACCGGGCAGGATCAACCACGCCTGAAGACGGTGACTTAGGCTTGCGAGCCGCGCTTGATCGGCATCACCTTCTTGAGATCTAGCCAGTGGTCGATCCGATCAGCCCAATGCTGCATCAGTTTCGTGCGCGACCCGATCAGCGCGAGCGGTCCGTGCTTCTTGTAGAGACCTTCCACAGTCGAGTTATCGAGATGGGCGAGCTGCAGCTCGACGACGTCGCCATCCCATGCCTTGGCGTCCTTGATTTCTTCGTGGTGAGACAGGGTCGAGAAGGTGGTCCGGAAGCCGTGGGCACAATGATCAGTCTTGGTGTCAATACCAAGCAGCCGCAAGCGCTTGTTGAGCGTGTTGTTTGATAGCGGCGCGTCCTTCGAGCAGGAAAACGCGTACCGGCGATGGCCGGTCAGCTTCTGAACGCTGCGTAGGATCGCGAGTGCCTGCCGTGACAGAGGCACGACATGGTCCCAGCCGGTCTTCATTTTGGCGGCTGGAACAGTCCAGCGTTTGGCATCCCAATCAACCTCGTTCCACTCCATTTCATTGACCATGCCGGGGCGGGGAATGGTCAGCGCGTCGAAGCGCAAGGCAAGGCCCACAACGTCACCAAACCTCGCTCTCGTCCAAGGTGCGCTGGTGAGTTTGAAGACGCGCGTCACGTCGCGCGGTTCGGTGACGCCAGGACGCGGGGTCGAAATGTTGGCAATCATCTGCCCATTCAGGTTTCGGAATGGATTGTAACCGTCGCCTTCAACATCGGCATAGTCGCAGATCTGCTCACAGATGCTGCGCACGCGGTCCCGGGTTTCCAGCTTTCCCTCGGCTTCGTATGAACGCATGAAAGCGAGCACGTCCGGACGCTTGATGTCCTGCCTCGACAACTTGCCGAAGCGATTCTTGACGTAGCCAACGCGCAGTTCAAGCACCTCGATGGTCTTGGGGTCGCGCACCGCGACGATCCTGCCGCGTTTGACCTTTTCGACCTTCTTCTTTGCGAGCCACTCGTCGGCCCATTGCCCGAAAGGCCGGGCGGCGGCCTGCCTGTGCTTGTCGAGCTGCTTCTCGATGCTCGGGTCTTTGCCTTCCTTGAGCAGATCTTTGGCCTTGTCGCGCTCGTGCCGCGCGTCGGCGAGCGAGAACGTGCCATCCTTGCCGTTGCCGTACGGGCCGATGGAGTAGGTTTTCTGGCGGCCGTGGAAGCGGTAGTCCATCCGCCAGAGCTTTGAGGCAGCGTTGCTGGGCCTGCTCACGTCCGGCGTGACGAAGAGATAGAGCCAGCCGCCGGTCACGTCCGAAATCTTGGCGGGACTCCACGCGCCATTGTCGAATTTCGGTCGGGCGGCGCGGCAGTCGACGTCGGTCCTGATCTGCTTGGGATTGGCACACGTCCCGTCGTTCTTGCCGGCCATCTGCTCAATTCCTTCATTCGGAAAAGCGAAAGTCGCCGTGAACGTTTGTTCTTCCGATACCAGCAGGATACCAGCAAAAATACCAGCATATCGGCCGGCTGGGATCGGAGAAGAACAAACGGTGACGGACAAGAATGTACGCGGAAGTGCCTATTTTTCAAGGGTTTCCGAGCACTGTGTGGACGGTTGCGGACGTTTGAGAACGGGCTTGAACAGCCTGGTTGGTGCCCCTGGCCGGAATCGAACCAGCACTCCTTGCGGAACTCGATTTTGAGTCGAGCGCGTCTACCAGTTCCGCCACAGGGGCAGTCGCGATGGTCCTGGCCGGGAAAGGCCGGGGTCGCGAAGCGCGGCGGACTATAGCGGGCAGCCCGTCACGGTCAACCCGCGCGGATGTGATTGTCCCGCGCCTCGACAGCGATATTTTGGCGCGATACGACCCGGATTGAGCATGGAGGACAGCCAATGCCCCTCCCGAACAATGCTCGCAGGAGGACCGACGTGACGCTCGCCACCGCCCATCCGTCGGATGTTCCCGCCACCGGCAATCCTGCGTTGACCTCGGCCCTGGCGATTGCCGTGATCGCGGCGGCGACGCTGGCCGGCGCCTGGTTCTTCCAGCTCGTGCTGGAGATCATGCCCTGTCCGCTCTGCCTCGAGCAGCGCTATGCCTATTACCTCGCGGTCCCGCTCGGCGCCGTGGTGGCGCTGGCGGCGGCCCGCGGTGCGCCGCGAGCGGTGCTGCTCACAGGGCTTGCGATCCTCGGCCTCGCCGCGCTCGCCAATGCCGGGCTCGGCACCTACCACGCCGGCGTCGAATGGGGATTCTGGCCGGGACCGACCGATTGCACCGGGCCGATGGTGGATTTCGGCAAGGCCGGCTCACTGCTGGACCAGCTCGACAAGGTGAAGGTGGTCCGCTGCGACGAGGTGCAGTTTCGCTTCCTCGGCATTTCGCTCGCCGGCTACAACGTGCTGATCTCGCTGCTGATGGCCGCGATTGCCGGTTGGGGCGTGGCGAAGGCGGCCAAGGTTTGATTGATCGGCCTGATTTACAGGCCCTGACTCAATCGACCTTTTCTTCCGATCTACTTCTTCTTCCCCGGCGTGAAGGCCGGCTGTCCGCCCTTCTGGCTGGGAGCCGCGGCGATCACCTTGATCTTCTCCTTCTTGGGCTTCTTGACCTCGCGGTTGCCGTGTCGCTCGCCTTTGGACATGTCGGTCTCCCTCTGTTTCTCGAGATCATCGACTCGGTCAGAACCTGCCTGCGGAGCAGCCCCGAACGCCGACGTGGATTCGCTTTGCCTGAAGTGATCGTGATCGACCGTAGGCCGATCGCCCTCGAATAGCGAGCGCCAATGCGGTCTGCGGCAACGACACGCACCGTGCAATAGCGAGCGGCCTTCGCTCCGGTCTCGGCAACAGGGCCGGGAAGGCCGAGAAAGCGGTGGCTATTGCGGCTGAAGGGGCACATGCTGGCCCCGGGGCCGCACCGGCGCAAGGCGTTTCGCAAAAGGCTGGCCCATGACCATGCGCTCCCGACGTGACGTCGTCACCTTCCAGCATCCATTCCGGATCAGAGGCATCGATCGTGAATTGCCCGCAAGCTGGCGTATCGATTTGAGCGCATCCAATGGCTGACGAACCGCTCGACCTCGATCGCCACCGCGGTATGGCGGCGCAGAAGGCCACCGACATCCGCCGTGCGCTGGCGGAAATCGAGACCCATGCGAGGGAGCTGCGCGAGCGGCAGGTCACGCTCGAAACCGGACTGCTGGCGGCACCTGCGACGTCGTGGCCGGAGGTCGCCGCCAAGGCGCGCTACGTTCTGAATCTGTACGCCGCTAGCCTGCCGCCGGAGGATACAAGGCATCGCGATCTGGTCACAGCAATTCTCGAGGATTTTGTCCGGCTCACCGAGCCGCAATGAACCAGAACCACTTCGCGGCTTTGAAGGAGCTGGTCACATGACGCTTACCCAGGGTCGCTTCATCAGCTACGAATACGACCGGATGGTCGTGCTGTTTTCGATGCATGACGACGAGAAGGAGATCCATTGCGCGATCTCGACGTCCGCCATGGATGAATTGGAAGGCGGGGCGCTCGGGCGCGCGGGCCACCGCGAGACTCAGTTCATGCGGCTGCGCGAGCGCATCGAGGCCTGCGCCGATGGCAAGTACCAAGCGAAGGAGTTCGAGGGGGCGCCGCCCCGGATCATCCTGCGCAGCATCGATTTCCGGAAGCCAAGGTAGAGAATTCCCTGTGCGAAGGCCCTGACGCGCGTGTCAGGTGTTACAAGGTGGAGGCTATCCCGCCGTCACCGTTCCGATCATGCGCGACAGACGAGCCCATGCTGATCACTGTGCACCGCGTCCCCGTCGAGTTGCTGCTGTTGGCCAATGAGACGTTGTTGCGCCTCAAGAGCCGACGCAATCTCGTCGCCACTCTGATGAGCGAGCAGCGCCCGAGATATACGATCTCCGAGATCCATGGTGCAAGCAGCCGGCTGACCGCGCTTTGGCGCGCAGTCGCCAGGGAGCGCCTCGAGGAATGGAACGAAGCACAGCCCGGTTCGGTCTATGCCCGGATCACCGGGCCGTTGTGGCACGCCGCAGCTGTCGCGAAACTGCAATCGGACCGGGACGAGGAGCTATGGTTTGATCCCGGCGAACTGACAGCGTTGGCGCGATCGTTTCGCGATCGGCCGGATCAGTCAGCGTCCGAAGTGCGAGTCGGATAGTGATCTGATCGCCTAATCGTCGACGTCGTCCTGCGGCCGCCCGAACAGGTGGATGATGCCCGGCGTCGAGATGGTGACGAACAAAAAGCGCGACAGATGATGCGCGCCGACGAAGATCGGGTCGATGTGCAGCGTCAGCGCCAGCGCCAGCATGGCGTCCATCGCGCCGGGCGCGAAGGCGACCACGACGTCGGCAAGCCGCACATGGGTGGTGAAGCCGATCACCGCGACGAACACGGCAGAGATCAGGATCGCGATCGCAAACGAGCCGAGCCCGGCGTTGACGTGGCTGAGCAGGGTCGAGGTCTTCATTCGCGCGAAGCGGGTGCCGATCAGCGCGCCGATGCCGACCAGCGCGACATTGCGGAGCCAGGGCGGCAGGCCGCCATCGACCAGGCCTGAGCCGTGCAGCAGGCTGGAGGCGAGCATCGCGCCGAACATCCAGCTTGCAGGGAATTTGATCCAGCGCAGCAGCAGCGAGACGCCGATCGACCCGGCGACCAGGGCGACAAGGCCGAACGGCGAGGCCACCGTCGTCGGCAATGGCGGCGGCGCCGCGTGCGTCACGCCGGTTAGCGCCAGCACCAGCGGCAGGGCCGCGGTCAGGATGATGACGCGCATGGTCTGCACCACGGCGATCGCCGCGACGTCAGCGCCCTTTTCCGCGGCGAGGATCGTGATCTGCGAGAGCGCGCCGGGGCTGCCGGCGAGGAAGGCCGAGGTCTGGTCCCAGCCATGGATGCGCTGCAGATAGACGCTCGAGCCGAAGGTCGAGCAGAACGTCGCCAGCGCCAGCAGGGCGATGGTGAGCGGATAGGAACTCATGTGCTGCAGCAATTGCTGCGACATCAGCGAGCCCAGCGAGATGCCGAGCAGCAGCAGCACCGATTGCGTCAGCACCGGCGGCACCGCGAGCGGCCGTCCGGCCAGTGCTGCGATCGCGACCGCGCACATCGCACCCGAGATCAGCCCGCCCGGCAATCCCGCCCATAAAAACAGCAAGCCGCCGGCGGCGCCGATGACGAGTGTCTCGAGCCCGTTCAGAACTTTGCTGCGGTCGGGAATGGCTGACGCCATCGAAGCGCGGATCAGGGTCACGCCGCCTTATGGCAAATTCGCAATCTCGGGACAAATGCGTCTCGCGATTGCAGCATTGCGCCCCGGCTCGCCCAGCGCACAGGTTTTCACCCTCCCCGGCGGGGAGGGTGAAGGATGTCAGATACGTCGACGCGTTACTTCGCGGCCGGCGCGGCGGCAGCGCCGCCCGCCTTCTTGCACTCGGAGCGGAATTTCTTGCGCTCCTTGCCGTGCAGGCCCTTGGCGTCGGCCTCCTTCGAGCATTCCAGCGACTCGGCGGTGCGCGGCTTGGCTTCCTTGGCCATCTTGCCGTCGGCCTTCGGAGCGGCCTCCTTGGCGGCGGGGGCGGCGGTTTGCGCGAAAGCTCCGCCCATCAGCAGCAGGGAGGCAAGGGCGGTTGCGGTCGCGAGCGCAGAAATCTTCTTCATGGGGCACCTCGTGAGGGAAGGAGCCGAAACGTTGCGCGGCGATGATGAACCGCGGATGAATATGCGGTGGTCCCGCCGCCACAATATTTTAACGGCCAAGGGCGTCCGCACATTGTCGCAAGTCGGGGTTGCGCTAGGATAATGGTCTTATGCCAATGCCCCCCAGGGGAAACCTCACGGGAAACCAGGGATGACGGGAGACCAGGGATGACCATTCAGACCAGATTGTTGTGTGTGATTGCGGTGTCGGGCTTTGCAGCCTTTGCGGCGAGCGCGCCGGCGCAGGCCCTGACCGCGCAGGAATGCAGCGCCAAGTACCAGGCGGCCAAGACGGCAGGCACCCTCAGCGGCCAGAAGTGGAA
>NZ_JACMYO010000088.1 GCF_020889685.1 Bradyrhizobium oropedii
CTCAGCGCCACCACATCGGCCGCCCGCAGCTGCGAGCGCAGCAGCGCATCGTCCAACATCGCGGCAGGCTGCGTCGCATCGACCACGCATAATACAGTCTCCAGCGGCGCCTCCTTCCAGATCACCGGATCCATCAGGTTGCGCACGATGTCCGCGGGGTCGGCGATCCCGCTCGTCTCGATCACGATGAACTCCGGACGCGGATCACGCCGCAGCAGCGTCGCAAGCGTGCGCAGCAGATCGCCCTCCAGCGTGCAGCAGATGCAGCCATTGCTCAGGCTGACCACGCCGTCGCTGGCGCCGGCGATCAATTCGGCATCGATATTGATCGCGCCGAAATCGTTGACCACGGCAGCGATGCGCTTGCCTTGCGCATGCGCCAGCAGATGGTTGACGACCGTGGTCTTGCCCGCCCCGAGAAAACCCGCGACCAGCAGGATCGGGACCGGCACCTCAGCCCCCAGCGACGGGCCGGCGCACCGGCCGGCCGGGACGCGCCGCGACATCGAGAACGCCATCATTGATCAACGGCTGTCCACTGACCACGAGATGCCGCACGCCCTCCGCCGGACGATTCATCGCCGAGAAGGTCGCGCGGTCGCTCAGCGTCTCGTAGTCGAACACCACGACGTCGGCGTCGGCACCCGCCTGCAGCCTGCCCTTGGCGCGCATCGCCGGCGTGCTTGCGGACAGGATTTCCGCCGGGATCAGCGCGCATTTGCGGATGCCCTCGAGCAACGACACTTTCTTGCGCTCGCGCACCCATTCGCGGATGAAGCGGGTGAAGCAGCCCGCCGAGCGCGGATGCGAGGTGGCATCGTCAGGCAGCGGCCAAGCGTCACCGGTGTAGGGCCGACCATCCGACAATGTCCACGGCATCGCGTCGGAGGCGATCGCGCCGCCCGGATACAGCACCGCCATGTCGAGCAGATCACGATGATGGGCGTTGTTCTCGATATCGAGCACATGCCACAGCACCAGCGTCGAGGGCTCTTCGGCCTGCGCCGCCAGCAGCTCCTCGCGGCTGCCGAAGCGGTGACCGTCGGTCACGCGCTGCACCGAATCATAGCCGAGGCCGTTGCGCTCCTCGAATTTCGGATCGCTGAAGAAGGTCGCCGCCAGCACCGTCGAGCCGGTGCCGTAGGGATAGGCCTCCACCGTGATCGGCAGACCCTGCGCCTGCGCCTTGGCGATCAGCGCAACGCAGCGTTCGATATCCGTCTTGCTCGACGAGTTGAAGTGGCAGATGTGCATGTGCGCGCCGGTGGCGCCGGCATAGCCGATCAAGCGGATATAGGCTTCGGCCGCGCTCTCGGGGTCGATGCGCGACATGTAGGCGACGTGGGTGAAGGTCGGCACCGCACGATCAGCCGCGAGCTGGCACACCGCGGTCAATTCCTGCACGCCCGCGCCCGGCGCATAGGCGTTGAGGATGCCGATGCCGATACCACCCTCGTTCAGCCCGTTGGCGAGACGCTCGAGGATGCCGCCGACCTCGCCTTCGGTCGCGACGTTCTCGATCCAGCGCCGATCCCGCATCGCTGCGCCGAACGATTCCAGCGAGCTTTCCGAATTCGAGCCGGTCATCGCGCCGATCCGCGCGAACGCCCAATTGGCGGCGGCGCCGTAGTTCAGCACCCGGCCCTTCTCGGCCTGGCGCTTGTACCAGGACGCCACCGGCAACACGCCGGCTTCGAGGTCGAGTGATGTCGTCACCCCGTCGAAGGCCTGCATGCGGTCGGCCGGAATGGTCTGGCCATGCGCGTGCAGGTCGATGAAGCCGGGTGCCACCACGAGTCCGGTCGCGTCGATTTGCCGTTCCGCGCCACCGAGCCCGGTGCCCACAGCGGCGATCTTGCCGTCGACGACGGCGACGTCGCCGACCGCGTCCATTCCGCTGGCCGGATCCACCACCCGGCCGCCGCTGATCACCAAACCACCCATCTCGCCACTCCCCGCATTCCGAATCCGACCGGTCTCTCGTCGGGCACAGAGAAGCGCATCGCACTGATTGCAGCAACCGGGTCAGGGTTGTGGTGACATGCTCTGGCGGAATATCCGCCGCGCCGTGATGGCGATTGCCGAAAGCCCCTCCCTACGTTCCGGTTGCACGCCGCGACGGCAGCCCCCGCCAGAGATCGTTGCCGGGCTTGATGCGGCTCGCCACGAGTTTGGGCGGCGTGCGGTCCTTGGCAATCGCCGCTTCGACCGCGCACTTGAGCCTGACGTCGTCGATCTGTGCCAGGAATCGCCCGACGACGCCGTCCTGATCCGCGCCCCGACCGGAGATCGCCGCGCACAGCTCCGCGGTCGTCCTGCGGAAGAAGTGGAAGGCGTCATCGACCGCACCACCCAGCCGGTCGACCTCGCCGGCCACACCGAGCGCGTGCATCCGATCGTCGTCGTCGAGGCTCACTGCGAAGCGCAGGACGGCAAGCTGCCAGGCACGGAGCAGCTTGCTCTCCGGTTCAGTCGCGTCCTCGCGCATCAGTCGAACACCCCGCGTGCCTGACCTCCTTCGGCCGTCGAGGGAGGTCGGGCGCGGCGCGACTATCCTTGCGCGGGAATAGGTTTTCGAGGGGAGCGCACGCGCGATCGCATAGGAATCGCATAGGCGGCGCGTCCCAATTCGCTCAAATCCCCTCGAACTGCAGACGCGCCAGCCGCGCGTAAAGGCCATTGGCGGCGACCAGCTCGGCATGGGTACCCTGCTCGACGATCCGGCCCTGGTCCATGACAAGGATGCGGTCGCAGGACAGCACGGTTGCGAGGCGATGCGCGATGACAAGCGTGGTGCGGTGGCGCATCAATTCCTCGAGCGCGGTCTGCACCAGCGTCTCGCTCTCGGCGTCGAGCGCCGAGGTCGCTTCATCCAGCAGCAGCAGCGGCGCATCGCGCAGGATGGCGCGGGCGATCGCGATGCGCTGGCGCTGGCCGCCCGACAGCGTCACGCCGCGCTCGCCGAGCTGGGCGTCGAAGCCGTCAGGCAGCCGGCGCAGGAATTCGGTGGCGTGGGCGAGATCGGCGGCGCGCTCGACCTCGGCGTCGGTGGCATCGGGCCGGCCGAAGCGGATGTTCTCCCGCGCACTCGCGGCGAACACCACGGAATCCTGCGGCACCAGCGCGATGCGCGCGCGCACGTCGGCCGGATCGGCCTGCCGGATCGGCACGCCGTCGAGCGAGATGGTGCCCGATTTCGGATCGTAGAAGCGCAGCAGCAGATGGAACAGCGTGCTCTTGCCGGCGCCCGACGGCCCGACGATCGCGACCTTCTCGCCCGATCCGACGTTCAGCGACACGCCGTCGACCGCCAGCGCATTGGGACGCGTCGGATAGGCGAAGCTGACATTGTCGAAGCCGACATCGCCGCGCGCCGGCTGCGGCAGGGCGCGCGGCGAAGCGGGCGCCGCGATCTCCGGCTTGACCCGCAAAATCTCGAACAGCCGTTCGGCGGCACCCGAGGCGGCCGAGACCTCGCCCCAGACCTCGCTGAGCTGGCCGAGGCCACTCGCGGCGAACGCCGTATAGAGAATGAACTGGCCGAGCCGGCCCGGGCTGATGGTGCCGACCAGCACGTCGTGCGAGCCGACCCAGAGGATCACCACCACGCTCGCGAACACGATGAAGATCACGATCAGCGTCAAGACCGCGCGGGCCTTGGTCGAGCTGCGCGCGGCCTGATAGGCCTGCTCGACCTCGCCGGCAAAACGCGTCCTGGCGAGCCGCTCGCCGGTATAGGCCTGCACGGTGCGGATCGCGTTGACCAGCTCGCTCGCATAGGCGCTGGCATCGGCCAGCGTGTCCTGGGCAGTGCGCGACAGCCGCCGCACCCAGCGGCCGAACGCCACCAGCGGAATCACGATGATCGGGATAGCGAGCAGCACGAAACCGGACAGCCTTGGGCTCGTGATCACCATCATCGCGGCGGCGCCGAAAAACAGCATCAGATTGCGCAGCGCGATCGACACCGAGGCGCCGACCGCGGACTTGATCTGGGTGGTGTCGGCGGTGAGCCGCGACACCAGTTCGCCCGACCGCGCGGAATCGAAGAACGAGGGCGACAGCGAGATCAGATGCGCGAACACGTCGCGCCGGAGATCGGCGACGATGCGCTCGCCGATCGTCATCACGAGGTAGTAGCGCGAGGCGCTGGCACAGGCGAGCACCGCGACCACCGCGATCATCACGCTGAAATAGCTGTTGATCATCGCGATGCCTTCGGGCGTGAAGCCCATGTCGATCATCCGCCGCACCGCGACCGGCACGATCAGCGTGGTGATCGCCGCGATCGTCAGCGAGATCAGCGCGAGGATCGCCCGCCCCTTGTAGCGTGCGACATAGGGCGCGAGCGCAAGCAGCGGCCGCAGGCGGGCACGGCTCTTCGCCGGCTCCGTGATCTGGCTCTCGATAAAGGCTTCCTCATCGAGCAACGCGTCGCGCGGAGGCTGCGGGGTGCCGCGAGGGGTCTCAAGCTGTTCAGCTACGCTCATCAATCTAGACCGGTTCTATCGCCCCCCACATAGGCCTGCCGACCCCCGGCTGGCAAATCCGGTAAAGTCCCAATCCGGTGATGGGCTTAAGCCCTTTCTTGGCTTGTTTTGGGGGGCTCCATGCGTTATAGAGCCGCCCAAATCCCGTACCTGAATGTCTTGAGATGGGCGCCGCGCGCCGAAGGAACTGTCATGAAAGCCGATATTCATCCGAATTATCATACGATTAAGGTCGTCATGACCGACGGCACCGAGTACCTGACCCGCTCGACCTGGGGCAAGGAAGGCGACACGCTGAACCTCGACATCGACCCCAAGTCGCACCCGGCCTGGACCGGCGGTACCCAGCAGCTGATGGACCGCGGCGGCCGTGTCTCGCGCTTCCAGAAGAAGTTTTCGGGCTTCCTCAAGAAGGACTAAAGTCCGCTTCGGGATCGCCCTTGTGGTCGAACGCAAAACGCCCCCATCTCGGGGGCGTTTTTGTTTTTGGGGCGCGCTCCGGATCGGCTGGATGGACAACCGCGCCGCTCTCTCCACGTCGTCGTCCCGGCGAAGGCCGTGCCCCTAGCGATCCCCGAAGGCGAGCCGCGCGCCAAGCGCGACCAGGATGCTGCCGCCGATCCGCTGCATGATCCGCTGCGACCTGCGCGAGCGCTGCAGCTTCGACATCACGGCGCTGGCGAAGAACACGCAGACGATATCGACCGCCGAGAACGTCAAATTGACTGTCGTGCCAAGCAGGAACAGCTGGGCCCAGACCGGCAGGCCGGCCGACGCATCGACGAACTGCGGCAGGAACGCCAGGAAGAAGATCGCGGTCTTCGGATTCAAGACCTCGACGACGATGCTTTGCGCGAAAGCGCGCTCAGCGGAGAGCGGCGCAAGCGTGGGACGCTTCGTATTGTCGCGATCGCGGAACAGCGACAGCCCGAGCCAGACCAGATAGGCCGCACCGGCAAGCTTCATCGCTGTGAACAGCGGCGGCACCGCGTGAAATAGAAGAGCGAGGCCGGCGGCGGCCGCGATGACATGGACATAGCCGCCGAGGTGCAGGCCGAGCGATGCCATCAGCCCCGCACGCCGGCCGCCCGCCAAAGTGCGGGCCGCGGCGTAGAGCATGGCTGGACCTGGGATCAGCGCAAAGGTCGCGGTCGTGATCGCGAAGGCAAGGTACAATTCCATCGAAGGCTTCGTCTCGTCTAGCCGTGCTGAGTTCGGATCGAATAGCGACGGCGCTGCGCTCCCTCGCCCCGTTCTTACGGGGAGAGGGTTGGGGTGAGGGGCTGCTTCCGCGTATTCTGTGATAGCTACGTTTGCGGAGACCCCCCTCACCCGGAACGCATCTGACGATGCGTTCCGACCTCTCCCCGCACGCGGGGCGAGGTGAAGCGAAGTCCGCGGCTCGAAGCGGTCTCATCTCGCCCTAATTCGCCGGAATCATCGCCGCGACCTCGCGATCAGTCGGACTGTCGCTTGCCTCAAGTCCCGCGATCACCCCGGTGCGATCCTCGAGCTTGCGGTTCTGGCTCATCTTCTTCTTGGCGTCGATCCGCGTGATCGGCATCCGGAAGCCGACGATGCCGCGCAGCTGCGCCTTGATGAAATCATCGGGCGCATCGCTGACCTGCCAGGCTTCCTTGCGCGACTTCTCGTGCAGCGCGGTCAGCCGGGTCACGACGTCGAGCAGGCGGTCGGCATCCTCGAAGAACTCGGCCGCACCATAGGCGTGCACGGCGACGTAATTCCAGGTCGGCACCACCTTGCCGTGCTCGGCCTTGGTCACATACCAGGACGGCGTCACATAGGCGTCGGGGCCCATGAAGATCGCCATCGCCTCGCTCAGCGCAGGCAGCTTCCACTGCGGATTCGGCCGCGCGACGTGGCCGTACAGCGTGCCGTAGTCGCCCTCGTTTTCATTGAGGATCAGCGGCAGCGGGGTTGCGATCAGCCCGTCCGCGGTCGCGGTGACCAGCGTCGCGAGCCGTGACGCCCGCATCGCGGCGTGGATCGGGCCGAGCTCTTCCATCTTGAAATGCGGCGGCAGGTACATGGCAGACCTCTGGCAGACCTCATCAATTGCTGCTCGCACAATAGCGCCGAAGTGGCCTATGATAAGAGCCACTTTCGATCACAATGACTGGTCCACTATGCCCCGTCTGCGCGCCACGATCAGCATCCCCTCGCTCGGCGCGGTCGATCGCGCCACCGGACAGGTCGGACGGCAGATTGCTCAAGCCTTGCGCGCCGCGATCGCGAGGGGCGAACTGAAGGCCGGGGAATTGCTACCGTCGACCCGCGCGCTGTCGGCCTCGCTCGGCGTTGCCCGCGGCACGGTCGCGGAAGCCTTCGAGCAGTTGCAGGCCGAGGGCTATCTGGAATCGCAGGTCGGCGCCGGGACCCGCGTCGCGCCGACGCTTGCCGAACAGGCGCAGCCCGTTCGCCCGTCGGCTGGTCGCGGCCCCGACAAGCCCGCACCGATCCAGTTGCCGCCGCGCGCGATGCGGCTCGCCAAAGTGGTGGCGGCCTTCACGCCGATGCCCGAAATCCCGTTTGCGATCGCAGTCCCCGGTGGCGCGGTCGCGCCTGACGACAATTGGCGCCGCCTCGGCAACCGTGTGCGTGCATCGCGGGCGGCGGCGCCTGCGAGCTACGGCGATCCGCGCGGCCTGATGGAGCTGCGGCAGGCGATCGCGGACTATGTGCGGAAATCCCGCGCGGTGCATTGCGAGCCAGGGCAGGTCGTGATCACGGCCGGCACGCAGCAGGGACTTTATCTCGCCGGCCGCGTGCTGCTGTCATCGGGCGATCGCGTCTGGGCCGAGGATCCCGCCTATCCCGGCATGACGGCGGTGCTCGACGATCTTGATCTCGTCACGACACGTGTGTGCGTTGATGCGCAGGGCATCGACGTCGAGGCCGCCATCGCGGCCTGCCCGCAGGCACGCGCGGCGTTCGTGACGCCCTCGCATCAATATCCGCTCGGCATGCCCTTGAGCATGGCCCGCCGCAACGCGCTGGTGGCTTGGGCGCAGCGAAGCAACGCGTGGATCGTCGAGGACGATTACGACAGCGAGCTGCGCTACGCCGGTCATCCCTTTCCGTCCATGCAGGGCCTCGCGCCGTCGCGCGTGATCTATCTGGGCACGCTGAGCAAGGTGCTGTTCCCCTCGCTGCGGCTCGGCTATGTCGTGGCGCCTTCGCCGCTAATCGACGCCTTCGCCGGCGCACGCGCCCTGCTCGACCGGCATTCGCCGACCGCCGACCAGCACGTGCTGGCGGCCTACATGCGCGAGGGGCTGTTCGAAGCGCATATCCGGCGCATCCGCGGCGTCTATGCCGCGCGGCGCGCGACACTAATCGCGGCGCTCGAGCGACACATGCCCGAGGACGTCACGCTGCAACCAAGCGACCAGGGCATGCATCTGCTGCTGTGGCTGCCGCAGCGCTTCGATGATGTGCAATTGGCGAAATCAGCACTCGCCGACGGCATCGTCGTGCGGCCGATCTCACCGATGTACGAGGCAGCAGCGCGGCCCGGCCTCATGCTCGGCTTCGGCGGCTTCGAACCGGAGGAGCTGGAGGCGGCCGTAATACGGCTGCGGCAGGTGATCGATCAGCACACGCCGCAGCGGCCGGCCAAACCACGCCGCACTCAAGTTTCACACTGATTTGACGGTTCGAATCTTACTGCTCGAACGCGGCCTTGAGGCGGTTGAGCTGCGGCACCAGCGGATTGCCGATCGTCGAGCGATCCGGCGCCGGCGCGTGGATCGTGGTGTCGAGGCGGCGGACGCGCGCCTGCAGATCCATCGAGCGGGTGATCAGCTGCTGCAATTGCTCGGGCAGCTTGGTGACCATATCGACCGGGCCGGGATCGGCGGCCGAAAGCTTCACCTTGGTCTTCTCGCGATTGGCCTGGGTCAGCGTCATCTCGCCTTCCTTGACCGCGCGATGCAGCAGCAGCCACGACGCGAGCTGCATCAGCCGCGTGGTCAGGCGCATGCTTTCGGTGGCATAGGTCAGGCTGACAGACCGTTCCAGCGCCTTGGCCTCGGTGCGGCCGTCGCCGTCGAGATAGGCGGCGGTCTGCTCGACCAGGTCCATGCCTTCCCGGAACAGCACGCCGAATGCCGCAGAATTGGTCAGCCGCTCACTGAACAGCACAAGCCCGGCTTCGTTCTGGGAACGATCCGCCATGGTTAACGCCCTCACACCATCTTAACGCCCGCTGGCATCTCACGCGCCAGCTTATGATGAACAAATCATTGCGCGGGCGCGCCGAAGAGTCCAGCCGCAACCGGATTTATGGTTTCCAAGGGATAGGACGCACAAAAAAGAGCCGCCGTTTCCGGCGGCTTTTGAAGTTGATAACAGGGAGGCGTCAAACAGAGTGGACAGGAGCCACTCGGTGTCCAAACGAGGACAATGCAGTCATAATCGAGAAAGCTTAACCGATCGTAAATGAACGGATTTCTTCAGGCTTTGTTTGCCATGTCGGTCATTGACCTAGTTTGGGACAGTCCCTCGCTGATCCCCCACGCGTCGTCCCGGCAAAGGCCGGGCCCATAACCACCGGTGCCCGCGTTGCACGAGGCTGTGGCCCAACCCTACACAATGAGGAGCAGCGGTGGTTATGGGTCCCGGATCGCGCTCGCTCCGCTCGCTTGTCCGGGACGACGTGATGTCGCAGCTGCGTAGCCTGGATGGAGCGCAGCGTAATCCGGGAAAGATCCATTCGCGGATAACCTGCCCCGGATTGCGCTTCGCTTCATCCGGGCTACGAGAACGAATGGAGCGCAGCGCTACGACTTGAAGAACGCGTCCGCGGCGTCCTTCGACGCGCGCTTCTTCGACATCGCCTCTTTCAATCGATCGACTTCTGCGTTGAGCAGCGCGATCCGCTCGGTCAAATCCTCGACCGACAGCAGGTAGAGATCTTGTCCGATCTCGTGGCTGATCTTTTTCTTCGGCCGGTCGTCATCCTCAATCGGCATGTTGCCCTCCCGGCAATGATGATCTGGCGCCTCGCGTCCAGAGATGATAGATTTTGGGACAAGGAGAATTTTGCAGTGACTTTCGTGTGCACGCAACATCTGACGCGAATGCCCCGGCCCGACCGCAAGGAGTTTGACCGGACGGGATAGTGCGCCTGCGCGCCAGGCATGAGCCGACCCCAAGCCCTTCCGATCACGCGGGAGGGCTTTTGATTTTTCCGGTTTGATTTTCGGGGTCGGCATCAGCAAACGCGAAAGACCCTGACCCATGACCAAAATTCTCATTACCAGCGCCCTTCCTTACGTGAACGGCGTCAAGCATCTCGGCAATCTCATAGGCTCGCTGCTGCCCGCCGACGTCCACGCCCGCTTCCGAAGACAAATCGGCGACGACGTGCTGTTCATCTGCGCGACCGACGAGCACGGCACGCCGGCCGAGCTCGGCGCCATAGAGGCAGGACAGGACGTCCGCGCGTTCTGCGACACGCAGCACGCGGTCCAGGCCGACATCTACCGGCGCTTTGGCCTGTCCTTCGATCATTTCGGCCGCACCAGTTCGTCGCACAACCATGCGCTGACGCAGCACTTCTATCGCCGGCTCGACGCAGCCGGGCTGATCGAGGCGCGCATTTCGCGGCAAGTGTTCTCGCCGGCCGACCGGCGCTTCCTGCCCGACCGCTACGTGCTCGGCACCTGCCCGCATTGCGGCGATGGATCGGCGCGCGGCGATCAATGCGACCATTGCGGGACGCTGCTTGACCCGCCGGAGCTCATTGATCCGCGCTCGGCACTATCAGGTGACCGCGCGCTCGATATCCGCGAGAGCCGTCATCTGTTCCTGCGCCAGTCGCAACTCGTCGACAGCATCGACGCATGGATCGACAGCCGCACCGGGTGGCCGCCCTTCGTGGTGTCGACCGCGAAGAGCTGGCTCAATGCCGAGCTGCGCGATCGCTGCATCACCCGCGATCTCGCCTGGGGCATCGCGGTGCCGCGCGAGGGCTTTGACGGCAAGGTGTTCTACGTCTGGTTCGATGCGCCGATCGGCTACATCGCGGCCACACAGGAATGGGCGGCCGCCGCGCCCGGCCGCGACTGGAAGGAATGGTGGTGGCAAGCTGATGAGGTCAGCTACATCCAGTTTCTCGGCAAGGACAACATCCCGTTCCACACCGTGAGTTTTCCGGCAACGCTGATCGGCTCCGGCGAGCCGTGGAAGACCGCCGACGTCATCAAGGGATTCCACTGGCTCAATTTCGAGGGCGGCAAGTTCTCGACCAGCCGCAAGCGCGGCATCTTCACCGACGCGGCACTGGAAGAATTGCCGGCCGATCTCTGGCGCTGGTGGCTGATCGCCAACGCGCCAGAAAGCGCCGATACCGATTTTGGCGTCAGCAGATTTGTTGCCGATGTGAACAAGGATCTCGCCGACATCTTCGGCAACCTCGTCAACCGCATCGTCAGCTTCGCGCATCTCGCCTTCGATGGCCGCATTCCGGAGGGCGGCGCACCCGGTGAAACTGAGCTGCGGCTCGCACACGATCTGGAGCAGCGCATCAAGGCGTTGCACCGCCATCACACGGCACTGGAGTTTCGCGCCGGCGCGGCCACAACGCGCGCGATCTGGGATGCGGCGAACGCTTACCAGCAACACACGGCGCCCTGGACGGCGATCAAGTCCGATCCGGCACGCGCGGCGGTCATCACCCGCGTCGGGCTCAATCTTGTTGCGCTCTGCGCGACGCTGGGGTGGAGCATCGTGCCAAACCTGTCCGAGCGCGTGCTCGGCGCGTTTGGCTGCAACAATGCCGTGCCGCGCTGGCCCACTGGCCCACTCCTTCCGTTGCTGAATAGCGGTGCCGGCACGCCGGTCGCCAGGCTCGGCCTGCCGGTCGAGAAAATCAGCTCCGAGAAGGTCGCGCATCTGACGGCCCGGTTCGGGGCTTAACGGCGTTTCGCTTCGTTGGAAAAGGCGGTATGCCATCCGCCAATCCTCTCCACTGACCAGGGACACACCATGCCCAATCTGCCCGCGCAAATGACCGTCGTTGCCATCAGCAAGCCCGGTGGCCCGGAGGTGCTGGTGCCCGAGACCCGCGCGCTGCCGGTGCCGAAGGCCGGGGAGATCCTGGTCAAGGTCGCGGCCGCCGGCGTCAACCGTCCCGACGTCGCGCAGCGCTCCGGCTCGTATCCGCCGCCGCCCGGCGCAAGCGACCTGCCCGGCCTCGAGATCGCAGGCGAAGTCGTCGCGCTCGGCGAAGGCGCAAAGCACAAGATCGGCGACAAGGTGATGTCGCTCGTCGCCGGCGGCGGCTACGCGCAATATTGCATCGCGCAGGACGCGCAGGCGATGACCGTGCCGCCCTCACTGTCGATGCAGGAAGCCGGCGCTACCCCGGAAACGCTGATGACGGTGTGGCACAATGTGTTCGAACGCGGCGCGCTGCAGGCCGGCGAAACATTGCTGATCCACGGCGGCTCGTCGGGCATCGGCACGATGGCGATCCAACTCGCCAAGGCGTTCGGTGCCAAGGTGATCGTCACCGTCGGCTCGCAGGACAAGGCCGACGCCTGCCTCAAGCTCGGCGCCGATTACGCGGTGAATTACAAGACCAAGGACTTCGTCGAGGCGGTGAAAAAGGCGACCGACGGTGCCGGCGCCAACGTCATCCTCGACATGGTGGGCGGCGACTATATCGACCGGAACTATGACGCTGCCGCCGTCGAAGGCCGCATCGTCCAGATCGCGTTCCTGTCGGGAACACCGAAGGCCACAGCCAATTTTGCCAAGCTGATGGTCAAGCGGCTGCACCACACCGGCTCGACCCTGCGCCCCCGTAGTAATGCGGACAAGGCGGCGATGGTCGCGGCAATCGAGGCAAAGGTGCTGCCGCTGCTGCGCGAAGGACGCGTCAAACCGCTGATGGACAGCACATTCCCGCTGGAAAAGGCCGCCGATGCGCACCGGCGCATGGAGACCAGCGAACATATTGGCAAAATTGTGTTGGTGGTTTAACTCTCGCCATGGAAGCAGGGGCGGAAACCCTTTGATTCCCTTCGCTTTCGTGTCATTTATCGCGCCACCTCCGGGCCGGTCGCCGGGCCCGGGCAGTTTGTCGATCGCGGAGTACTGACATTGCGTCTGATCAGGTGCCTTGCGCTGCTGGCGCTGGGCCTCATGATGTTTGCCGCTGCGCCTGCCGCGTATGCGATCGACGCGGTCAGCGTGCGCAGCGATGCGCCCGCGATCGATTTGACGGCGGTTCTCGACCATCAGCGCAGTGAAACGGACCGCATCCAGGTCTCCACCGCTCCCGGAACCGACGGCATCGTGCGCCGCATCGAGGTTCGCGCCCGCGAAGGCGGCCAGAACTGGGTGGTGTTCGCACTCGCGAACAACACCGACGACCAGCTCGACCGCCTGATCGTCGCGCCGCACTATCGCATTGTGTCTTCGGGCCTGTTGTGGCCTGACCTCGGCCTGTCGCGCATCGCGACCATCACGCCGTCGGTCGGCGATCGTCCCGAGCGGCAGGAAAGCCCGACCGCCGACGTGTTCCGCATCACGCTGGATCCCGGTGCCGTCGTCACCTATGTCGCGGAACTACGCACTGACAAGCTGCCGCAGCTCTATCTGTGGGAACCCGACGCCTACAAGGACAAGGTCAACTCGTTCACGCTGTATCAGGGCATCGTGATCGGCATCTCGGGCCTGCTCGCGCTCGTGCTCACGATTTTGTTTGTGGTCAAGGGCAGCATCATGTTCCCGGCCGCTGCAGCGCTGGCCTGGGCGGTGCTGGTCTATATCGGCGTCGACTTCGGCTTCTGGGGCAAGGTGCTCGACATGTCGAACAACGCCGAACGCGTCTGGCGCGCGGCGGGCGAGGCGATCCTCGCGGCGACGCTGCTGGTGTTCCTGTTCGCGTACCTCAATCTCAGTCGATGGCACGTCCGCTACTCGCACATCACGATCGGCTGGCTGGTCTTCCTCGGCTCGCTGGTGGCGCTGGCGCTGTTCGATCCGGCGGTCGCCTCCGGCATCGCGCGGATGTCGCTGGTCATGATCGCCTTCGCCGGCTTCGCGCTGATCGTCTATCTCTCGACCCACGGCTTCGACCGCGCGGTGCTGTTGATCCCGACCTGGTTCCTGCTGGTGGTCTGGGTGGTCGCGGCCGGCATGACCGTTGCCGGCTCCGTCACCAACGACATCGTCGGTCCCGCGCTGCTCGGCGGCCTGGTGCTGATCGTGATGCTCATTGGCTTTACGGTGATGCAGCACGCCTTCGCCGGCGGCGGCGCCACCACCGGCGTCGTCTCCGATGTCGAGCGCCGCGCCCTCGCACTGACCGGCTCCGGCGATCTGATCTGGGACTGGGACGTCTCCGCCGACAAGGTGTTCACCAGCCCCGAGACCGAGGCCCTGCTCGGGCTGAAGCGCGGCACGCTGGAAGGCCCGGCGGCGAAATGGCTCGAGGTGCTGCACCCGCTCGACCAGGACCGCTTCCGCGCCGCGCTCGACAGCGTGCTCGACCAGCGCCGCGGCCGCCTGGTGCAGGATTTCCGCCTGCGCACGCCCGACGGCCACTTCATGTGGTTCGCGCTGAAGGCGCGGCCCGTGGTCGGCTCCGACGGCGAGGTCTCGCGCGTGGTCGGCACGCTGACCGACGTCACCGAGTTCAAGAACTCCGAAGAGCGGATGCTTCATGACTCCGTGCACGACAATCTGACCGGCCTGCCCAACCGCAAGCTGTTCATGGATCGCCTCAGCGCGGTGGCGAACCTCGCCAAGACCATGCCGAACCTGCGGCCGACCCTGATGGTGATCGATCTCGACCGCTTCAAGCAGGTCAACGATTCCGTCGGCATCGCGGTCGGCGATTCCATCCTGCTGACGCTGGCGCGGCGTCTCACGCGCATCCTCAAGCCGCAGGACACGCTGGCGCGGATGGCCGGCGACCAGTTCGGCCTGATCCTGCTGTCGGAGCAGGACCCGGCGCGGATCACCAATTTCGCCGAGACCATCCGCAAGACCATCCGCGCGCCGATCGCCTTCAACGACCGCGAGATCTTCCTGACCGCCTCGATTGGCCTCGCGCTGTCCGATCCGGCCGCGCCGCTGACCGACGAGATCATCAAGGACGCCGAGCTGGCGATGTATCATTCGAAGCGGATCGGCGGCGACCGCATCGACGTCTACAAGCCGGCGATGCGGGCGCGGAAGACCGACCGCCTGACCTTGGAGAGCGACCTGCGCCGCGCCATCGAGCGACAGGAAATCACGATCCTGTACCAGCCGATCGTGCGGTTGGAAGATCGCGCGATCGCCGGCTTCGAGGCATTGGCGCGCTGGGATCACCCCAAGCTCGGCCGGATGTCGCCGTCGGAGTTCATCAACGTCGCCGAGGAGACCGGCCTGATCGTCGATCTCGGCATGTTCGTGATGGACCAGACCGCGCGCCAGCTCGCGGTGTGGCAGCGCGCGATGCGCGCGCGCGAGCCGATCTTCGCGTCGGTCAACGTATCGTCGCGGCAGTTGCTGCGCCACGATCTGATCCACGACATCCGCACCGTGCTGTCGCGCTCCTCGGTGGCGCGCGGCACGCTGAAGCTGGAGCTGACGGAATCGCTCGTGATGGAAAATCCGGAGCACGCCGCCCAGATGCTGGCGCGGATCCGCGAGCTCGGCACCGGGCTGTCGCTCGACGATTTCGGCACCGGGCACTCCTCGCTGTCCTATCTGCAGCGGTTCCCGTTCGACACCATCAAGATTGACCAGTCCTTCGTCCGCACCACGAGCCGCGGCACCCGCCCGGTGATCCTGAAATCGATCATCGCGCTGGCGCACGATCTCGGCATGGACGTGGTCGCGGAAGGCGCCGAGACGGATTCGGATGCCGTCGAGCTCTACCAGCTCGGCTGCGAATACGCCCAGGGCTTCGCCTTCGGCGAGCCGATGGACGCCGACGCCGCCACGCGGCTGCTCACCGAGGAACGGCTGGAAGCCGCGAGCTAAAGCGCGACGAGAGCGCTTGAGCCGTTTGTTTTGCGCATGATCTATTCGGAAAACCGCTTCGCACTTTTCCGGACCATGCGCTAACGCGGCTTCGGCATTTTCTTGAACTTGACGCTCTTGCCGTCGGCCTGGCGGGTAGCGATGTAGCCGGCCTCGAGACAGGCCTCGCGCTGCGGCATCTTCTCCTGCGGACTGCGCTGGGTTTCCCACCACGACGCGCGGTGCGCGGCGCGCGGCAGCGCCGCATCGATGATCGCCTCGATCTCGTCGAAGGTCAGCACGAATTCGGGCAGATGCTGCTTCTTCAGGTAATCCCGCAGCGGGTCGTAGTCGTTCACAACGTCCTCGATGGCAATAGATGAGGTTCGGCAACCACCCGTTAACCCATTCGGCGGCCGCTGTCGCCATTTAAGGCGACAACAAGATTTCCCAATGCATGACGGCGCTTTGGAGCGGGACATGCTGTTTCGACGGGGAAAGGACGCAAGGCGGCGCTGGCGGCTATCGGCAAAGCTGCTGATCGCCTCGTCGGTCGCGACCGTCCTCGGCTTCTCCGCAGTCTGCACCGGCGTGATGCTCGACATGCGCCGCGGCGAGGAGCAACTGGCGCGCCGGACCCTGGAGAATCTGGCGTCAGGCATCGAGGCCGACATCAGCCGCAACATCGAGCTCTACGACCTGTCGCTGCGCGCGGTCGCCAGCAATCTGGAAATGCCGGAGATCCGCAGCGTCAGCAAGGAGCTGCGCCAGCTGATCCTGTTCGATCACGCGTCGACCGCACAGCATTTCGGCGCGATCCAGGTGTTCGATACCGAGGGCAATCTCACCATCGACGCCGCCAGCCTTGATCCGCGGCCGGAGAACCGCAGCGACGAGGACTATTTCACCATCCAGCGCGACCACCCCGACACCGGCCTGTATATCAGCCGGCCGATGCTGCATCGCGGCGCCTACGCCATCGTGCTGAGCCGGCGTATCGTCGGCGACGACGGCCGCTTTCTCGGTGTCGTGGTCGGCTCGATCCGCTTCAGCTATTTCCATGATCTGTTCGGACGGCTGAACCTCGTGCCGGGCGATACCATCACCGTGCTGCGCAACGACCGCACCATCATCATGCGGACGCCGTTCGATCTCGACGTGATCGGCAAGAACCTGGCGGAGGAGCTGGCCTGGAAGGCCGAGAACCTGAAGGTGGGCGGCGCCTTCTCGGGCAAAGGACCGGTCGACGACACGCCGCGGCTCTATGTCAGGCGCAGCGGTGCCGGGCCGCTTTACGTCGTGGTCGGCAAGCCGCTCGAAGCCGTGTTCAACCTCTGGCGCACCGAAGCGATCCGGATCGGTGTGATCATGGCGCTGCTGATCCTGTTCGTGCTCAGCGCAACCTTGGTGCTTGCCCGCGAGATCGTCCGCCGCGCCGACGCCGAGGACAAGCTCGAGGAACTCGCAACCACCGACGCCCTCACCGGCCTGAAGAACCGGCGCAAGTTCGACGGCGAGATCGAGCGCGAGTGGCGCCGAGCCAGCCGGCACGGCCAACCGGTCGCGCTGTTGATGATCGATGCCGATCATTTCAAGGCCTACAACGACACCTATGGGCATCAGGCCGGCGACCAGGTGCTGGTCGGAATCGCGATCTGCATTTCGGACGCCGTGCGCCGCGCCGGGGATTGCCCGGCACGGTTCGGCGGCGAGGAATTTGCGGTGCTGCTGCCCAACATGACCGCGCTCGAGGCCTTCATGCTGGCGGAGTCCATCCGCAACAAGGTCCAGCAATGGTGCGAGGGCGAGCTGATCACGACGGTGAGCATCGGCGTCGCCAGCATGCGGCCGCTTGCAGGCCAGCAATGGTCCGACCTGATCGAAGCCGCCGACAAGGCGCTCTACGCCGCCAAGGCCAGCGGCCGCAACCAGTCGGTGCTCGCCACCGTGCCGAAGATCGCCCTGGTGGCGTAGGACATAACTCTCGCCTCGTCGTCCCTGCGAAAGCAGGGACCCATAACCACAGGCTTTCATTGTTGAAGCAAGCTGTGGCTTCAGCGTCGCACAACAATGAGCATTCGGGGTAATGGGTCCCGGCCTTCGCCGGGACGACGGCGAGATTGTTGCAGCGCCGAGTCTCTTACATCCGCACGCCAGCTCAGCCGCGCCGCTTCTTCTTTGGCTTCTTGCCGAACTTCGGTTTCGCAGCCGACACGTCCGGCCACTGCGTGATTCCGGCGTGACCGGACTTGCCCCGATGTTTCTTTTTCTTGCCGAACCTTGGCTCGTCGCCGGATGTCGGCCTTGAGCCTTTTCCATCGCGATCGAATCGGGACGGCGCTCTGGATTCCTGTCTCGACGCGTAGTCTTCACGCGAGCCGCCGCCCGCTTCGCGCGAAAATGCTCTCGCCTCCCGGTCCGGCTTGCCGCGGCGCTTTGCGGCCGCCTCGTCACGCGGCTCGTCACTGCGCGGCGCGCGGTGCCCGCCGTCGTCCTTGTCACGCCACGCATCGTGCCTGGGCTTGCGTGCCGGTTTCTCCGATGGCGCCTGAACCTGCGGAGCGTCGGCCAGCGGCTCGATGCGGATGCTGTCTTCCTTGTCCGGACGCTTGATCTTCGTGGCGAAGGAGTCCGCAACCCGCGCGGCGATCTCGAACTCGGTGGTCGTGTCCATGACCTTGATGGCGCCGATGTCGCGCTTGTCGATGCCGCCACGGCGGCAGATCATCGGCAGCAGCCAGCGCGCTTCGGCGTTCTTCCGGCGCCCGATCGCGGCGCGGAACCAGACGGTCGCCTCCTCCATGCCGTGGCGCGGAGACTTCCCGGTCTTCGCTCGCGGCCCGACAGCACGCTCCTCGCGGCGCGAGGCGCGCTCGCCGCGGTCGCGGCCGCGTCCCTCGCCGGGATCGAGAATGTCTTCGGGCGACGGCAGCCGCGCGCGATAGAGCCGGGCCAATGCCGCGGCAATCACCTCGGGCGAGCGTTCGGCGAGCAAGGCCTGCGCAAGCACCAGATCGTCTGATGTCGCTTCCTCGGCGAACACCGCATCCTTGAGCAGGCGCTCATGGTCGAGCTTGCGGATCTCGTCCGCTTGCGGCGCGGTGCCCCAGACAATATCGATGCCGGCCAGATCGAGCAGCAATTCGGCACGCCGTCGTCGCGCCGGCGGCACCAGCAGGATGCTGACGCCCTTGCGGCCGGCACGGCCGGTGCGGCCCGAGCGATGCTGCATCACCTCCGGGTCTTTCGGCAGATCCGCGTGAATGACGAGATCGAGGCTCGGCAAATCGATGCCGCGCGCCGCCACGTCGGTCGCGACGCAAACCCGGGACCGTCCGTCGCGCAGCGCCTGCAACGCCTGGGTCCGCTCGTTCTGGGTCATCTCGCCCGAAAGCGCGGCCACCGAGAACCCACGCTCCAGCAGCGCCGCCTGCAAATGCCGGACGGCTTCGCGGGTATTGCAGAACACCAGCGCGCTCGGCGCCTCATGGAAGCGCAGCACGTTGACGACCGCGTGCTCGACATCGTCGGCGGCGACCCGGATGGCGCGGTACTCGATATCGGCATGGCCGCCTTCGTCGCCCGCGACCTCGATCCGGAACGCCTGCTGCTGATACTGCTTGGCCAGCGCGACGATGCCGCGCGGAAACGTCGCCGAGAACAGCAGGGTGCGGCGCGTGTCCGGCGTGGTCTCGAGGATGAATTCCATGTCCTCGCGGAAGCCGAGATTGAGCATCTCATCGGCCTCGTCGAGCACGACGACGCGCAATCCCGAAATATCGAGACGGCCGCGGCGCAAATGGTCGCACAGCCGGCCGGGCGTGCCGACCACGATGTGGGCGCCCGCCGCAAGCTCGCGCTGCTCGCGCCGCGGGTCCATGCCGCCGACACAGGAGACGACGCGGGCGTCAGCATGTTCATAAAGCCATGCGAGCTCGCGCTGAACCTGCAAGGCGAGCTCGCGCGTCGGCGCGACGATCAGCGCCAGCGGTGCGGCGGCCGGCTCGAACCGCTCGGCGTCACCGAGCAGGTCCTTTGCCATGGCCAATCCGTAGGCAACGGTCTTGCCCGAGCCGGTTTGGGCCGAAACCAGCAGGTCGCGGCCAACGGCATCGTCCGCGAGCACGGCGAGCTGGACGGGGGTGGGTTGTTCGTAGTTGCGCTCAGCCAGGGCGCGGGCGAGCGGCGAACTTGTGGTCGGAAAGGGCACGAGATGGGAAACCTTGATTGGTCCGGGCGCAGAACGTCGAGCGGGACGACCTGAAGCTGCGTACCCGGCAGGCGGCACAGCCGCATGACGATTTGGGCTGCTTTACGCCAAGACCGACCAAATCGCCATGCCCCCATGGCGTAAAAAGGTGCCGGATCAGGCCGGTTGTCCGATCGGGGCCGGGGGGCCGGCGATCCGGTCCATCAATCCGGACAACCGCGACGGCCGCGGGTCGGCCGCGGCAATCAGGCCGCCCGCCCCTCGCAGCGCGCCCGGCACCAGCTCAACGGCCAGCAGGCGGTCGCGTTCATATGGACCGGGCATGCGGAACGCAGCGGTTTTCTGGGCCGAGAAACCGAACCGCTCATAATAGGCGGCGTCGCCGACCAGGATGACGGCGCGGTGGCCGAGCTGCCGCGCCCGCGCCAGCGCCTGTCCCATCAGCGCGGCGCCGATGCCCAGACATCGGGCATCCTCGGCGACCGCAAGCGGACCGAGCAGCAGGCAGGTGTGACCGGTGCCGGTCACGACCGGCCATAGCCGTAACGTACCGACCAGGCAGCCGCCACGGCGCGCGACAAACGCGAGGCCGCGCGCAGGTTTGCGGCCCTCGCGCAGCCGCTCCGAGGTCTTGGCGAAACGGCCAGGACCGAATGCAGCGTCGAGCAGACCGTCTCGCGCCGCCACGTCCGAACGGCGTTCCTGACGGATCGCAACCGGCTTGTCGTTCGGAGAACCAGATGAGGACATCACGCGACCCTCGCCAGATAGATGAAGACCTCGTCGAGATCCCGGCACTTGAAGCGCTCGGCCAGCTCTTGCGGGCGCCCCATCGCAACGACGCGGCCGTGGCTCATGATCACGACGAAATCGCAGAGCTGCTCGACCTCGGTCATGTTGTGCGAGGACAGCAGGATGGTGGCTCCGCGGCGCTTTTGATAGCCGCGCAACCGGCTGCGGACCCACTCGGCACGATCAGGATCGAGCGATGCCGTCGGCTCGTCGAGCAGCAGCACGTCGGGATCGTTGATCAGTGCCTTCGCCACCGCGACGCGGGTCTTCTGGCCGGCCGAGAGCCGGCCGGTGACGCGATCGAGCACGTCGCCGAGCTCGAAATCCTCGATCAGTTCTTCGATCCGCGTCTTGAGATTGGCGACGCCGTAGAGCCGGCCGAACACCGTCAGATTCTGGCGCACGGTGAGCCGTCCCGGCAGCGCGACATAGGGACTTTCAAAATTCATCCGGCTGAGAACTTTATGGCGCTCGGTCGCCATGTCGTGGCCCAGCACCATGGCGCGGCCGAAGCTTGGCACCACCAGGCCCATGATCATGGAGATGGTGGTGGTCTTGCCGGCGCCGTTGCCGCCGAGCAGGCCGACGGTCCAGCCCTTCGGCACGATGAAGTTGACCTCGTCGACCGCCCAATGGGTGCGGTACTGCTTGCAGAGGCTCTCGACCGCGATCGCCGGTGCGTCATCGACGTCGAGGCGATCAGGCGCATTGCCCTGCGTCGGTGTGGTGCCTGGCGACACCGGTGTCAGATGTTTGCGGGCCAGGAAATGTTCGATGCGGCTCATGGATCTCTCCCCTTACTCGCCCATGGTGAGCAGGCCGCCCTTGTGGCGGGCGCTCTGCAGCAGAGTTACGAATGTGGTGAAGCCAATGCCGAGATAGACGGCATTGAGTGCGAGGCATTCAATCATCAGGTCAACGCGGAAGGTGCCGTCGAGCAGCACGGCGCGCATGCCCTCGAACACATAGGTCGGCGTCAGCGACCAGGCGACCGGATGCAGCCAGACCGGCAGTGCCGCGACCGGATAGTAGACGCAGCACAGCGGCAGCAGCACGATCATGATCGAGTAGGCGAGGCTTTCCGCGCCAAAGCCCTGGCGGATCACTAGGCCGGCGACGACAAGCCCGATCGCCCAACTGGTCAGCACGAGGTTGAGGAAGAACGCGATCAACCCCGGCCCCATCGCATAGACATTGAAGCCGAACAGCAGCCATGTCAGCAGCAGCACCGGCAGCGTGCCGATCACGAGGCGGATCAGGCTCATCAGCATCAGCGAGGCCGCGAGTTCAAGAGGCTGCAGCGGGCTCATCATCAGATTGGCGAGGTTGCGCGACCAGATCTCCTCCAGGAAGGTGAAGGTGAAGCCGAGCTGGCCGCGAAACAGCACGTCCCAGAGCAGGACGGCGCCGAGCAGCAGGCCGGCGGTGGACGCCATCGCCGACTTGCTGTCATAGAGGTAGGTGTAGAGGAAACCCCACACCATCATCTGCATCGCCGGCCAATAGACGATCTCGAGCAGCCGCAGCCATGACGAGCGCAGGATGTAGTAATAGCGCGCCGTCATGGCGGCGATGCGGTTCAGTGACTGTGGCATGGCACGCACTCCTCCTCTCGCCGGGATCAATCGATCTCGCGGCGGATCGGGCGGCGCTTGCCGACCTTGGGCGGAAATGCCAGCAGCGCGTGGGCCTGAACCCGGACCGGATGCTCGAGGCAGGCCGCGAGCAGATCCTCCAGATGCGCGACCGAGCCGTGCAGACGCGACATCGGCACGTCCTGGCCGAGCACGACGCGCGCCTCGACCAGGTCGACGCCGCGCTGCACGATCTCGAACTGCGCCAGATGCAGGTTGCAGTCGAACATCCAGCGATAGGTCGCATCCAAGATGCTGCCGGCCGGCACCTTGCGGCCGTCGCGGTTGACGAAGGCGTCGTTGAGCCTTCCGTCGATGCTGGCGATCTGCGACCAGTTGATATCAGACGGCGCAGGATTCGCCGGCTGGGTGATGTAGTCGCCCTGCACGTAGCGGATGAACGGCATCGCTTCGTTGAGCAGGTTGGTGATCACGGCGATGCCGGACTGGCCGGGCGCTTGCGGCTCCATCGTGACGGGGTCGAGCACATCGAGATGTACCGTGTCCTCGCAGACGTGATACTGGCCGTCGGGCATCTCGAGCGCGATCCGCGTCGCCTCCTCGGAGGAATATTCGTCGAGCACGGGCACGCCGAGTTGGCGCGACCATTCCTGCCGGGCGGCGCGCGAGGAATATTCCGAATGCGTCACCGCGAGATTGAGCGACGAACGGAACTCGTCGACATGCGGCATCAGCGCGTCCAGGCTCGACGGATAGAGCGACAGGATCTTCGGCCCGAGATAGCGCAGATGCTGGGCGACGCGGGCCGGCGGGATCAGGTTCGAGATGAAGGCGGTCGGATAATCGCCGCCGATCGAATCGAACCACCACGGCACGGTGTAGACATGCGCCAGCAGATCCTCCGCGCGGTAATTGCCGCCGCTCTGCATCGCGAACTGGCGGACGCCCTGGATGGTGTCGGTGATGACGGCGTCATAGTCGACGCGGATCAAGAGGGTCTGGCCGGACGAACCGGATGAGCGGGTCGGGAACAGGTTTTCCGGCTTGTACTTCCGGTTGACGCATTGATCCGGAAAGGCCGCGACCAGCTCGGGCTTGGTGATGACAGGGATCTTCTGGATGTCGTCGTAGTCGCGCAGATGCTCGGGCTTGAAGCCCGCCGCATCATATTTGGCGCGGTAGACCGGGATGTCGCGATAGGCGAGCTCGACCAGTTCCTTGATGCGGGCGAACTGCCGCGCGCGGATTTCCGACACCGGCAGATAGGGATGCCGCATGCATTCGCCGAGATAGTTCGCGGTGGCCGCGACCAGCTCCGGCGCGGCATCGCTGGACGGCTGAAAATCCGGGCGGGTGTGCTCGGTTTCCCAGAACTGACGCTGCGGCGCGCCAGCCGTTGGCACGAGGGTCGCAGCCGCCTGATCGTGCTCCGGCACCAGAGCAAGGCCGTCATCGGAAGTGCTGATTGCAAGAGTGGACGTCATCTTCAGCTCCATGATTGACGGGAAGACCGCCCGTTCATGGCGCTATCAATGGCGCGTGGCGCGTGTGGCTGCCGTGACGCCGGTCACACGCAGCCGCACCCGCGCACAGTGGCAACGTAGGGCGGGTTAGGCGAAGCCGTAACCTGCCATAGCTCCATCGGCGTGGCGCTGCGGCGGGTTACGCGGAGCCTGTCATCGGGCCGCGCTTTGCGCGGACCCGCTGGCTAACCCGCCCTACAAGACTGATTGCCTTGCGCTACGACTTGCCCCACGTCGCCTTTTTGATCCGCCCCTTGCCGCCGCATTTCTTGCAAGGCAACGGGTAGATTTTCCGTCCCGGCTCGCTCGGCTGCCTCACCTTGGGAAAGCCAGTCCCGTTACACGCGTCACACTTCTCTTCATCGGAAATAAGGTGCTTCACCATCGACCGTCCCGGATTGAAAAATCCGAAGCCCGCGAGCGCGGACTTCCGCCACCCGTTGGTTACGAACGGCGGCAGGTTGTGGTTTCAGGTGCATGGCTGCCCTGCGTGGCGGAGCGCGCGGGAACGCCAACAGGACGATCGCCGTTGTCCGCATCTTCCTGACGCGACGTCACTTCGCCTTGAGCGCCTTGTCGTGGCTCTCGAGTGCGGACGCCATCAGCTTCGGCAGTTGCGCGGCGTAGACCTCGATGAAGGTGGCGTCGCCGCAGGCCTCCGGATCGCGCGCAGCCTGCTCGGCGACGCGCGCGGCCTTGGCTTCGCATTTCGCAAACATATGCCAGAACCAGTCCGGACTCTTGCCGAGCACCGGCTTGTGCTTCTTGATGACCGCGGCACCGACCGCGCTCATCGCGTTGACGACGCCGGCGCCCAGCGTGCTGATGGCCCGCGCGTTAAGGATATCCTCGCGCGATTGCGCGGAGACGTTTGTCGCAGTCGCTCGTCCCTTGGCCGGCATGCTCAGCTCCTTGTCGATCCCTTTGTCGATCCTGTGCGGCGGGCAAAGCATCGGCCGGGGAAGTTGAGGAAGGCTCAAGGGGCATGGTTGAAAAGCGCTATGGATTTCATTCCGGTTTTATGCGCTTCCGAGCTATCGGGCCCGGAGGGGTTGTGGCCTCCTCCGGCGCGAAATCTGTCAGCGACCGTTACCCTTTGGCGCCATGGCGCCGGATCAGCTGGTTGGCGACATCGTCGAGATTATCGCCCACGACCTGCGCTGGGGACCGACGCCGAGCAGATCATTGCCGGGACGCTTGATCAGCGCGGCTTCCCAGCCGGCGGCGACCGCGCCCAACGTATCCCAGGTGTGGCAGGCGATCAGGCAGAACTCCGAAGGTTCTGCGCCGAGTTCCTGCTCGACATAGCCATAGGCCTGCCGCGACCGCTTGTGGTGCTTGACGCCATCGGCGGAGAAGCGCCGCTCGAACAGGTCGACAATGCCGCCATTGGTCAGCTGCCGGGTCTGCACTTCCAGGAGATTGTCGGTCAGCGTGAACAGGCGAAAGCCTGCCGCGCGCAGCTTGCGCAGCGCCGCCGGCACCTCCTGGTGCGGCGGCATGGTGGAGAATTTCTCGGTCAGCTCCTTCTTGTCGGATTCGTTGATCGCGATGCCGCGCGTATCAGCCAGCATCTTCATGACGGCGGCGCCGATATCGGTGAAGGGAACGTAGCAGCCCGCCACCGTGAGCGCGGCCGAATACATGATGAAGTTCGCGAATCACAGCCGCATCGCGCTCTTGTCGTTGAAGATGCGCGCGAACACCGGCTCCATGGTCTCGAGGTCGAGCAGGGTTTCGTTGACGTCGAACACGATCAGAGGAAGCGCCATCTTGGACTCCTGCTGGTTGGGCTTTCTGCTGGTCTCTTCTTTTGAGCATGATCCCTTCGGAAAACCGCTTCGCACCTTTCCGGATCATGCTCCCCTGTCCTTCATCCGGCTGCGGTGCGCGGCCTGCTTGGCGCGATTGCCGCAGATCGCCATGCTGCACCACCGGCGCGCCCGCGCCCGCGTGTGATCGGCGAACATCAGCGTGCAGGCCGGGCCCTCGCACGCCTTGATGTCGGAAAAACTTTCTTCGCAGACGACCTGCGCCATCGCTTCGCCGACCGGCAGCAGCAATGATTCCGCCGAGCGCCAGCGCCGCGTCCGCTCCAGCGCGAAACCGTCATGGCCGTCGTGGCGATGCGGCACGATCCTGCTGAACGCCTGATCGCTTTCGAGCAGCCGGTTCAGCGGCTCCAATTCCCTGAGCGCCCGGGGCATCAGCGGCCGGCCCATATGCTTGCGCACGAAGCCGCGGAACCATTCGCGCAGATCGCGGGCCTGATCGGCGACCTCATCGAGCTCGCCCTGCGTCGCGCGGGCCTTGATCTCGTCGAGCACGTCGGACGGCACCAGCTTCGCCTGTGCGAGCCAGCGCAACAGGCCGTCGCCGTCGGCGATCCAGTCCACCGGCGTATCGACCGGGGTCGCGATCGAATTGATGAAATCAAGGCCCAGGCTATCGGCGATGAACATCGCGGGCGGGTGGGATTGCACGGCTGGACCTCCTGGCGGCTCTTTCGACTTGGTCGGAAATAACCTCCTAAATGCCAGTTGACAAGTTACGAACGCTGGATCATAAGGGCCATAACCTGTCAAATAGAATTTTACAGGTTACTACTGCAGACCAGGGAGCGGCCAATGTCGAACAAGGATGTCAGCGTGGTGCTTGCCCATGGCGCATGGGCCGACGGGTCGAGCTGGGCGCGGGTGATCACGGCGCTCGACGCCGAAGGCATCACCGCGGTGGCGGCACCGCTGCCGCTGACATCGCTGGCGGACGATGTCGCCGCGCTGAACCGCACGCTGGATCGCGTCGACGGACCGGTCGTGCTCGTGGGCCATGCCTATGCCGGCGCCGTGATCGCCGAGACCCGCTCGCCGCGCGTCAAGGCGCTGGTCTATGTCGCGGCGCTGGCGCCCGCCGAGGGCGAGACCGTCGCCGACGTATTCTATCGCCTGCCTCCACATCCGTTCGCGCCAAAGCTCGCACCTGACGCCAACGGCCTGATCTGGCTGCCCGAGTCCGCCTTCGCATCGGCGTTCGCGCAGGGCGCGCGGGCCGAGGACCTCGCCGTGCTCGCTGCCGTGCAGCGGCCGATTTCGCCGGCCTGCATCACCGTGCCGGTCGGCCGTCCGAAGTGGAAGGACGTCCCGAGCTGGTTCCTGGTCGCCGAGGAGGATCGGATGATCGCGCCCGAGACCCAGCGCAGCATGGCCGCGCGGATGCAGGCAACCGTGCGTTCACATCCGGTCGATCACACGCCGATCGTCACAGCCCCGGCGCACGTCACCGGCATCATTCGGGAAGCAGTCAGCGCAGTTTCCGCGCGAACCAAGTCCTGATCTCGAACACCACCACACCACGACCACAGGGAGCGACAGATGTCCGAGATCAAGTATCGCACCGCCGATGTCGACGGCTTCAAGGTGTTCTATCGCGAGGCCGGCTCGCCCGGCGCGCCGAAATTGCTGCTCCTGCACGGCTTCCCGAGCGCGGGACACATGTTCCGGGATCTGATCCCGCAGCTTTCGGACAAATTCCACATCGTAGCGCCTGACCTGCCCGGCTTCGGCCAGTCCGACATGCCGCCGCGCGACAAGTTCAACTACACCTTCGACGGCATCGCCGGCGTGATCGATCGCTTCACCGAGGTGATCGGCTTGGATCGCTTCGCGGTCTATGTGTTCGACTATGGCGCGCCGACCGGCTTCCGCCTCGCGCTCAAGCATCCGGAGCGGATCACGGCGATCATCTCCCAGAACGGCAACGCCTATGAGGAAGGCCTCAGCGACGGCTGGACCCCGATCAAGGCCTATTGGCAGGATCCCTCGCAGGAGAACCGCGACGCGCTGCGCGCTTTCCTGACGCCGGAGACGACGCGCTGGCAATACACCCACGGCACATCGGATCCGCAAGCCGTGTCGCCGGACGGACAGAACCTCGACAATTACTACATGGCCCGTCCCGGCGCGCATGACGTGCAGCTCGACCTGTTCGGCGACTACAAGAGCAACGTCGCGCTTTACCCGGCTTTCCAGTCTTACTTCCGCACCCGTCAGCCGCCGTTCCTCGCGGTGTGGGGCAAGAACGACCCGTTCTTCGTGCCGCCGGGTGCCGAGGCGTTCAAGCGCGACAACCCGAAGGCCGTCGTCAAATTCTTCGACACCGGCCATTTCGCGCTGGAGACGCATGCCGCCGAGATCGCGCAAAGCATCCGCGAGTTCCTGAGCCGCTGACGCGCGCGCCGGCAAGACCTTCGCGAAGGCGGAGGAACTCTTGCCCTGGCTGGAATGTTGGAAAAGCGATGCAATAACTCAGGAGGAAACTCGCATGAGAAATCTGTTATTGGCCGGTTTATTGGCGGTAGCCGGTTTCGCTATCGCCACGCCGATCTCCATCGCACCTGCGTCAGCTCAAGTTGCGGTCGATACGCCGCTCGGCGGCGTGAGGGTGGGTCCCGAGCCGCGTTACTACCGAGACTACGATCGCCCCGCTTATCGCGCCTACGGATACGATCGCGGATATCGCGGATGCCGCACCGTTACGATCGAGCGCGACGACGGTTCGGTCCGCAGGGTCCGCCGTTGCGACTAGCAGTACCGGACTGGAAGATCGCCGCCGGCGCTCGCAAGCGCGCCGAGCCGGCTGCCGCAAACAAGCAAGCGGGACCCATCCACTAAGGCCGCTGCAGCTGGCGGCCTCCTTCGTCTCGCAATGCTCGGGCTCGTTTGCAGCCTACGCCGCCGTGACGCGCCAGATCACGTTGCCGACATCGTCGGCGACCAGCAGCGAACCATCAGGGCCGAGCGCGACGCCGACCGGGCGGCCGTAGGAGACCTTCTCGTCGGGCGCGAGGAAGCCCGACAGGATGTCGCGCGCCGGCCCCGAGGGACGGCCGTTCTCGAACGGCACGAACACCACCCTGTAGCCCGACAGCGTCGAGCGATTCCACGAGCCGTGCTGGCCGATCACCATGCCGTCGGGGAAACCCGGCAACGTGCCCTTGGGCATCCAGCACAGCCCGAGCGAGGCGGTGTGGCCGCCGAGCGCATAGTCCGGCTGGATCGCCTTGGCGACCATCGCTGGATCCTGCGGCACGCGGTCGTCCACCGTCTTGCCCCAGTAGCAATAGGGCCAGCCGTAGAAGCCGCCGTCGCGCACCGAGGTCAGATAGTCCGGCGGCGTCTCGTCGCCGATGCCGTCGCGCTCGTTGACGACGGTCCACAGCACATTCGTGTTCGGCTCCCATGCGAGCCCGACCGGATTGCGCAGGCCGCCGGCGAAGATGCGGCTGGTGCCGGCTACGAGATCGAGCTCATAGACGGCGGCGCGGCCTTGCTCGACCTCGAAGCCGCCTTCGGCGATGTTGCTGAGCGAGCCGACGCCGGCATAGAGCTTCTTGCCGTCGGCGCTCGGCAGCAGGCTGCGCGTCCAGTGCCCGTCGGGCTTGAAGGTGACGAGCTTGCGCCCCTCTGCGGTGATGCGATCGGCACCCGCAGTATAGGGAAACGCGACCACGCCGTCGGTGTTGCCGACATAGAAGGTATCGCCGATCAGCGCCATGCCGAACGGCTGGCGCAATCCTTCCATAAAGGCACCGCGGCCTTCGGCGACGCCGTCGCCGTCGCGGTCGCGCAGCAGCGTGATGCGGTTGGCACTGACGCCGAGCGCTGCGGCACGCCGCATCGTCGCCTGCATCGCATAGTGGAACACGCTGCGCGGTGTACCCGCGATCTGCGTTGCCTCCGCGATCAGAACGTCGCCGTTGGGCAGCACGTTGATCCAGCGCGGATGATCGAGCCCGGCCGCGAAGGCGTTCACCTTGAGTCCGGGCGCTGCGGTCGGGAGCTGGCCCTTGTCCCAGCCCCTTGCGGTCGGCATCTTCAGCGTCGGGATCGCGCCCTGCGACTTTGCCGCCGGAATCTGCGGCGCGCTGCCCCAGGCGGGCGCGGGCTCGGCGCCCTGCATCCGCCGCCACGCCACGGCACCGGCCCCGATCGCCGCGACGACGCGGGCAAAAACTCCAGACGTGCTCATGAACTTCCCCTGTTATTCGCGCCTTGATATTGCGCCTTCTTGACGTGCCTTGCCGGCCGCGGCGGCCCGCAGCAGCATTCGCATAATGCCGGCCCTGATGACAGTAGTTATACGATCTTCGCAGCCGCCCTCGAATCGGGGAGACTGATCGCACGCTCCCTTGTCAGAGCGTTTTCCTCCCTGAGACCTTGCCCGCCCCGGTCGGCGGGCTTCCTTTTACAAAGTGCCCAGCTTGGGCGCGGCTCGCCGTGGGCCGTTATAGCTGGAAACGCATAGCGGTCCAGCGGATGCATTCGACCGGGCAGAGCCGGCACGCCGATCTCACGGCGCAAGCCCGGACCGCGGCGACCGACGCAGGGCACGTCGGTCCGGAAGGGAACAACAACGGCACGCTGACCGGCATCTACCCATCCCTGCTATTTCGCCAAGCGTCACGGGCTCGAGAGCCGCTATACCGCGCATGGCTACGTGTTTCCGGACCACGCCGCGTTCAACCGCGATCATCTGGGCGCCAATGGCAGCGTGTTCGCGACCCATATGGGCATCCCCGACCCCGGCTTCTTCTGCGGCCTGCCGCCGGAGCAGCGCAACGGCCGGCTGATCTTCACCAAGTCCGGCCGGAATCCGTTGGGCCTCGAGCGCGGCTGGCGTAAGACGATGCCGCCAAAACTGTTCGCGCTGCTGTTCGACGCGATCGCCGAGGCGCAAGGCAAGACCTGCGGCGCGTTTCCCAGGATCATCGTCGACGTCGCCGAGCGGCATCTCGTCTACCTGAAGCCAGGCGGCGACCTGTTCAACGTGATCCTGACCCGGCTCGACAACTACACAAGGGGTGTGCGCACTCGCGAGGTCGGTGCAGTGCTCGCCGATTATCCGGTCGACTTCATCGGCGGCGGCTGGAGCGATCTCGACGTCAGCGGGCGTCCGGCCCGCGTGCTCGGCGCGATGACCTTCGATGCGATGCGCGAAGGCCTCGGCAGCTATCTCGCCGCGGTCTCACTCAATCCCAACATCGACCTGTCGGTGCATGACCGGGTGTTCTTCGCGCTCGGCGCCGGCACCGTGCCGGTGTTCGACGCCAACCGCTTCTCGGCAGCCGAGATGCCGCATCTTGCCCGCTACAGCTTCGGCCAGGACGCGACAAGCATCGCCGCCGCGGTCGAGGCCGTGTTGGCCGATCCCGCAAGCGCGCAGGCGGCGACCGCCACCACGATGCGCGAGCTCTATCCGCGCTTCTCGATGCAGCGATCGGTGCAGGACATCCACGAGATCACGATGTCGATCGCGGGCGCCGCCGGCGCCAATCTTTTACCCGCCGAGCCGGTGCCGGCAGGCGTCTGCACGCCGAAGCAGGCGGCCTGATCGCGCGTTGCGTTGCGCAGGGAAGCTTGCAGTGAGGCATGCGCCGCAAGCTTCGCCACCGCTCATAGATCCAGTTGGTCCGTAGCCGGATAGACCACCGTTCCGTCACTCTGGGCGACGGCGCCTTCGGTGAGGCGGGCAGGCTCCAGACGCCCTTCCCCCATGATGTGAACGACGGTCTCTCCGGACGCGATCAGATAGTCGGCGACGATGCGGCGGTGGCAGCGCCACCACACCGCTTCCGAGCACATGATCGCGCAGCGCTGCCGGTGGCCCTCGTCGCGCAGATGCTGCAGGCTCGCGTGAAACTGCGGGGACAGCGCATAATCGGCGTAGTTGTGAAAGCTCTCGTTGCTCCAAAATCCATTGACGGAAGCCGGCACATCTCGCGCCTTGCCGCGGAGCCCGCCGAGATCGGCCAGATGCTCATACGAGATGCCGGCGGCCGCCAGCGGCTCCGGGAGCGTGTCCTTGTTGAACTGCGGATTGCTCCGCGACCGCGGCACCGTCCTGATGTCGACGACGCGGTCGATCCCGGCTGCGGTGAGGAGGACGACGAAATCCGCGAGACTGCGGTTGGAATGACCGATCGTGAAGAACGGAAGCGCCTCGTCCTTGCTAGAGCCTGTTCCGATGGAATCGGAACGGGCTCTCGATTCTTGCTTTGACGCGTTTTCTTCACGCGAACCGGTATCCACTTCGCTCGAAAACGCTCTAGCCATGATGGAGCGCGCTGCCCTTGTGGGCCGCGACATGATCGGTCTTGTCGCTCTTGATCTCGTATTGCGGATCGGCCTCCGAGGCGCGGTGGGTGTGCCCCTTGTAGTCGAAGTCGCTGGTGTGAACCGCGATGATGGTGCCCGAGACGTGACCGGCCTCGGAATTCCATCTGACGTGATCGCCGACCTTGAATCTCCTGCTCATGATCTCCTGCTCATAATCTCTTGGTCACGCTCCCGTGGTCACGTTCTCCTGGCCATGTCGCAACCTCCGGCCTGGTCGAGCACCCAGGTCCCTTATGCCCAGCAAGCAGCATATCGGGCCTGACCTGACCGTCACAACATATCCGGCTTCGTGGCAATCGCCGAAACCGATGCAGGTTCCCGCTGCTCGCGCTTCGCGGAGCGCCCGCGCCCAAGATTCAGGTTGTATTATATCCTACACACACGTAGATTGCGTATGCGATCAAAAGTGGAGGGGCCATGCCGCTGCACCATAACGTTGATCCGAATTTTCCCTATGACGGTCCTGATTTCGACGAGTTCCGCATTGCGGAGAATGGATACCTGAGGGCGTCGCGAGATCGCCGCCCCTGCATCACCTGCGCCCTTTCCAAACTTTGCCAGGCCGGCTTCGAGAAGCAGGTGCATCTCGCCGTTGAAGGAAAGGACCCAAGCCTGACCAAGGACTGCGAGCTGACCGCAAGCGACCTGACAGCAGAGCGGCTGCTCGCCGGATTGAGCGAAGACGAGATCGCGTTCGTGAAAACCCATATTTCAAGCCTGGCGGAGGAGTGCGGAAATGGCTGATACAGCATCGATGCAACTCGAAGCGAAGAAGCAGCTGGCTGCGAAGGCGGATACCGTGGCCAAGCATCAGCTCGAGGCGAAGCGGCAGCTGGCGGAAAAGGCGGCGCTGACCAGCAGGCACCAGCTCGAGGCGAAGAAGCAGCTCTCCGAGAAGGCCAATCTGGTCGCCAGGATGCAGCTGGCGACGAAGAAGGGCAGCTGATCGCGGGACCCTGAACTCTGTCCGGACCTTTCGCGCATCACGGAGTGACGGCGGGGTTTGAACACTCGATCAGACGTAACCGCGCGTCAGACGGATCGTGTCCGGTCTCTCCAATGGAGCCGGCATCACGTCGTTGCGACCGGCACCGGCACTCGCGGAACGCCTGCGCCCAGACGTCGAGTTCCTGCGCGCAGGCGATCGCGCGCTGGGCATAATCCGGCTGGTCGCCGGGCGCGTTGAACAGTACCTGGATTGCATCGCCGATCACTTTTGCCACCGTGCCCTCATGCGCGAACACGGTGTCGGTTATCCCGCCCACATATTCATTGAGCAGTTCACCGAGCACTTCCGGTGCTACCGTCTCGACAAGCGAGGTGACCAGGGAGGCGCTGGCGCCCGTCTATGCGTCCCTCGCCCAGACCGGTGCGTTGCTTGGTCTCGGACCGCTGCTCGCCTCAATTATGGGCGGCCTTCGCGCCAGGCGCACGGTTGTGCCGATCCGCCGCTTGCAGCAGGGCGCCGAAAAGCTCGGTCAAGGTCTCAGCGCATCGCAATCGGGA
>NZ_JACMYO010000089.1 GCF_020889685.1 Bradyrhizobium oropedii
GCCTCGTGATGCGACATATCTTCAGCCTGGGGTGTATCTCCATCGCATGGCGCTCGCTCCCGATATGCGAGAAAGACGCGTTGGAGCGATACTTCTGGCCGAAACGACGCACCGAATATTCAGGTTCGTGAAACGAGCAGAGTCGATGGATCCGTTTTGGGTCTACGGACTAACGACCTCGCGAGTAATTCTCGAATTATTCAATTCTACCACGATGCCGGCTACCAGGTCTTCGATCGTAAGGCCTACCCTGATCGCATCGACCGAACGATCGCGGCATGCACGGCTGCGTGAAGCGCAAAAGGTGTAAAGTCGGCTGACAACGCTGCGCATGTTAGGCGCTACGCCATGTGAAGCAGTCGAACGCCCGAAGGTACAATTTGCGCTTTCAAAGAATGCCCAGGCGATTGAGGATCATCCATCGTCGAATTCGACAAAAGACTAGCCACCAACAACATGACCAGCTCGGTGCGATCCGTTCACCGGTTGCAGCGCGCAGCTTGATGCTTGAATACGGCGTTCCACACCGCCTGCGATGCTGCTAGAGCCCGGCGGAGATGGCGATCCGCATCAACTCGGACATGCTGCGAACATTGGTCTTGGCCATGAGGTTCGCCCGGTAAACCTCGACCGTTCGCGGGCTGATGCCAAGATCATGGGCGATCACCTTGTTGATCTTGCCGGCCAGCAGTCCCTGCAGGACGTCACGCTCGCGCGATGAGACGTTCGCCAGGCGGGCTTCCGCCTGCAGTTTCGCTGCTTCATCCGCTGGCTTCGTTGGCCGCGCTTCCAAGGCACTATTGATCGCACGCAATAGCACCTCGTCCTCGAACGGTTTCTCGATGAAGTCGACCGCGCCCGTTTTCATCGCGTCCACTGCCAGCGATACGTCGCCATGACCAGTTATCAGGATGACGGGATAGTCGACGCGATCGGCCTTCAGTTTGCGGATCAGTTCGAGGCCACTCATGCCCGGCATGCGGATGTCCGATACAATGCAGTCAACCGGACCGCTCGCGACGTCACCGAGGAAGCCGTTCGCCGTCTCATAGGTTGCTACGCAGAAGCCACTAACATCAAGCAGAAACGCGAGCGAGTCCCGTATCGCGGCGTCATCGTCGATCACAAGAATGCGCCGCATGGTCATGCTTCTTCACTAGCCTCCGCAAATGGCAGGGTAAACTGAAAGACCGTGCCGCCGCCCGGATTGGCTTCCGCAACGATGTGGCCGCCATGGGACTCGATGATCGTCCGGCAGATTGATAGTCCCACACCCATGCCATGCTCCTTGGTCGTGACAAAGGGCTGGAACAGGCGGTCGGCGATATCAGGGCTGATGCCAGGGCCCGTATCAGCAATGGTAAATTTGGCGAGGCCATCGACTTTGGCAACTCCGACGGTCAATTCGCGACGCGGGCAGGAAGCCATCGCCTCGATCGCATTCCGTATCAGGTTCAGCGCGACCTGCTGGATCTGGATCTTGTCGACGATCATCGATGGCAGATCGCGATCGCTGCGCATAGCCACCCGCACGCCTTGCTCCTTGGCGCCGAGCAGGGCCAGAGCTACCGCCTCTTCAAGCAGCGTGAGCGGATTCTCCATTGTATGGTGCGTCTCGCCCTTGGCAACGAATTCCCGCAGGCGCTTGATGATATCGCCGCCGCGCAGGGCTTGCTGGGCGGCATGTTCGAGCGCATCACCGATACGGTTGGCGTCCGGCTTGTCTGAGGCCAGCAGCGTCTTTGCGCCACGCATGTAGTTTGTAATTGCGGAGAGCGGCTGGTTGATCTCATGGGCAATAGACGAGGCCATCTCACCCATGGCGGTCAGCCGCGACACGTGCACGAGCTCAGATTGCAGTTCCTGCAGTCGCCGTTCCTGCGCCCGCCGTTCGGTGAGGTCTCGGATGAAGCCGGTAAAGAACCGTTCGCCGCGCACTTTGGCCTCACCGACGGCAAGCTCCATCGGAAAGGTCGAGCCGTCGCTCCGCTCGCCGACCACGATGCGGCCAATGCCGATGATGCGCCGCTCTCCGGTAGTCAGATAACGTTCAATATAGCGGTCATGCTCGGCGCGGTAGGGCTCCGGCATCAACCTGGATACATTTGCTCCGACCACCTCGTCCGGAGACCAACCGAATAAACGCACTGCCGCGGCGCTGAACGAGCGAATGAAACCCTTCTCGTCGATCACGATCATCGCTTCCGGCAGGGTGTCCAGGATCGACTGCAGATGGGCTTGCCGGTACCGCGCCTGCTCTGATTCCCGCTGCAGCCGACCGCCCATGAAGCCGAGGAGGGGGCCAAGTACGGCGAATCCCGCGATATCGATCATGTTCGCCGAATCGGTAATGAGGCTTTTCCCAAGAAATGCCGCGCTGATGATCAGGCAGAGCAGCGTAGCGAAAATGGCCGGTCCGCGGCCGCCGGCGAAAGCGACAAAAACGATGACCGGAAGGTAGATGATCGTGAACGTACGGTCCTGAAGATACGGATCCAGCGCCGCGCGAAGCACGAGAGCCAGCGCGGCGGCTGCCGCGGCTGTGCCATAGCGGTACCAGATGTGGTCGGTCATAATTTGCGGTAAACCCTCTCATTCGATTGACTCTACAATGTTTGTCGATGCGGGGCCACCGGATGCAGCCGCGTTTGGGTTGCGCCACCTATTGTGCTGGGCGGCCGCCGCTATCTCGGCCAGATGCGCCAGTGCGTGGGCTGCACAGCGACGTGTTCTCCGGTCTTGGCCTTGACCCAGCCGCCGAAGATCCGGCGGCAAGGAAAAACCAACCGGTGAATGGCATTACCCTCGATCACCGCGATCTCCAGGTCCCGGTCAAAGGGCGCCGTTTCGATCCGCTCCCACGTCAGGTTGCCAATAGATCCTGGACGGTGTTCATCGCCGCTGGCTGACAAAATCAGGCAACCTTCCGAACACGACGGGCCGGATCGCTTAGCCGCTGCGCGGACGGGCTCAGCGCAATCTCGCCCAAGCGGCGCATGATCTCGATCACGCCAGTTGCGGTCCGGGTGCTTTGGGACGTGGTGCCGCCGAACCTGTCGTGCTGGGTCGTGATCCGATCGCCGACCAAAGGATTGGCGCTGCGAAACAACTCCCGAGATCCCGTCGCGTCGATCCGGATCAGCTCAAGCCAGCCCCGGTTAGTATCGATTACTGTTGTACAGCAGCTGGACTGCACTGTCGTCCCCGCAATCGTGCCCGCGGCGGGAAAAGTGTCGCCGTGGTCTGTCATGTCGAACATCCTTCGTCGGTCGGAAGTCTCCCTGTCCCACGGCGTCAGCATGGGGCGTTGAGTGTTAATGGCGTCGACCGCGTCCTTACGGGTCTGGCGGCGTCTCCAGGCCGGAACGGTACGACGCCAGAATTCGCTTGATGGCATTCGGATGGGCCAGCTGCGATCGACCCGAGCATCGCGCCGATCCGCAGGTCGATGAAGTGGGTAGCATCACACGCGCCGCAGGTAACCGGGTGCAGACGGCTCGGGTGCGTCCGGCAGCAGCCGTTGAGCCCGCTCGCCAGTATTTGGGCACGAAAAGATGATGGGGCGCCGAGTCTCTCTATCTGCCATGTGTCTGACCTTGACTGGAAGGTCGTTTTTATCCGGAAGCCCCCGCCGCAGTATTGATGCAGGTCAAAAAAGCTGATTGCGCGTCCAGAACGGCCCGCGGCGAGTGGTCGCTGCGAGCGCGCCGCAGGTAACGTGTACCAGCCCCGGGTAATTCGACAGGGCCGCGCGTCAGTCCGCGACACCTCTTGTTTAGCCAGTTTGATGGAAATCAAAATGCAGGACGCGCAATATGCGATGTTGAGGCGGCGCAGCTCAAGCGCATTGCACCATGACAACGCGTGTCATTGATGCTGCGAGAGCCGCGAAGGAGATGGTAAATTGATTGCTCGCCTCACATTGTCGTTGGTCTTGCCCGCGCTGATCGCAGCCATAGGCTTTGGCGCCGAAGCCTTAAACCTTGGGCTTATCGAAACTTTGGCTGCGACTAGCCTGATCATCGGCTTTGCCGTTGCGGCGGCAGGGTGGACCATCAGGAGCGAGAGGGGGGCGGTTCGCCCCATTTGCTCGCGTGCGGGCAGCTCTCGCCGCCGATAGTGCTTCGGCTCCGGCTCGCCAGAAATGGCTTTGCACGCTGCCTGGCAATCAGCCGGAGGTGCCCGGAAAGCCTCGTGTATGATCGAGATCAACGATCGGCATCTCGAGCTGACCGTCCATTCTGCTGCCAACCGTCTCTTCGAGAATTTCTGAATCAGCGCCGCCTCAACTCTATCGGTCCAACGCATGAGCAGACGAGAAGCTGCTGTTCCTGAGCCACTTCAAGCAGATATGGTCCGCCAAATCTGGACGCTTGGCGACTGCAGCTTCCGCAGGACGAAAGAGCACTCGCATCACGCTGCCCAAGGCTCGACCTTATCTCGACGAAGTCGAGAGCAGGCAATCTCTTTGGGATGCAGCTTGAGACAAATCAAATACTCTCGAGGCGCGAATGGCAGAATGGGGATAAGCAAACGCAGAGGAGCAGGTTGTCATGCCTTCATTTAACGTTCGGTTCATCAAGACCGTTTGTGACGATACCGGCCACGAGCATCGGGCCTGTCAGGCGGCGTTCAGGGTGGATGCCACCTCGCTGAGTGCTGCTGCACAGCAGGCAGAGACCAATTTCTGCAGGCAAAAAGGTGTCCACGATTGGACCATCTTCGCCGACGCGATGGAGCTTCGAACCCCGCCTGCATTGCCGCCGGCATGGGGTGGTTAGCTAGAGCGGCCAGCGAAGTCCGCCAAATCCTGATCGCGGGGGCAATCTGCCAATCGAGGCGCGATCATTGTCTTCCGAGCGTCGATCGAGAGAACAGCTCGCGATTCTGCCGCCAATTGAGCAGGCGCTCTGTTGTCCGCGGCACCTGAGTAGACCTCGCCTGACATTCGCGGCCTGCGGTTCTGCGGGCTCGTTGCAGCGCACCGCCGAGCCTCGTCCGGGCAGGGCGATCCGGATCGAACGATTTGCCCCCACAGACGTCTTATTTGATGCATGTCAAAAACAAATCTGCCTCCGCCAGCTATGGCTGCTTCGAGGGGTATGACACATGGTTAGCCAATCCGGATATATCGGTGGCCCTTGGGGCTTCAAGAAGCTGCTCAACCGGTTACGAGCGAGCCTGTCCCGGACAGCCGAACTGGCCTATTTGAGCGCGCACGACATCGACGCGATCGCGCGTGAAGTTAATCTGTCCACGTCCGATTTTCGAAGGATGGCGCAAAGTCCGGGCTCTCCTGAACTCTTAAGCAAGCGCCTCGCACTTGCCGGCCTTTCCGAGAATGCGCTTGCCGCCTGCCATGGAGACGTATTGCGCGATCTGCAGCGGGTATGCGGCCTGTGTCAGAGCAAGACCCGCTGCGCGGCCGACGTCGAGCGGCGTCAGTCTGTAAATCCCCTCAAAGGCTGCCCTAACGAACAAACCCTGCGCGCGCTCGCGCGTGAGATCGGGGACTCCCACAACGTTTTCGCGATTGATCGCGCTCAATCGTTCCGCCGCCGGAAAATGTGATTTCCTGGCAAGCCCGCGTTCAAAGAAGGCCAAGACATGACAAGCCCATCCCCCGCCTCGAAATCCATGACCATGGGTGAAGCAGGCCTGATGTCGGTATTCGCTGTTTCTGCCTACGTTTGCTTTTTCGCAGGGGCGATGGGGCACGATTCTGCGTTTAGCTTCCACGCATTGCTCGCTTCCGCCGCCAGTCTGGCCGCCGCAGCCGCCATCCTCAATCGCTACTATGAGCGCCCGGCACAATTGCCGCCGGCGCAGATCAAGGGCCGGCCGAATTACAATGTCGCTCCGATCAAATTCGCCTCGGTGATGGCGATGTTCTGGGGCATCGCGGGCTTTTCGGTAGGCGTTTTTATCGCGTCGCAACTTGCCTGGCCCGCACTGAATTTCGATCTGCCTTGGACGAGCTTCGGCCGGCTTCGCCCGCTGCATACGTCGGCCGTGATCTTTGCGTTCGGCGGAAACGTGCTTATCGCGACTTCGTTCTACGTCGTGCAGAAGACCTGCCGCACGCGCCTCGCTGGCGATCTTGCGCCGTGGTTCGTGGTGGTCGGCTATAATTTTTTCATTCTGATCGCGGGCACTGGCTATCTGCTCGGCGCCAACCAGTCAAAGGAATACGCCGAGCCCGAATGGTACGCCGATCTCTGGCTGACGATCGTCTGGGTGACGTATCTGCTCGTGTTCCTGATGACGCTGGTGAAGCGCAAGGAGCCGCACATCTTTGTCGCCAACTGGTTCTATCTCGCTTTTATCATCACCATTGCGGTGCTCCACATTGGCAACAATCCTGCATTACCGGTCTCCGTGTTCGGCTCGAAATCCTACATCGCCTGGGGCGGTGTGCAGGATGCCATGTTTCAGTGGTGGTACGGCCACAACGCGGTCGGCTTCTTCCTGACCGCCGGCTTCCTGGCGATCATGTACTATTTCATTCCGAAGCGGGCCGAGCGCCCGGTCTATTCCTACCGCCTCTCGATCATCCACTTCTGGGCGCTGATCTTCCTCTACATCTGGGCCGGCCCGCACCATCTACATTACACCGCGCTGCCGGATTGGACGCAGACCCTCGGCATGACGTTCTCGATCATGCTGTGGATGCCCTCATGGGGCGGCATGATCAACGGCCTGATGACGCTATCGGGTGCGTGGGACAAGCTGCGCACAGACCCGGTGCTCCGCATGCTCGTGGTCTCGGTCGCCTTTTATGGCATGGCGACGTTTGAGGGCCCCACCATGGCAATCAAGGTCGTCAACTCGCTCAGTCATTACACGGATTGGACCGTCGGCCACGTGCATTCCGGCGCGCTGGGCTGGGTCGGCTTTGTATCATTCGGCGCGCTCTATTGCCTGATCCCCTGGCTTTGGAATCGCCAGCTGTACAGCCTCAAGCTCGTCAACTGGCACTTTTGGATCGCCTCGATCGGGATCGTGCTCTACATCTCCGCGATGTGGGTGTCCGGCATCCTGCAAGGCCTGATGTGGCGCGCCTATACCTCGCTAGGTTTCCTCGAATACTCGTTCATCGAGTCCGTCGAAGCTATGCATCCCTTCTACATCATCCGTGCCGCGGGGGGCGCAATGTTCCTGATTGGTGCGCTGATCATGGCCGCCAATCTCTGGATGACGGTGAATGCAAAGGAAACCGATCAGATCCAGGACACTGGAGCGCTCCAAGTCGCGGAATAGGTCGTCGCATGTCTCTGTGGAACCGACACAAGATATTTGAGAAGAACTCGATTATCCTGATCGCAGGCATCCTTGCCGTGATAGCGGTCGGGGGGGTGGTCGAGATCACGCCGCTGTTCTACCTCAAGAGTACGATCGAGGCGGTAGACGGCGTGCGCCCGTACACCCCGCTCGAGCTTGCGGGCCGCAACATCTACGTACGCGAAGGGTGCTATCTGTGTCACTCGCAGATGATCCGGCCCTTGCGTGACGAGGTCGAGCGCTACGGACATTACTCGCTGGCTGCCGAGAGCATGTATGATCACCCGTTTCAATGGGGGTCGAAGCGTACCGGCCCGGACCTTGCACGCGTCGGCGCGAAATATTCCGATGAATGGCACGTCACGCATTTGATCAATCCGCGCGCCATCGTGCCGCAGTCGGTGATGCCCGGATATCCGACGCTGGCGAACACCGAGCTCGACCTCACCGATACGGCCGCACATTTGCGCACCAACCGGGCGGTCGGTGTCCCCTATACCGAAGATCAGATCAAAAACGCCGTCACTGACTTGAAGACCCAGCTCGATCCTGACAGCGCGGACCTCGCCTCGTTCCAGAAACGCTATCCGAAGGCAGCTGCGCGCAATTTCGACGGGATGGTTGGCAATCCGACCGAACTCGATGCGCTCATCGCCTACCTGCAGATGCTCGGTACGCTGATCGATTTCAAGCTCTACGACGAAAAAGCCAATCTGCGCTGAAGGATCCTGTGATGAAAGCCGTCATTTCCATCGAGAACCTGGCGTCAAGCTTCGTCGTGACCATCTGGACGCCGTTGTTCGTCGGCATCTTCATGGCCATCGTCGTTTATGCGCTGTGGCCTCGCAACAAGCGGCGTTTTGACTCTGCGGCGCGCATGCCGCTGCGCCGGGATTGACCAGACCATGACCGACCACAACGACTTCGATCGCATCTCCGGCCGCTCCACGACGGGACACGAATGGGACGGCATAAAGGAGCTCAACACGCCGCTGCCGCGTTGGTGGATCTCGACCTTCTACGCCACGATCCTTTGGGCCATCGGCTATTGGGTCGTTTATCCGGCCTGGCCGCTTCTCTCTAGCTTCACGACCGGCGTATTTCATTATTCGTCCCGCGCCAGCGTCGTCAACGACCTTGCCGACCTCGAGAAGCTGCGGGGCGAGAAGATGGCGGTTCTCGGCACATCCTCTCTGACAGAGATCGAGACGGATCCGGCCCTGCTGGCACTGGCCCGTGCGCGGGGCAAGACGGTGTTCGCGGACAATTGCGCGCCATGTCATGGGAGCGGCGGCGCAGGTGCCAAGGGCTATCCCAATCTCAACGACGATGACTGGTTGTGGGGCGGATCGCTCGATCAGATCCAGCAGACCATCCGGTTCGGCGCACGTTCCGGGCATGCTCAGGCGCATGAGGGGCAAATGCTGGCCTTCGGCCGCGACGGCATCCTCAAGAAAGATGAGATCGCCACGGTAGCGAATTACGTGCGATCGCTGTCAGCCCTGTCGACAGAGGCCAATTTCGATGCTGCCGCCGGCACGAGGATCTTTGCCGACAATTGCGCGGTCTGCCATGGGGAGAACGCCAAAGGCAATCAGGAACTCGGCGCGCCGAATCTGACGGACCACATTTGGTTGTACGGCTCGGATGAGGAGACGCTGATCGAGACTATCAGCTATGGCCGCGCGGGCATCATGCCGGCCTGGAGCGGGCGGCTCGATCCCATCACAATCAAGACACTTGCGGTCTATGTGCATTCGCTCGGTGGCGGACAATAGGCAAGAGCCAACCGGCTCATTGACGAGGCTCTGATGTAAGGTCGGCCATGAAGCTCGCCGTCAACGAGACAGTTTCGCGCGATGACCTGCCGATCGGCGAGGATGGGCCTCTCTATACAGCTCATAAGAAGGTCCATCCGCAGAGCGTCTGCGGCACTTTCCGCACGATCAAATGGCGGCTGATGGTGGTGTGTCTCGGCATCTACTATCTGCTGCCGTTCGTGCGTTGGCGGCGTGGCTTAGGCGCTCCCGACCAGGCGGTGTTGCTCGATTTCCCGAACCGGCGGTTCTACTTCTTCTTTATCGAGCTGTGGCCGCAGGAGCTTTATTACTTCACCGGGCTGCTCGTGCTTGCCGCCCTCGCACTGTTCTTGATGAACGCGCTGGGCGGACGGATTTGGTGCGGCTATCTTTGTCCGCAAACGGCATGGACCGATCTGTTCTATGCGGTAGAACGTTGGGTCGAGGGCGACCGTCGCGACCGGCTGAGGGCCGCCGCACGCCCGATGACAGTGGAGCGGGCGGCAAAGCGTGTCCTAAAGCACGCAATCTGGCTGATGATCGCTTGGTGGACCGGTGGCGCCTGGGTGCTCTACTTCGCCGACGCGCATACATTGGTGCGCGATCTGGCGACATTCCAGGCGCCTGCGATCGCCTATATCTGGATCGGGATACTGACCGCTACGACGTACCTGTTGGCCGGCTACATGCGCGAGCAGGTTTGCGTATATATGTGCCCATGGCCGCGCATCCAGGCCGCGCTTACCGACGAGTGGGCGCTCAATGTCACCTACAAATGCGATCGCGGCGAGCAGCGCTGCTCATTGAAGAAGTCATTCGATCTGCGTGCGCGCGGCGAAAAGATCGGAGACTGCATCGATTGCAATCAATGCGCGGCGGTCTGCCCGACCGGGATCGATATTCGCAACGGTGCCCAGCTGGGCTGCATCCAGTGCGGGCTGTGCATCGACGCCTGCGATGTCGTCATGAAGAAGATCGGGCGCAAAACTCGTCTGATCGGTTACGACAACGACGTCAATATCCGGCGCCGCATGGAAGGCAAGTCGGAGGTCTTCAAGCCGGTGCGTCCGCGCACGATCGTATATGCGTCTTTGATCTCGGCCGTCTGCGCGATGATGCTCTATGGGTTGTTGTCAAGAACGCTGCTCGATGTCAGCGTGCTGCACGATCGCAACCCCGTGGCGGTCAGGCTCAGCGATGGTTCGATTCGCAACGGCTACACGGTGCGTTTGCTTAACCAGCGCACCTTCGACCGCGTCATCGCGATCGACATCGATGGGCCGCCCCAAACGTCCGTCCACGTCGTCGGCGTAGATTCGGTGACCGTGGAACGACCGATGATTGTCTTGGCTCGAGATACCACGACAGAACTACGCTTATTGGTGACTGCGCCGGCCGACGACAAATCGGAACGGTCGATGCCGCTGAGAGTTCGGGTCACCGACATTGGCCTCGGCGAGGTCGCCTCCGCAACGGATCACTTCATCTTCCCCTAGGAAATCACTGACGGGATCTTCCCATGACCGCATCAATTCCAGTCGCGCGGCCAATCACCGGACGCTTTGTCGTGATCGCTATTGTCGCCTTTTTTTCGGTCGTGATCGGCGCCAATCTGGTCATGATGCGCTTTGCCATCACGACGCTGCCGGGAACGGAGGTTGACAGCGCCTACAGCGCGAGCCTCGCGTATCAGCGTGAGATCCTGGCTGCACGGCAGCAGAACGAGCGAAACTGGCAGGTGCAGGTACATGTCCAACGGCAGTCCGATGGTCGGGCCGTGCTTGCGATCGAGGCACGCGACCGCGCAGGCGCGCCTCTGGCGGGAATGAATTTCGTGGCCCGGCTCGAGCGACCGGTCGACCGCCGGGCCGATCGCGCGATCAATGTGGCGGAGGGAAATGCTGGAACCTACTACGGGAGCGCGGAGGGGATCGCTGTCGGGCAGTGGGATCTCTTGATCGACGGCAGGGCTGACGGCCGCCGCATGTTTCTGTCGAAAAACCGCATCGTCCTGGACTGAGAACACATGGGCATGCAGCCGGACATCGACTTTTCGCACTATTTGAAGAGGACAGGCACGGGCCTCGTCCAACTCGACCTCGCGGTGGAGGGGATCAATTGCGCGGGATGCATGGGCAAGATCGAGCGCAATCTGTCGAGCATTCCGGACGTGACCTCGGCACGCGTCAATCTCACCGATAACCGGTTGGCGCTGGAATGGAAAGCAGGCGCGCTCGATCCGGCGCTATTCATCAAGCGGCTCGCCGAACTAGGCTATCGGGCATATCCCTTTCAGCGGGACAATGCGGAGACACTGGAATCGGAGCGGGCGCGAGACTTGCTGCGGCGACTGGGCGTCGCTGCCTTTGCCGCGATGAACGTTATGATGCTCTCGATCCCGGTATGGTCTGGCAATGTCTCGGACATGCTGCCGGAGCAGCGCGACTTCTTTCACTGGCTCTCCGCGCTGATCGTGCTGCCCGCCGCGGCTTATTCGGCGCAACCGTTCCTCTCTTCCGCTTTTACCGCGCTACGGGCGCGAGGGGCCAATATGGACGTGCCGATCAGCATCGGCATCTTGCTCGCGTTGGCGACTTCGCTGATCGAGACCATCGCTCATGCCGAGCATGCATATTTTGATGCGGCGATCATGTTGATCGCCTTCCTACTCGCAGGCCGCTATCTCGACCAGAACATGAGGCGGCGCACCCGCGCCTTCGCCGGCAATCTTGCCGCACTCAAGGCGGACACCGCCGCGAAGTTCATAAGCCCGACGGAGATCAGAACCGTTCCGGCGTCAGCGATCAAACCGGGGGACGTCGTGCTGGTGCGACCCGGCGAATGCTGTAGCGTCGATGGCAACGTGATCGAGGGGTGCTCCGAGGTTGATCAAAGCCTCATTACCGGCGAGACCTTGCCGGCGCTCGTGGCGCCTGGCAGCGCAGTGTTCGCCGGTACATTGGTGCGATCCGGTAGCTTGCGCGTCCGCGCGGTAGCGGCCTCGGACGACACGCTGCTCGCCGAGATTTCCCGCCTGCTTGATCATGCCCTGCAGGCGCGCTCGCGCTATCTGCGCCTAGCCGAGCGCGCCTCGCGGCTCTATGCACCGATCGTTCACGCAACGGCCTTCCTGACGATGCTGGGCTGGCTTGCCTCTGGCGCGACCTTGCATGACGCGATCGTCACCGCGATCGCGGTCTTGATCATCACCTGCCCTTGCGCGCTGGGTCTGGCTATACCCGCGGTACAGACGGTGACCTCCGGCGCCCTGTTCCAGTCCGGCGTGCTGCTCAACGCCGGGGATGCGATCGAGCGTATCGCCGAGGTGAACCGGGTGATCTTCGACAAGACCGGAACGCTGACGTTGCCGGAGCTCGATGTCACCAATCTCGCCAGCATTCCCGACGACGTCGTCAGATTGGCGGGCCGGCTTGCGTTATCGAGCCGCCACCCGGTCGCCGTCGCCGTGGCGCGAGCTGCCGGCGCAAGCGAGCCGCTGGCCGATATCGAAGAGGAGCCGGGGCGGGGCGTCAGGGGTTACTATCATGGGTCGGAGATCCGGCTCGGCCGCCCCTCCTTCTGCGGCGCTGACAGCCTCGCTGACGAAACCCTTTGCCGCGAACCCGAGGCTTCTGTCGTCGTCTTTAGCCACGGCGACAGCAAACACGTCTTCGCCGTCCGCCAACGCATGCGGCCAGACGCGGCCGAGGTCGTCGCGGGCCTCGCGAGCCTTGGCGTCACGGTAGAGATCGTGTCGGGGGATCGCGAGCCAGCAGTTCGGCGCACGGCGGCGATGCTCGGCATTCAAAACTGGCGCTCCAACGTCTCGCCGACGGATAAGGTCGCCCGAGTCGAAAGCCTGACGAGCGAGGGGTACAAGGTGCTGATGGTCGGCGATGGCTTGAACGACGCGCCCGCGCTCGCAACTGCTCATGCCTCGATGTCGCCCGTCACGGCCACTCATCTGAGCCAGGCGGTCGCTGATGCGGTCTTTCTCGGTGAGCATCTTCGGCCTGTGATGACGGCGGTCATGGACTCGCGCAAGGCGCTCCGGCTGATGCGGCAGAATCTGTGGCTCGCGGGCGTCTACAACGTCCTGGCGGTGCCGGTAGCGATCGCCGGCCTGGTGACGCCGCTGATTGCCGCCGCGGCGATGTCAGGTTCGTCCGTGCTGGTCATGCTCAATGCGCTGCGGGCGCGAAGGAGCGAGGCAGTCTGATGGAGGTCTTGGTCTATCTGGTTCCACTCGCTCTTGCACTCGGCTTCGTCGGCCTGCTCGGCTTTCTGTGGTCGCTGAACAGTGGCCAGTATGACGATCTCGATGGCGCGGCCTGGCGCGCCGTCGCCGATGACGAGCCCAACGAGCCTTCGGCGCCGGTCCAAATGGTGCAAATGGACCAGCGCGATTGCGGAAGTGCTGGTCAGCGCTGTGCAGGTGAGTGCTAGCTCGGCCGTTCCAGTGGTCCACAGCGCTGCGAGACACGCGGTCGCAAGGCCAGGCAGCGATAGCTTGTTGATCAAGGCAATGCGCCATGATCAGCAACAGATGCTCGGTAGCACGTCGGGCTACCGAGACACCGCGATAGCTGCAAGTCGCGCCTCGAGAATCCGTCGCCTTCGCGAACGCAACGAAAGCCCGGCAGCTGCAGCCTCATCGGTCATCGCAATTTTGACCGCCAATCAATCGAGTGACGATATCGCATTATCCGGCAAGCTTGAGCCCGGCCTCGCGGTGAGGACAATGCTCGATGGATACGGCCGGTCCGCTTTGGATCGGTGAGGCTGAGCATCTTATCACGAGATTGACGTGGCCCAATAGGGCGAACGCATTTTTCGCTGCGCAACAACTTCGGTCGCGGACGATCAAGCGTCGGCTTCGTCTCTCTCGCCAATATGCATACATCACAAAAGCAAATTGGAAGAAGATCGTGCCATCAAGGCTGAAGCGCGGCCGCTCATCTTCACGACAGCCGAAGCCTCTCTATGAGAGATCATCGCGGGCGCTGAAATCACAGCGTTCTCGGTCCTGCGTCAAACGAAGTGAAAGCTGTCTGTTCATACGAACAGACTTGTCCCTCCGATACCTTGAGCCGAGACCGGACGACGGGTAAAGAGAAGATTCGATCTGGTGTTCTCGCCAGCCCAAGGGAGGCTCTGGCAGTCTAGATGGCGCCGCGCGCCAAGCGTGGTAAGGGCGACCGTTGGTGGAGACCGCTACGATGTCTCATAGGGCCTCGATCATTGATCTCTCCACGCTTAACACAAATCACGAACCTGCCCGATTTGGAGTTATTCAGGCTTACCGCAGCCTGGTCGCTCATTTCTTTCCAGAAACATGTTAGTCCGCGTGCTTAGCTTCGAATAACAGGTGTCGATCGAGAGGCTGCGTTCAATTATAACGAAGCCTCTCAAGACGGCATCTGTACCAAGTTTACAATTCCACAGCCGCAACTAGTCCACACGCCTTGTCTTCTGAACGAATGATGGAGCTTATACGCTGGCGCGAGTTCCTATGATTGTCTCTTTTTTACGGTGTCGCTCTGAAAAAACTGTGTTACAAGCCGCTCCTCTCAAAAGGAGCATTCATTGTGAAAAAAGCAACCAAGAAACGCGTTAAGCGGCGCGAGTGGACCAAGGCAGACATCAAAGAGCTCAAAGTCCATTCGAAGGCTCGGACCCCGGTCATAAAAATAGCAAAAATGACCAAACGCAGCGTCGGTGCGCTGCGCCAGAAGGCCTTAAATCTCGGAATCGGACTCGGACATCAGCGGTAGCTTACTGAGCAGCGCTGGTAGCCGGCATAGTAGGGCGGCTCGCGGGCCGCCCTTTATGGCCATTGAAATTGTTTTGCACATTGGCCTGCCTATTGCTGTGGAAAGAGCTTTTCACGTACTTGGCTGTCATTGTCGCGGAACGGGCAGCAGCACTTCGTCATCCTTTGAGGTTTCTTGAAAGGATGTACAACCGCGAAGGCCGCTTTGCCCGGTATGATCGAGAGTCACGACACAATCTTACGACCGGCCATACCTGTTTCGAAGGTTTCCCGCCTGGAAATTGTCTCGACGCTCGCTCGTTGCCGTTAACGTTCGAAGAATGCGGCGGATCGCTGTCGAGGGCCATGATTGTCCACGGTAACGGCGAGACGCGGCTGTGCCGATCGTGTCAATCGGAGCGGGATCCAGCCTAAGTCGATTGCATGGCTGGCGATGAGGACCTTCGGCTCATGCCGAACGGACAAGCGGATCACTTGCTGCAAGTGTCGCCCAGCGCAGCACAATGGTCTGGCGCCGGCGGCGGCGAGAGCCGCTCTACTCCCATCGGCACGAGCCGAGACCTCAGCTCCTTAGCCGGTCTTTCAGTGCGAGCCGGCTGATGCTGAGCTTGTTAAGGTTCAGCAGGCCTGGCTGACCAATTGCCAATCCCCTGACCAACGCGCGCGTGCCGTCCACGACAAAGACGCCGCAATCATAGCCGTTCTGCTGCCGGGCCATATCGGCCAGCCTCAGGCTGAGGCCCAGCCGGTCTGCGAGCCTTGCTGCACGAGCGTCATTGTATCCGCGGATGGAGTCGTAGTGATAGGCGACCGGCCGTTGCCGGGCCCTGCGATCAACGAATAGCAGCGACCAATGGCTGCCGTGTTGGCTAGGACGATCGGCATCGTTCATGGGCAGGAACAGGAAGTCGGCTGTATCGTTGCCATTCCGATCGATGAGGCGCTGGAATCTACCTCGCGCGTCGCCATCGACCGCCGCCAGGCGCACCTGATAATGGCTATAAGAGGATCGACGAGCTGCGTGCGGGCGGCGAGATCCGGATGGTTCTCCTGCAGCCACTGCTCGAGTGGCTCGTAATCCCTCTGGATGTGCTCGTCGCCGAGCCATCGATACCGCGCGCTGATACGATTGATGCGCCCCCGACGATAGGGTCAGTCGCCGAGCTGTCCGCTCTTTTGCCGAGCTTCATGGGGTATGCCGAGCATCAGCGAGGTGCATGTCGCATTTACGTTTTTAATGGCCCGGCAAACAACATCGTGTCGACTATATGTAATAACGTGCCATGTGCCGCGGGTGGCTGTTCGGTAAACGTCCGTATAGTTCCCTCCAACCTTCCCATATCCCGAGCCAATCTTCGTGCAATTGAGCTGGCACTTGACTTCGTTTCAACTGTCGAGCAATCGGGTGGACGATTGCAGGTGTCAAATGCTTCGGTGATCCCGCCCAATCGATCGAATTGAACGGCTCTCTAATCATGAGTGGCAGGCGAAATTCTTGTCGTATTGATGCTTGGAACGCAGGCGGTCGCCCTCGAGTGATCCCGCGGCTGGCTTTATTTCGATCAATTGAACGAGCGGCGATGGGGTTCGCTTTTCAAGCACGAGGGTCTGAATGATGAGCGGTGGTTTTGGCCGTTCGCCTGCGGTCTGCTTTCTCTTCGGACGTCCACGATCCGGGACGACGCTCCTGGCGCACCTGCTCCAGCAATGCGGCTATCGTGATCTTGCGAGGTGAGGTCACGCGGCTTGAGCAGCTCCTCAATATCCCCTAGGGTGATCTGGGTGCTTGCGATCAAAACATGCTGGCTGATTTCGCCAGGATCCTTAGCCCTCAACGAGCTGATCTGCGCGATAACGTGTGACGCAGGCGCCAGCGGTACCACGGCGGAATGCGACAGCCCCCCGGGTGTGTCAGTCTGCTGCCCAACGCGCACTTCAACTTTTGGATAGCCACGTACACCGGTGAGCCGTTCCGCAGCCGATATTCCTGCTCTGGGCGGCCGCCGTAGAACGGCGAAGAACAAAGATCCTGCATCGAAAAGAACATATATGCTGCCGAAACATCTGCGTCGTCTCGAAGCTGAATCGATCGAAATCATGCGTGAGGTGGTCGCCGAGTTCAAAAGGCCGGTCATGCTTTACTCGATCGGAAAAGACTCGAGCGTGCTGCTGCACATTGCGATGAAGGCGTTCTATCCGGCCAAATTGCCTTTCCCCCTGCTTCACGTCGATACGACCTGGAAGTTCCGCGAGATGATCAGATTCCGGGACGCGACAGCCAAGCGGCTCGGCCTCGACCTGATCGTCCATGTCAACAAGGAGGGCATCGCGCGCGGGATCAATCCGATCGACTCCGGCTCCGAGCTTCATACCCAGGTGATGAAGACCGACGCTCTGAAGCAGGCGCTCGACCTCCACGGATTTGATGCCGCCTTTGGCGGAGCCCGGCGCGACGAGGAAAAGAGCCGTGCAAAAGAACGGATCCTCTCCTTCCGTGCGGCCGGACACGTATGGGATCCCCGTAACCAGCGGCCTGAGCTCTGGAACCTGTTCAACACACGGATCCGCCCGGGCGAAACCATGCGCGTGTTTGCGATGTCAAACTGGACCGAGCTCGACGTGTGGGAATACATCATGCTCAAGAAGATCCCGGTCGTCCCGCTCTACTTCGCAAAGCAAAGACCGATAGTGCGTCGAAATGGCGCGACGATCATGATCGACGACAAACGATTGCCGCTCAACCGCGACGAGAGGCCGGAAATGCGCATGATCCGCTTTCGCACGCTCGGATGTTATCCTTTGAGCGGGGCTATTGAATCCGACGCGACGACGATCGAAGACGTCATCACAGAAATGAAGACTGCAACGGTGTCGGAGCGTCAGGGACGCCTGATTGATACCGATGAAGCCGCTTCGATGGAGAAGAAGAAGCGGGAAGGCTACTTTTGATGACTTCCAAAGCGACATCCGGACCTCTCGGGACTGGGACCAAAGACCAGCTGCGATTCATAACATGCGGCTCGGTGGACGACGGAAAATCGACGCTGATCGGTCGGTTGCTGCATGACAGCAAGATGGTCTACCAAGATCAGCTCACGGCGGTGAAGCGCGACAGCGTCAGGCACGGCTGCGCCGGGAGTGATATCGACTTCGCGCTGCTTGTGGACGGGCTCGAGGCTGAACGGGAGCAGGGCATCACGATCGACGTCGCCTACCGCTTCTTCACGACGCCGCGGCGCTCCCTCATGGTGGCCGATACTCCCGGTCACGAGCAGTACACCCGCAACATGGCAACCGGCGCCTCGAATGCCCAGCTCGCCATCATCCTGATTGATGCTCGCAAAGGCGTGTTGGTTCAGACCCGCCGCCACTCCTTCATCTGTTCGCTGCTCGGTATTCGTCATGTCGTGCTGGCAGTGAACAAGATTGACCTTGTCGCATACGACAAGGTGCGTTTCGATCGGATCGTCGCCAGCTATCTGGCCTTTGCCGCCGGCCTTGGCTTTACCTCGATCGTTCCGATCCCGATCTCGGCCCGCTACGGCGACAACGTCGTCGACCGCTCCGCTCATACCAAGTGGTATCATGGTCCATCTCTGATGGAGCATTTGGAGAGCATCGATATCCAGTCCGACACCGTAAACCAGGCTTTCCGCTTTCCGGTCCAATGGGTGAACCGGCCCAACCCGGATTTTCGCGGCTATGCCGGGTCGGTGGCTTCCGGGAGGATCTCGGCAGGAGACGAGATCGTCGTCGCCGCGTCCGGACGGACCACGCGGATCAAGCAGATCGTGACGCAGGATGGCGACCTTGTCGGCGCCGAGGCCGGTGATGCCGTCACCATTACACTGGAAGACGAGATCGATATCGGCCGTGGCGACCTTCTGTCGCTGCCAACCGAACGACCCAATATCGCCGACCAGTTCGCCGCTCATCTGATCTGGATGGACAACGAGCCGCTCGCTCCTGGACGAAATTACATCCTGCGGATTGGCTCGCAGACGGTCGCCGGCAGCATTACCGCAATCAGGCATCGGATCGATGTCAACACATGTGAGCAGCTGGCGGCCAGGACGCTTTCTCTCAACGAGATCGCGTTTTGCAATGTTGCGACCGCATTGCCCGTCGTATTCGATGCTTACGACGTCAATCGGAAGACCGGATCATTTATCGTCATCGATCGTTACACCAATCGTACGGTCGGCGCCGGCATGATTGCGTTTCCGCTGCGGCGGGCGGCCAATGTTACCTGGCAGGCGTTTTCAGTGGGCAGGAGTGAGCGCGCCGCGCTCAAGAATCAGAAGCCTTGCGTCGTCTGGTTCACCGGCCTATCTGGCGCAGGAAAGTCGACCATTGCCAACATCGTCGATCAAAAGCTATTTGCAATGTCGCGGCATGCGATGCTGCTGGATGGCGACAACCTCCGGAACGGATTGAACGCGGACCTCGGCTTCTCGGAGGCCGAGCGCGCGGAAAACATTCGGCGTGTCGGGCATGTTGCCAAGTTGATGGCGGATAGCGGCTTGATCGTGATCTGCTCGTTCATCTCCCCCTACAGGTCAGAACGAGACATGGTCCGCAGCCTGATTGGCAACGAGGAGTTCATCGAAGTCTTTGTCGATACGCCGATCGAAGAATGCGCCCGGCGCGATCCAAAAGGCCTCTACTCAAAGGTGAAATCCGGTCAGATCAAGAACTTCACCGGCATCGATACGTCCTACGAAGCACCGATAAGACCGGAAATTCATCTCAGGACCATGGAGCAGGCGCCTGAGCAAGCAGCGGAAGCCGTGGTCGATGTCTTGGTGGCGCGGGCACTCCTTGGACGTTAGTAAGATACAAGCTGTCAGTTCGCCTTGCAGGTGCCGCTCACCAGCGTACTGGCGCGGCGAAGGCGACTCGGGATAAACAGGGCCATCGATCGGACTCGTCGCTCTAAAGGAAAAAGATGGTTGCATCCACTCGTCGATTGCCCGCTTCTGGTTATGTGCTCGAAATCGACGGTCAATTAAAAACTGAATTCGCGACAAGAGACGGCGCCTGGGCAGGAGCGCAAGAGCTCAAGAAGCGCCGCCCCATGCTCCAGGTCAGGGTCTATGACGTCATGACGAAGGACAGAGAGGAAGTCAGGCTTCCAGTCGCCTGAGTGTTTCAACTGGCCTTTTCCTGCGTGTGCGGCTAGCGCCCCGCCGAGCTCTCGACAGCAGAGCCGCGGTGTCTTGACGCCTCGATCTCGTCCGCAATCCGAGATTGAGCGTGAAGCTACCCCGTTTTCCTAAGCCACAGTGTCTGATGATGTTCGCCGACGAGTACTTGACACGCCCTCTGAAGCCATTTCACTTCGTCGTCGGTAGTGCCCGAAAGGCGATTCAAGGGCGCTCGGTGCGTCCTCTCTTGAGACAATGCCGGAGCTACCCCCGCAACTGTAGGCGGCGAGTCGATAACCATTTCATGGCACTGGGATTCGCGATCCTGGGAAGGTGGTCAAGAGCCGCGACCCGCGAGCCAGGAAAACTGCTGCCAGCTTGTCATGCACGAATGCGTCGGACAGGGTGCTCCGAGGCATTGGTTAGCCCGTTTGGGATACGCCAGGCTCGCGGCGAAAGGCAGATCATGGTGGGAAAGAGGCGTGACGGTCAAATTGTTCGCCGTCGAGCACGTGTTCAACTTCCAATCAGGTTTTACCCAGCCATTCGGTGGCTGCACCTCAACAGATCTCATCCGCGCAGAGTTGGCACACGACAGCGGCGCTGCCGCTCGGCATCTTTCTAGCACTGGCTGCTGAGCCGCACCGGTGATTTCGGAAACTTGACTACGGCTCAGATCGAGGTAGAAGGGCCAACGCGGCGCAAGCGCGGGACGCGGGCTGACAACGGAATAGAAGCCGCAGCGAAGCGGTCCAGCGCGCAGCGCGGCAGAGCGGGCACGCAACCTGCACCGCGCGAGGTCCCCGCCCTGAGAAGTAGGAAATGCCACTCAACTCCAATGCCGTGCGACCAGCGCAATTGTCCATCTAGTGCTGCGCATGGTTATGATCATCGGACCCTGCCTCTTTCAGGAGTTCCGGGCGGTTGGCAGCATCATCGGCACCGGTGCGTCGGCCTTCTTCTTGCTGACGATTGCCGCCATCAACGTCCTGATCCTACGGGATGTCTGGCGGAGCTTTCAGCGTGCGCGGCGGGGCGAACACGTCGAAGAGCATGAGTTCGATCTGGTGCTGTCCGGTCGTGGCTTGCTGTCCCGGCTCTTGCGTCGGCTGTTTCGCATGGTAACAGCGAGCTGGCTGATGTTCGCGATCGGTCTGCTGTTCGGCCTCGGGTTCGATACGGCGACGGAAATCAGCCTTTTCACAGTCGCAGCCGGGCAAGCCTCGGGAGGGCTGGACTTCAGTACGGTGATGATACTTCCGGCTCTCTTCACTGCCGGCATGACGCTCGTCGATACGACCGACAGCGTCTTGATGGTCGGCGCGCATGGCTGGGCTTTCCTCAATCCGATCCGCAAGATCTGGTACAATCTGACCATTACGGCCATCTCAGTCGTCGTGGCGTTGCTGATCGGCGGCATCGAGGCACTCGGCCCGCTCGCCAACAAATTGGCGCCTGAAGGCACCTTCTGGAGCGCGGTGGGCGATCTCAACGAGAGCTTGGCCAGTTTCGGCTAACTCGTGGTTGGCATCTTCCTGGTCAGTTGGGCGAGGTCATTTGCGATATCGCTGGCAAGGACTCGAAAAGCCACTCAAGCCGGGGTGAGCTCACACAACCAGATGAGCTTCGCACGCGGAAGCTTGCAAGCTTATGCGCGACCCGATGCGCAAAAGCACCTCCGTCGACGAGTTCCCGCGCGTTGTGATACATCATGGAGAGCTTCTGCATGATTCACCCCTTCGATCACCGGGCGATGTGCCGGACTTGACCAGATTTGTGGAATAGGATTGTCGCCACGAGCGGGGCCAAACTGCGCCGCACCAGGTCTGCCGGAGGCCATTTGGCTTAACGCATGCCATAGCTGTTCCGCATGGTTGATAACAGACGTTGATAACAGACATTGTGTGTCTAGTGGCTCCGGAACCGCAGGGGCGCCGGTACAATTTGACATCAGACGGATGGGCCTTCCGAAGCACAGCAAGGTGGACGGTTGGATCGTGACGGTCGTCATCAAGGAGAATGGCTACGACAAACGGCTTCAACACAAGCTAGGTAACTACTGTCGCTGGCGCGACCGAAGCCGTGAGGCTGACCAAGACAGCGGGCATGCTAAGGTCGCAACGCTCAACTGTCCGATGCAAAGGAGCAACGGCGACGGGTCCGTGTTCGGCCGGGCGGCACTGTCATTGTACATGATGACAAGATCGATCCAATTATCGCACGTCTTCGGCGTCACTAGGGCCGTGCGTCTGACATCGAACAATGTCAGGTTCATTATCATCGGCACAAACGCGACACGAAATAGCCGGTCGTAAGCGTTCAAAAGCGCGAACGGTTTGCACTCTATGGCCAAGCGCGGTTAGTCCCGGCGCTCCGCTGGTTCGCTGCGTCCGTAATAGCCGGCGAAGCGGCTTGGCTGTGCGACTACAACCAGAAACCCTACTGCTGCGGTTCTCGGGCAGTTCATATGTCGGGCTGCCGATATTCGCCGAATGGATGGGCGGCAACACCATATTAGGGCATCAGTCATCGTCTGGTCTACCGCACATCTGCGGCAGACCATGGTCGAAGACGTAGGCTATTCGTTCCACGAGGCGCTTGCGGGCCATGCAGAACCGCTTAAGAAGTCGCTCATGGGGCTCGTGTCGCTGATAAACCACTTCGTTTGCCGCCGAACGTCTCACGGTCCCATGAAGTCGATCGCGTTGCATCCGTCGACGACGACGATGCCGACCCGAAGAGTACGCTCAATGTCTCCATTATCTTCGCGAGGCGAGTACGAAGCTGATGCGTCGGTATCGGCCCGATTAGGTCCTCGATGTTCGCCGATCTCCGACTGTCCGCGGCCATAGGGCGGGCTATATGCTGCGTACCGCTGTGTCGGGGGAGCAGCGATCGGGCGAGAAGTGGGCGAACTCATGAAGGACGACCGGCTCGTGCCAGATGGTTTGGTGGTCAGGCTGATTAGCGATCGAATTGGGCAGCCGGATGCAGCGCGAGGAGCCATCCTCGACGGTTTTCCGCGCACGGTGGCCCAGCCGGAAGGCCTCATGGTGCGCTCGGCGGGCACAAGTTGAACTATGTGATCGAGCTCAAGGTCAACGAGCTCGAGAACCGGACGCCGGTAATCTAACCGATGTAGGACGGATAAACTCGGTGTATCCGTTTGCCGATGTGGCAAAGCGCCGCGCGCGGCACGCGGGAGGAGCAGGCAGCAGCTGACTTGCCCGTGGCATCGAGCTCAGGTGAATTCCGACAGCCAGTCGTCGAACTCCAGGCGACTACGTAGCTCGTCTGTGAATCTCCGCACGCATCGTCTTGTCCCCGGAAGGTGGAGGCGCACGTCAGGAAAAATTCACACGAGAAAAATCCGGAGAGGGTTGAAGCGCACGTAACGTCAAGTTGTACGATCTCGAAATAGGCGGCGACGGTCGTCACGTACCAACACCTCCAATGAACGACAGTGCGCGAATGTCTCAAGTCTCAGGTTCACGCAGGAAGCGTACCGTCGCCAGCGACAATCGTCTGGCGCGCCATGCCCGGATCTGGAGCCGGGCGCGATGGTCCGACGTGCACCGCTAACCTGACTTCAATATTGCCTGAGTGGCACAGCTCGCACGTAAGCCGATCGGTCGACCGGCCGGGTTTGCGACGACAAGCCGACGCTCGCGCTCAAATCTGCGGATGCGTATGGCTGGATCAGAGTGAGCGTCGCGCCAAATGGGGTTCGAGGACCGGGTCACAAAGCCAATTCTTGGGAGATCTGAATGACATCGCTGAAGAGCCTTGCGAGACATCACTTCGCACCTGGATGTGGAGGTTGTCTCTGGGCAGTTTCTTCGGGTGCCGACCCGAGGTGCGCCCAGCCTCTATGGCGCGGGGCTCAAAGCGGTTGAGCGGCGCTCGCGGTCTCTTGCTGGGGCTGGTGTGCTCCAGATGCATTGACGAATACAACTGAGGGGGAATGGTGTGACAACACAGCGCTCTTTGCTGACGCCTGGTCCATTGTCGTTGTCGCTGGCGGTCAGGCGCCAGATGCAGCTTGATCTTGCATCGCGCGATTGCGAGTTCAAGGAAGTGACCGCCCGCATGAGGCGGCTGATGCTCAATTTGCTGGCAAATGCCGAGGACTATTCGGTGGTCCCAATTCAGGGAGGCGGCTCTTTTGCGATGGAAGCCGCTTTGTCTACATTCGTGTCTGGAGCCCACAAGCCGCTTGTTTGCATAAACGGCATCTATGGCGAGCGCATCTTCAAAATTCTGCGACTGTGGGGCGTCGAAGCGCTGACGCTTGCCAAGCGAGCGACCGACCCTTTGGATCCTCAGGAAATCGGCGAGCATCTGAACCGAAATCCGAGCGTTACGCACCTGTGTTTCGTGCATTGCGAAACAACGACGGGAATCGTCAATCCGCTGGATGCGATCGTGGAGGAGGCGAGGCGACGTGGTGTAAAGACGATCGTCGACGCGATGAGCTCTTTTGGCGGCATTGATATTGATCTGAGCAGGCCTGGCCCTGACGTCCTGGTCACCTCGAGCAACAAGTGCATAGAAGGGCCTCCGGGAGTTGCGTTTGTCATCGCCTCCCGCGCGCTGTTGCAGAATGCGGTTCAAGAACCGAGGTCATTTGTGCTCGACGTCAGAGATCAATGGCTCTCGCTCGAGCGCACAGGAGAGTGGCGTTCGACCCCTCCGACCCATATCGTTCAGGCAACGACAAAGGCGCTGGAGATTCTGGACGAGGAGGGCATTCAAGCGCGGCGCCGCAGGTATGAGAAGGTCAGGGACGATCTCGTAAGAGAACTCGAAGGAGTGGTGTCTCCGCTGCTGGCCGCCGACGTGCAGTCGCCAGTCTGCGTTGCGTTCGTCGCGCCGTCAGGAATGGCGGATCAGGCAGCATTCGATGGGCTGTATCGCCACCTGGCAGCTCACAACCTTTACATCTACTCCAAGCTGCATCTTGCGACGCGGAGTTTTCGGGTCGGTTGCATCGGGGAAATCCAATCCGCTTGGATCCAGCAGTTGGGGTGCGCTTTCCGGACCTACTTCCGGTCTGGCCAGGGTGCGGCAGCGCGACCGATATCGGCCCAGCAGACATGCGAGGCTCGCGTAAAGGTGCCGCCTCGCGTGCCAGGGGGGGCGCAGCTCCCATTTTCCCCCGAGACTGCCGTTCTGCACGCGGGTTACCGACGCGACCCGGTGACAAAAGCCGTGGCCGTGCCGATCTATCAGAACACGGCTTATGAACTCGATGGCGATCTGAACCACATCGCAGATGTCTACAACGTAAAGGCCGATGGGTTCACCTATACCAGGATTATCAATCCGACGACCCGGGCGCTGGAAAGAAGGTACGCGGCTGTCGATACAGGAAAAGACTCGCTCGCCGTCGCATCCGGGCAAGCGGCAACGTTCCTTGCCATCGTCAACCTGGCAAGCGGGCAGGTCGGGGATAATGTCGTCGCCTCGCCCTATCTGTATGGCAATACCTGGAACCTGCTCCATAACACGCTGAAGCGTCTTGGCATCAGCGTCAGGACGGCGGATCCTCGAAGGCCCGAGACGTTCGAACATGCCATCGATGATCGCACGATATGCCTGTTCGGAGAGGTGATTTCGAATCCCTGTCTGATTCCACTTCCCGTCAAGCAACTGGCCGAGATCGGTCGAAAGTACGGCGTTCCCCTTGTAGTGGACAATACGACGACGCCGCTGGTATGCCGGCCGTCAGATCTCGGTGCCGCGATCACGACGTACTCCGCCACGAAATACATATGCGGCCATGGCACCACACTGGGCGGACTGATCGTCGACAACGGCAAGTTCAGCTACAGCGGAGCTTCGCGGTTTCCATTGTTCAACGGTCCTGACGAGGCGCATGGCGGAATCATCTGGCGCAACGCGCTGCAGGATGTCGACGATCTTGGAAAAAGCGAGTTTCTTCTGAAGGCTCGCATGACGTGGTTACGCGATACCGGCGCGGCGATCGCCCCCTTTGCGAGCTTCCAACTGATCCAGGGCCTTGAGACGCTGCCGCTTCGTATGAAGCAGCACTGCGCAAACGCCAGGATCGTGGCAGACGCTCTCAAGGAGCATCCAAAAGTGCGCCGTGTCTTCTACCCGGGGCTCTTCGAAGGAGCCGATCGCGAAACCGTCGACCAGACCCTCAACCCGGCATACGGGCACGGCGCAATGGTCATGTTCGAGGTCGAGGACGAGCTGGCCGGACGCAAGTTCATTCAGAACGTCGACCTGATGTATCACGTCTCGAATGTGGGGGATGCCCGCACACTCGTGACGCATCCTGTCTCCACGACACACACAACCGTTCCACGGGAAAAGCGCGAGGCGGCCGGCATTTTTGGCGGTTCGATCCGGCTTTGCGTCGGCATCGAGGATGTCAACGACATTGTCCGCGATCTGCACAAGGCGCTCTCCGCAATCTGACAACCTGGAAGCCGATCAGGAAGGGATTCTCATGAATCAGCCAGAAGCTTGGAAACTGAGGTCGTCACGCTATGAGGCCGTTCAGTTCAGTCGCGAGATCAATAAGCAGCTCTCCGAGCTGAGGCCCGACAACATAACGGGAGTGGCCTACATCGCCAAGGATTACGCGGTCATCGCAGCGTGCACGCTGGTGACTGTGTGGGCCTCATGGTGGTTCTACCCGCTCGCGATTCTTCTGATCGGCGCCTACCAGCGCGGATTGACCACTATCGCCCATGATGCCGCCCATCGCACGCTGGCGAAGAACACCACCTGGAACTACATCCTCGGCATTCTGTTCGCGGCCTATCCCCTGTTCCAACGCCACTGGGCCTACCGGATATCACACGTCTATTTGCACCATCCGTATCTCGGCGACCCGGACAAGGATCCCGATCTGAAGTTCTTCCTGTCCAGCGGTGTTTACGACGTGCAGCCTCCTGAGCGGTATGCGTTCAACCTGATCTGGAAGCCAATATTTGGCGGTGCGACAGCGGCGTACCTGAAATATCTCTGGACCAATCGGTTTTCGATCACGGATGCCGAGGACGAGAGCCGGTTAGGCATACTTATCGACAAGTATTGCTTCTATCTCTTTTGGATCGGCATCCTGGGCGGATCATATGCTCTTGGGCTGCTCCACATCGTGATCCTGTTCTGGATCGTGCCCTATCTCACAACGTTTCAGGTCCTCGGCTGGTTTATCGAGCTCGCCGAGCACTCACCGATGTGTGAGACGGAGACGCAGAACGTCTATCTGACCCGGAATCGGAAAGGGAATTTTCTGGAGCGGGCCATCCTTGGGCAAAATCTGGATGAATATCACCTCGAGCATCACCTCTCGCCTGGCATCCCGTTCTGGCTGTTGCACAAAGCCCAGAAGATCCGGATGCTGGATCCGAATTACGCAAAGGTTGCTGCAAGTTGGGGCGGGCTTTTCGTCAAGGGGCCGCAAGGTCAGCCAAGCGTCATAACTCAGTTGAAGGAGCGAAATCGACGCCTGTATGAGCAGTCTGTGGCCGGTGCCCAAACGGGAAGGCAACTCGCGTGACATTGCAACGGCCAGACAAGGTCCGGGCCGTGGTTGGCGTCACCTCGAACCGGCTTTTGATCGATGGTGTGCATCGCGACTGGTTGCGGCGCAAATACGTCCAGGCTCTCCTGCATCATGCGGGAGTGGCGTGCGTCATACTGCCGACGATCGACGCTGAAGATGCGGACGTTGAGGCCGCACCAGCGATGATGCGCGTGCTCGACGGGTTGGTGTTGACAGGAGATGAATCGAATGTCGATCCTGCCGTTTTGAACGCGCCTGCGTCCTGTTCAGGGGCTGATCGGCAGGACGTCGAGGGTGGAGTCCGTGACCGCCCACGGGACAGGCTATCCGCGGTGGCCATCAAGAGCGCCATTGCGCTCGGAATGCCGATCTTGGGCATCTGCCGTGGGCTGCAGGAGCTCAATGTCTATTTCGGCGGCACACTTCGCCCATCGCTTGCGGAGTGGAGCCTGGAACGTGGCCAGATGCATGCCGAGAAACCCGATCGTCCAAGAGACCGTCAGTACGACGTCGCGCACAGCGTGACGATATGTCCCGATGGCGCGCTCTTTCCGGTCGCGCGCACCGTCGAAGCGCAAGTCAATTCCCTGCACAACCAAGGCATAGAGGTGCTGGCCACTGCGCTCAGGCGGGAGGCGTGGGCGCCTGACGGCCTGGTCGAAGCGGCGTCAGTCATTGGTGCGCCGACGCTGCAAATCGGTGTGCAGTGGCATCCCGAATGGCACGTCTCAACCGATCTCCTGAGCAAGCAACTGTTCACGGCATTTGGCCAGGCGTGTGTTGCCTACGCCAATCAAAGAAGCACGAGAGGCGGCTTATGACATTTCAAACCAAACGCGGTCCGCCGAGATCGAAAGAAGAGTCAACCGGAACCGATGCACCGGCATGGTTCGGGGGGGGCGCTACGCCGCGCCAGCCTCAGGGCAAGGGAGCACGATTGACGAGCCGATTCGCTCTGGGAGTTCTCTTTGTGGCGCTTTATGTCGTTCTGAGCGCCGCAGGCGAGGTGTATGCGGCATCGTATTTTCAGCAGGCAGATGTGTTCGTCGCTCTGCTGGTGTCCTTTGCTGCGGTATGTCTGTCGTTCAATCTGCTGGCTGGTCGCGAGACAGGCAAGGCACGCGTTACGAAGTCAGCGCTCATGGCTTTTGTGTCGCTCAATTTCGTGACCGGGATCAGCTGGATCGGCCTATTTATCGGACTGAAATACGCCGAACCCGCGATCGTCGTCGCGTTCATGGTGGCGCTAGGACCCGCCGCAACCGTGTGGTTGAACGCGCTGATCAGACGGAAGGGTGTTCCTCCGGCGTCCGATATCGTCGTGAGCGTTACGATCGCGATGATCGGCGGCTACATGATCTGGATCTCGGCCAGCGGCAACGCGGGCGTGCAGTGGGGGCCTCGATCGTCTTTTGGCATCGTCCTGGCAATCGTGGCCGGCCTATCGCTGGCCCTTACGAATATACTCGTCAAGCTGCTGTTCGATGGCGGATTTTCTGGCCGACAGGTGCTGGCGCATCGGTTTTATGGAACGATTCTTTTGCTGCTGGGACTGGTCGACCATTCCTCCATCGTACTTGAGATCTCACAGCATTGGTTGGTGATCGCAGCGATCGGGCTCTCCACGATCATTATTCCTTTGCTCTTGATCCAGGAGGGCATTCGCCGCGTAGAGCCCTTCACGGTCAACATGGTGCTGTCCACCGCCCCTGTCATCACGTTCCTGTTCCAGTACTTCGATTCTCGCATCGTGCCTTCCCTGCATACGTTCGTTGGAAATGTTCTCATTACGATTGTCGCTGTCGGCAACGTCTACTCGCAGTATCGGAGGACCGCATGAACGAACGGAAATGTGTAATCGTTGACGCATATTCGACTGGCCGGTTTCTACCGGAAGAGTTCAAGTGCTATGGAATTGGAACGGTGCATGTGATGTCGGCAGCACAGATTCCGCCGATATTCGAGTCGCATTTCAATGCGGAGCTGTATGACGAAGTCATTCGCCCGCGCGAATGCATGGGGTATGACGAGATCGTTGAATTTCACCTTCAGGCTCTCCGTGGCAGGGAGCTGGAGTTTGTCATAGCGGGGTGCGAGACCGGCGTTGAGCTGGCCGATTCCCTCTCGGAGCGGCTGGGCTTGCCGTCGAATGGGACGGCCCTGTCAGCCGCCCGGCGAGACAAATCGCGCCTGTCGGAAGCGTTGGCCGCAGCGGGCGTGCGATCGATCAGGCAGGTCGTGTCCGACAATGCCGTCGAGATCGCAAGCTGGAAGCGTGAAGAGAACTTCGATGAGATCGTGATCAAGCCGCTGAACAGCACCGGCACGGAGGACGTGTTCTTTTGCTCGGCGGATGCGGATGTTCAGCGTGGCCTAGCTGCCATTGTCGGGAAGACGAACCGTGTCGGAGCCTTCAACAAACTGGCGCTTGCACAGGAGAAAATAAACGGTCAGCAGTACACCGTAAATGCTGTCTCGATCGATGGAGAAGCCTTCGTCACCGAGGCCTGGACCTATGAGACCGTTCCAGTCGAGGGCGCGTCATCGGTCTGCTCACGCGAGTGGTTGCTGGGAGCCAGGGAGCCAATCGTTTCGGAACTATCCGATTATCTTGTGCGTGCGTTGCAGGCACTTCAGATCGCCAACGGACCTGCCCATGCGGAGATCATCGTCGATGATCGGGGACCAGTTTTGGTCGACTTCGGAGCGAGGCTGCAAGGAACCATGTCGGCGAAAGCCCGGACCATGGCGTTGGGTGACAATCATATGACGCTAACCGCCTGGCGGTACGCAGATCCCAAGGGCTTTGGTGACTGTATGAGGCTGCGTGGGCCCTACAAGCGGCAGGCTCATGCACTGTGCGTCTCGCTAATTTCCGATATGAGCGGCGTCGTGGCCGGTTACTCCGGGCTCGATGCAATCCGAAAGCTCAAAAGCTTCGCGGATGCCATTGCATTCGTTCCCATAGGCCAAAACCTGGTCCCGACGATCGACCTGGCATCCACACCAGGCATCGTGTACCTCGTGAACAACGATATGATGCAGCTTGAGGATGACTATCGCCAGTTGCGTGCGATGCGGATGAATCAGGTCTTCGATCTGGTGGCGCAGGAACCCAGCGCATGACCGACACCCGTGTGGCTCGCGCGAACTCAGCTCGCGCGGCGATGATCGGCGTAAGCGACTTTGACGGCGTCCTTCGAGGCAAGCACGTCCTGGGTGAAAATCTCTCGGATGGGGATAAAGTCGTCAAGTTCTCCGAGGCGGTGCTGGCGTGGGATTGCTCAGACCGGGTCATTCCGTTGGGATTCACGCAAAAGCCCCTATCGGCGTTCGGAGACGCCGATCTGCGTGTTCTGTCAGGCACCGGCCGTTTGGTGTCTTATCTCGGCGATCAGCATCTCTACCTCGCCGAGTTCATGGACGCACATGAGGACATCTGCCCGCGAGGTATTCTGCGCAAAGTCCTGAAAAGAGCTGCTGACCACGGATACGGCTGCACGGCCGGGTTCGAGTTCGAGTTCATGTTGTTCAAAGAGAACGCCGACACAATTCAAGCCAAGCCGTTCGGCGAATGGACTCCTTTAACCCGAGGTCCGTTCGGTTACTCGATTGCGCGTTCTGTCGCGCACCAGGAGCTGTTCGGCGAGATCCTGGCGCTTTGTGAGAAGGCCAGAATACCTCTCAGCGGCCTGCACTTCGAGACCGGGCCGGGCGTGATTGAAGCGTCACTTCGTCATTGTGATGCCCTGGAAGCTGCGGATCGAGCAATCATTTTCAAGTCGATGATCAAGGCCTGGGCGCAAACGAAAGGCATGATGGCTACATTCATGGCCAAGGTTTTTGAGGATTGGCCCGGCCAGTCGGGCCATATTCACATCTCGATCTCCTCGGACGGCCACAATGCGTTTTACGAACGTAACGCGTTTCGCAACATCTCAAATGTCATGAGGCAATTTATCGGCGGACAACTGAAATACATGAGTGAGTTCAGTGTCCTCGCCGCGCCGAACTTCAATAGCTACAAGAGATTGGTGCCTGGCTACTGGGCACCGGTCTGCCCAAGCTGGGGAATTGATAACCGCTCCTGCGCGGTGCGGGCCATTGCGGGAGAGCCGGCCGCACATCGGCTCGAGTACAGGCTATCGGGCGCAGATATCAACCCATATCTCGCCCTCTCATGCGCCATCGGTTCCGGCATACTGGGCGTCGAGACGGATGCGGCTTTGCCGGCTTCGATCGTCGGCGATGCAAGCGTCGAGGTGTGTCCCAGGTCCGAAAGATTGCCTCAAAGCCTGTCAGAGGCAACATATCGGTTTGCACAGTCTGCGGCGGCCAATGATGTCTTCGGGGAAAGGTTTGTTGAAGCCTTTTCTTGCTCCCGCCGCTGGGAGTGGGAGGCGGTTCAACATCGGGTCACCGACTTTGAGCGTCGGCGGTACTTCGAGATCATCTAGCTGTTCGGGCTACTGAGCATTGCGGCCGTTGCGCCGCGCCGATCACGGTCAGCTCCTGGGCGTCCGTCGGGACAGCCACTGCAACCGCGCAAGGTTACGCTTGCTTTCCTTGCCGTCGTTGAAGGCGGCCGACCATCACAATCTAACTATCCATCTTGCGGCGTTTCGGCTGAACCTCCGGCCGCAGAGCGCGACCGGAGGTTTATCCGAACAGGGCTTCGCGTCAGTCTCGCTTGACGCCTATCGGCGTGCTGCTGGTTGCGGATTCGTCAACTGTCTCCTTGTCCGACGCGTTGCCGCCGGCTGCATTCTTCGCGCCCTTGGTCGACTTCCTGCCCGCTTTTGCGCCCGCAGTCCTGAGCCTAGGCGAGGAAGAGTCCTCATCATCGCTCACCCCGCTCTGTATGCTGGTACCTTGCACGTATTTGCGAGCCTTGGCGTCTGCGGCAAGGCTTTGCGCAATGACAGGGTACGCAAGGAAAGCCGCAACGCCGCCTGCCAATACAAAGGTCTTCACTAAATTCATTCATGTCTCCTGGATCGATTCGCTTGCGACGGAACGATGTCGGCTCAACGCCGCGCGGACCGCCTGCGCCGCTCGTATCGTGTTGAGCGTACGAACGAGCGCGGCTTCATCTAATCTCTGTTGTGTGGTCATCGTTCAGGAGATTTGAGGTAAATCCGCGAAGTTGTTGTCTTACATGTGGCGGTACAACAGCCGTATCGTCGACATTGCGGAGCCTGCTCACGACTAGACGGAGGATTTTTGTGGAGAGTCTGCGCGGCTGACGCCGCAGGAGTCTCCGTCCGGGGGACATACGCACGTGTCTTGCGGATTTGAATTTCCGACATCTGGAGCGGCCTCAAGGCGGACGCCGCTTTTGTCATCGAGGTTGTCAGCATCTTGTAAGCGAAGCTCCGCAGTCTACCGCAATCAGAAAACCGGCTGTGGCGGTTCTCAACGGGAGACCAGGTATGGATTCTATCGAGCGAGCTTTGTCTGCGCACGCTATGCCAACAATCATCAAAGAGGAAGAAATCCAGCGTCCGAGTACGGAAGCTTCTCCATCCGCTTGCGTTGCCTGACGATTCTCGCGTTGTGCGGCATGATGGCTCCCGTGAACCGACCACCCCGGTTCAGCAAGCCGCCTCGTCACTTCCCATCGAGCCTGTGCGTCATCATCAGGCCCAGGCCCAGGCCCTCGGGCGTCGAGGCGACACCTCGATGCTTTCGAGAACTTCATCGACAGTAGAGATGACACCTATAGCG
>NZ_JACMYO010000090.1 GCF_020889685.1 Bradyrhizobium oropedii
CTGCTTTCGCAGGGACGACATGTGGAGAAGGTCCCGGTCTCCTCTACGCAACGATTTGCGGAAAGGAAATCAGCCCCTGACCGGCAGCGTCACGACGTCGTAGCCGTGGCTGATCTTCCGCTTCAGCACCGGGTCTTCCAGCTCGAACTCGAAGCGGCTGGCCGGGCGGATGCCGCCCTTGGCGGCGAAGGTGCCGCCGAACATGGCGCAGCCGTCGGGCAATCCGCCCTTGTCGAAGCCGCGGGCGATCAGGTCCTTGACCGGCAGCATGTGATCGAGCGTGCCTTCCTGATAGAGCACCCGCTGGCCGCCGATTGTGGCCCAGGAGCGCAGGATCAGCTGGTCCCAGTGGCCGATGACGTCCTCGAGCTCCCAGAGTTCAGATGCCATCGGCTTGTCGCACATCTGCTTCGACACCGTGACGCTGTAGCTCTCGACCTTGCGGTCGGTGTGGTCGGAGCCGCAGCCGACGAAGATGCGGCCCTGCCAGCCGATCAGCACGAACTCGACCTCGCCGCTGGAGTCCTCGCCACAGACCTCGATCGTATCGGCAAAGGTCAGCCGGCGCGCCGAGCAGCGGTAGTAGATCGGCGTCGTCGCGGGCCGCGCGATGCCGAGCGCCTCGAGCTCGACGATGTGCTTGTCGCGCGCCACCGGATCGCGGCCGGTCCAGCCGGCTATCACGGCCTGCTTGATTTCGAGCGTCAGCGGCGTGGCGACGCCCTTGTCGTCGACATTGAAGGTGAGATCAAACACGAATGACGGTCTCCATTCCGGCCGCGAGCTCGAAGATGCGGCGATCCGAACCACCCGCTGCGGCGAGCATCAGGCCGACCGGCGCCTCGCCCTCGCGATGCGCGGGCAGCGAGATGGCGCAGCCATCGAGCACGTTGATCAGCGACGGATTGCGCAGCGCGCGCAGATTCTCGGTGGCGAATGCTTTGTCGTCGGCAAGAGCAGCTATGGTCGGCGGCAGGTTCGCGGTCGTCGGCAGCACCAGCGCGTCGTAGGGCGCGATCCGCGCCTCAGTGCGGGCAGTGAACGAACGGCGCGCGTTGATGAGGTCGATATAGTCGGCCGCGAGAAAACCCTCGCCGCGCTGGATCCGCACGGCAACGCGGGGATCGTAGATGTCGCCCTTGCTGGCGAGCAGGAAGCGGTGCCAGGCATAGCTCTCGGCTGCGGAGAACCCGCCCTTGGTGTTCATCACGCCGACGTCGAGCAGTTCGGGCACTTCGATCCGCTCGATCAGCGCGCCGGCGCGCGACAACGAAGCGAGCGCACGCTCGAAGGTCTTCGCCACGGCATCATCGAGATCATCGAGCGCGACCGTGGTCGGCACCGCGAGCCGCATGCCCTTAACCGGGCGCGGGGTCAGCGGCGTCACCGGCTCGTCGGCCAGCACCGCGTCGAGCACCGCGCAGCAGGCCACCGAATTCGCCAGCGGGCCGTAGCTGTCGAGCGTGAACGACAGCGGCACGCCGCCGTCGAGCGGAATCCGGCGCTGCGTCGGCTTGTAGCCGACGATGCCGTTGAAGGCGGCCGGGATCCGGCAGGAGCCGCCGGTGTCGGTGCCGAGCGCGCCGAACGCCATGCCGTCGGCGATCGAGACTGCTGCGCCCGAGGACGAGCCGCCGGGCACATGGCCGACGCTCCGGTTCCAGGCGCTCTTCGGCGTACCGTAATGCGGATTGATGCCGATGCCGGAATAGGCGAACTCGGTCATGTTGGTGCGGCCGATCACAATGAAGCCGGCGCGCTTGAGCCGTGCCACGGCAGGCGCATCGGCATCCGCCGGCGCGGAATCTTCCAGCGCCCGCGAGCCCGCCCGGGTTACCTGGCCCCTGATGTCGAACAGGTCCTTGATCGAGACCGGAATGCCGGCAAAGGGCGACGGCGCCGCATTGGCCTTGCGCAGCCGGTCCATGGCGTCGGCGGCTTCGAGCGCGGCGTCGCGGTCGACATGGATGAAGGTGCGCTGACCCTCGCCAGCCGGATCGGCAATTTTGGCGATGCATTGCTCGATGAGCTTGCGGGCTGAGGTCGCGCCGCTGGCGAGATCGGCGGCAAGGGAGGCGAGTGTCGGATTTTTCGGCATGGCTTTGACTTCACGGCTTGCACTTTGCTTGCACTTCACGGCGTGCGCTTCATGGCTCGAGCTGATTGTCGCGCGAACCGGGGCCGATTTCCAGTACGCCGGCCCCAGCCGCGCATCACTATCACTTCAGCCCGAAATAAGCGCGGTGCAGCTCTTCATTGCCGCTCATCTCGGCAACCGTACCGGAGAAGCGGATGCGCCCGCCTTCAAGCACGAACACGCGGGTAGCAATCTCGAGGAAGCCGATATTCTGCTCGGCGATCAGAAGCGCCAATCCGCGGCCCTGCAGGCTCGACAGGGCGCGGAGCACCTCCTTGACGAACAGCGGCGACAGCCCGGCCGAGGGCTCGTCCATGACCAGCAGCTTCGGCTCGGCCGACAGCGCCTTGGCGATGCCGAGCATCTTGCGCTGGCCGCCGGACAGGCTGGAGGCCGGGTCGCGGCGCTTGTCGCGCAGCACCGGGAACAGGCCGTACAATTCGTCGACCCGCGCGCCCGGATTGGCATGGCCCAGCGCCTGCGCGCCGACGCGGATGTTCTCCTCGATCGACAGGTCGGGAAACACCGCCAGCTCCGACATGTAGGTCATGCCGCGCTTCATGCGGTCCGAAGACCGCATCTTCGTGATGTCCTCGCCGCCGAGCTTGATGTGGCCGCTACGGGCCTCGATAAGGCCGACCAGCGACTTCAGGAAGGTGGTCTTACCGGCGCCATTGGCGCCGAGCAGCAGCACGGTCTCGCCGGGGCGGACGTCGAGATCGACGCCCCACAACACCTGCATGGTGCCGTAGCCGGCGTCGACGCCCGTGGCGTCCAGAAGCGCTGCATCAGTGGGCATGCTCGCCTCCCAAAAACACTTCGATCACCTGCGGTTCGCGCACCGCGGTCGCCAGCGTCCCCTCGAAGATCTCCTTGCCCGCATTGAGCACGATGACGCGGTCGGTGATCTGCTCGATGAAGCCCATCAGGTGCTCGACCACGATGATTGCCATGCCGGTCGCAGCCAGCGCCTTGATGCGGCCGGCGATCCAGTCGAGCTCCGCCGGGTTGAGGCCGGCGGCGAGCTCGTCGAGCAGCAACAGCCGCGGCCGCGTGGCAAGCGCGCGGGTGAGATCGAGCATCTTCTGCTGGGCGCTGTTGAGATCGGCGGCGGGGCGGTCGGCGACCTCCTTCAGCCTGTATTCCTCCAGCAGCTCGGCGATCGACGGCGCACCAGCGGCGCCGCCATAGGCCAGCGCCACCTGGATGTTCTCGCGTACCGTGAGCGACAGGAACGGCTTCGGCACCTGGAAGGTGCGGTTGATGCCGCGATGAACCAGCTTGTGCGAGGCGACGCCGCCGGAGGACGCGCCGTCGAACACCACCTCGCCGCCATCGGGCGCATAGAGACCGGAGATCACGTTGATCGCCGTGGTCTTGCCGGAGCCGTTCGGACCGACGAGGCCAAGGATCTCGCCGGGTACGACGTGAAAGCTCAGCCCGTCGAGCGCGTGGAAGCCGCCGAAGCGCTTGACCAGCTTGGAGACCTTGAGGATCGGTGTTTTCTCAGGGGACATGCCACCCCCTGCGCGTTGCCAGCGACACCAACCCTGCGGGCAGGAACAGCACCAGGCCCATGATCAGGAGACCATAGATCAGCTGGAAATATTGCGGCGTGGTGAAGCCGATCAGATTGTAGATGCCGTAGAGGATCAGCACGCCGACGATCGGCCCGGTGATGGTGGCGACGCCACCGAACAGCGCAAACACGATCGCGAAGATCGAGAACTCGCCGGAGAACACATTGTCGGGATAGAACACCGAGACGTACCAGGCGTAGATGCCGCCGGCGAGGCCGGCGACCAGCGCCGAGGCCAGCCAGGCAATCACCCGCATCTTGATGATGTTGACGCCGGCCATCGAGGCCGACACCGCATCCTCGCGGACGGCCTGCAGCGCAAGGCCGAATGGCGAGTTCTTGAGATAGATGACCGCGCCGACGGTGAGCGCCATCACGACGACAGCCGCGTAGTAGGCATGGGTCGGATTGAACGTGCCGGTCAGCGACACGCCGTAAGGCCCCTTGGTGATGCCCTCCAGCGCCGGGTTGGCGACGAAGTGCAGCACCGCGAGCGAAGCCGCCAGATTGGCGATCGCAAAATACGCCCCCGACAGCCGCAGCAGCGGCGTCAGCAACAGGCCGAGCGCAATCGCGACGAGGCCACCGACCAGCACCGCAAGCGGCGCCGGCGTCTGCAGATGCATCACCATGATGGCAAAGCCGTAGGCGCCGGCACCGAAGAAGCCGACATAGCCGAACGGCAGATAGCCGGTGAAACCATAGATGATGTTCACGCCTTGCGCGAGGATCAGGAAGATCACGAAGTTGAACAGCAGCAGATGGTTCTGATAGACGCCGGGCAGCAGTGCGAACACCACCACCAGCGGCGCCAGGATGAACAGCAGGTGTTTCGAGGCGTTAAGCAACGCGCACCCGCCTTCCGAGCAGACCGCTCGGGCGCAGCAACAGGATCACGATCAACAACACATAGGGCAGCAAGTCGGCCCAGGAACTGAGATAGGTCTGCACCAGCATGTAGCAGAGACCATAGACGACACCGCCGAGCGCGGTGCCCAAGGGATTGCCGAGCGAGCCGAGCACGACGATCGCAAACGAGGTCACGGTCGCATCGGCGCCGAACGCCGGCGTCACCGAGCCGAACATGAAGGGCGCGAACACGCCGGCCACCGCCGCTATGCCGAGCCCGATGCCGAACGCCGCCGCCGAGACGCGATCGACGTCGATGCCGGTCGCCAGCGCCTCGTCGCGGCGCGACATCACCGCGCGAGTCAAGGTGCCGAGCCGCGTGTGGTAGAGATAGAGGTAGACGAGCCCGATCGCGATCAGGCTGGTGATGGCCGCGATCACCCAGGGCGCGGGAAAGCCCTGGCCGAAGATCTGGATCGGCCCAGCGCCAGCGGCCTTGCCGCCGAACCATTTCACCTTGATGGTCGTGAACACGGTGCCGAGCAGCCGGCTCTGGATCGAGCGCTCGCTGGTGCCAGCGAAGATCGTGGTGACGGCTTCGATCACCTGCGACAGGCCGAAGAACAGGATGATCGACAGCATTTCCGGATTGGCCGAGCCCTGCAGCCGCGGCACCAGCACCCAGTACAGCAGCACGCCCGCGAGCACGAAGACCACGAAGGCCAGCGGCACCGCGAACAGCGGATCGATGCCGGCGATGCCGACCACGCCGAGCGCGATGAAGGCGCCCAGCATCAGGATGTCGCCATGCGCAAGATTGACGATGCGCATGACGCCGAACACGAGATTGAGACCGATGCCGACCAGGCTGAAATACAGCCCGAACAGCACGCCGGCAACGAGCGCATAGGTCATGCTACCGCTCGCCGCCGAAGGTTACGCCTGCCGCACTCACCAACATCACGGCGCCGGATAGATCGGCTTGCCGGTGGCGGTCTCGTGCGGGTAGATCGAGACGAACTTGATATGATCGTGCTCGTCGACCGTGAGCTGGCCGAGCGGCGTCAGTTCGCCGATCTGCCCGCCGGTCTCGTCCAGCGCGAAGGTACCGTCGAGGGTCTTGAGCTGGCCGCTGAGCGAGAACACCGCGCGGCGCAGCTCCATCTGGTCGAGGCTGGTCGCAACCGACAGCGTCTTCTCGATCACCAGCGCCGTGGTGTAACCGGCCACCGCGTTGAAGCCGAACTCCATCTTGCCGTCATTGTACTTTTTCAGCCAAGCGGCGCGGAAATCCTTCATGTTCATCCCGAAATTGACGGGATAATCCAATTCGGACGGCGGCACATAGGTCCAGATGTGCTCCAAGCCCTTGGCGCCGACGTTCTTCTCGAGCAGCTCGGTCTCGAGGCCGGCATAGATCGCGAACAGCATCTTGAACTTGGTCCCGACGTCCTGGACATTGCGCAGGAAGGCGATGTCGTTCGGCGCATAGCCGAAATGGATCACCGCGTCGGGATTGGCGTTGCTGATGTTGTTGATGATGACGTTGTAGTTCGTGGTCTCGGTCGGAACGCCCTGGTCGTAGACGATCTCGATCGGCGCGCCGGACTCCTTGACGAACTTGCGGAACGCGTTGGCCTGGGTGCCGGTGAACTCGTTGGTCGCGTAGAGGATCGCGATCTTCTTGATGCCGAGGCCCGGGCCATCATGGCTGATGAAGTCGGCGACCGGCTTCGGCCAGACGGTCGACACCGGATCGGCCATCAGCGCGATGTAAGGATTGTCCTTGGAGAAGAAGCTCGCGCCGGTGCCGGTCTGGTCGAACAGGAACATCTTGCGGTCGCGGGCGATCGCAACCGCGGGCGCCGTCAGCACCGATCCGGAATCGGCGACCAGCAGGTCGACCTTATCCTGGGTGACGAGCTGGTTATAAAGCGTCGAGGCGGTCGCGGTGTTGCTCTGGTCGTCATAGGAGACGAGCTTGATCGGGATCTTCTTGTCGAACGCCTTCACGAAGACGCCACCCTCGGCGTTCTTCTGCTCGACCCACAATTTCAGCGAGCTGTAGACCGGCATCGAGATCGAGGCATAACGCCCCGAGGACGCGTAGAGCGTGCCTATCTTGATCTCCGACGGTGCGTCGGCGGCGATCGCCTGCGTGGCAAATGCGAGGCTGGCAGCGAGTGCCGCGCCGATGATCCTCAGCATGATATATTCCTCCCGGGCATCTTGGATGTAGATTGGACGCGGCCCTTCTACGCGCCGGATCGGAGCGACACAAGCATCGCGGCCTTAGCAATTGTGCGAGGGGCGGAATATGCGGCATGCGCGAAACACAGGCCGCTGCGCGCGGCGTGGATGGACCGTTGACGGCCCTTGGTCCAATGGCGCATCAAGACTGTAACGATTTTCGGGAGGAAGTATCAGACATGGCCGAGCCCGCGCGCGCGAAACCAAAACCGACACCTGAGACCCAGCATTTCTGGGACGGCACCAAGGCCGGCGAGCTGCGCCTGCAGCGCTGCGACGCCTGCGCCAATGTCTACTTTCCGCCGCGGCCGTTCTGTCCCTCCTGCGCCTCGCGCAAGGTCTCGGTGTTCAAGGCCAGCGGCAAGGGCAAGCTCTACAGCTACGTCATCAACCACCGCCCCGCTGCGCCGGGCTTCACGCCGCCCTATGCGATCGCCGTGGTCGAGCTCGACGAGGGTCCGCGCATGATGAGCAACATCATCGATTGTCCGCAGACGCCGGAAGCGCTCGAACTCGACATGCCGCTCGAAGTCGCCTTCGAGGCACTCGACGACAAGATCACCCTTCCCTTGTTCCGTCCGGCGAAGGGATAACGCAATGCGCAGGAACCAGGTTGCCGTCGTCGGCGCGGCCGAAACCACCGAACTCGGCGTCATCCCCAACATGTCGCAGATCCAGCTGCATGCGGACGCGGCGCTGAACGCGATCGCGGACGCCGGCCTGAAGCTGTCCGACATCGACGGCTTCGCCACCGCGGTCGAAACCCCGCAGCAGATGGCACACTATCTCGGCATCACGCCGACCTGGGTCGACGGCACCTCGGTCGGCGGCTGCTCCTTCATGCTGCATGTCCGCCACGCCGCCGCCGCGATCGAGGCCGGGCTCTGCAAGACCGTGCTGATCACCCATGCCGAGAGCGGCAAGTCGATGATCGGCAAGCAGCCGCGCTTCACCGCACCCGACAGCCTCAATGGCCAGTTCGAAGCGCCGTTCGGCGTCTACGGGCCGCCGAGCATGTTCCCGATTCCCGTGCTGCGCTTCATGAAGACCCACGGCATCACGCATGAACAGCTGGCGATGGTCGCGATCGTGCAGCGCGAATGGGCGGCAAAGAACCCGCGCGCCACCATGAAGGACCCGATCACGGTCGCCGACGTCCTGAACTCGCGGATGATCGCCTATCCGTTCCGGCTGCTGCAATGCTGCCTCGTCACCGACGGCGGCGGCGCGCTGATCCTCACCTCGGCCGACCGCGCCAAGGACTTCCCGAACAAGCCGGTGTACATCCTCGGCACCGGCGAGAGCGTGGAAACGCCGATGGTCAGCCAGATGAAGACGTTCGATTCATCGCGCGCCTTCAAGGTGGCAGGCCCCCTGGCGTTCAAGGAAGCCGGCATCACCCACAAGGACGTCGATCACCTGATGATCTACGACGCCTTCGCGCATTTGCCGCTCTACGGCCTCGGCGACCTCGGCTTCATGCCCCACGAGGAAACCGGCAAGTTCATCGCCGACGGCAACACCCGCCCCGGCGGCAAGCTGCCGCTCAACACCAACGGCGGCGGCCTCAGCTACATGCACTCCGGCATGTACGGCATGTACGCGCTGCAGGAGAGCGTGCGACAGATGCGCGGCATCGCGCCGGCGCAGGTGCCGAACGCCAAGATCTCGGTCTGCCACGGCGTCGGCGGCATGTTCGCCGCGTCAGGCACGATCATCTTTACGAACGAGAAGTAACCCAACCCGTCATTCCGGGATGGTCCGAAGGACCAGACCCGGAATCTCGAGATTCCGGGTTCGCACTTCGTGCGCCCCGGAATGACGGAATAGACAGGAGAAACCCACATGGCAAAATCACTGCAGGATAAGGTCATCATCGTTACCGGCGCGGGCCGCGGCATCGGCCGCGAGATCGCGCTGCTCTGCGCGGCGGAAGGCGCCAAGGTCGTGGTCAACGATCCCGGCGGCGCCGCCGATGGCGCCGGCGCGAACGCGGCCCCCGCAGAGGAAGTCGTCGAGGAGATCAAGAAGCGCGGCGGCACTGCCGTCGCCAATTTCGATTCGGTGGCGGAAGCCATTCCCGCCAGCAAGATCGTGAAGACCGCGACCGATCACTTCGGCCGGCTCGACGGCGTCGTCAACAATGCCGGCATCCTGCGCGACATGATCTTCCACAAGATGAGCGTTGAGGCCTTCGAGGCCGTGATCAAGGTGCATCTGATGGGCTCGTTCTATGTCAGCCACGCCGCCGCGCGCATTTACCGCGAGCAGGAGTCGGGCTCCTTCGTGCACTTCACCTCGACCTCCGGCCTGATCGGCAATTACGGCCAGGCCAACTACGCCGCCGCCAAGCTCGGCATCGTCGGCCTGTCGAAGTCGATCGCGCTCGACATGGGCCGCTTCAACGTGCGCTCGAACTGCGTGTCGCCGTTCGCCTGGACCCGCATGATCGGCACCATCCCGACCGAGACCGATGCCGAAAAGGCGCGCGTCGAGAAGATCAAGCAGATGGGCCCGGAGAAGATCGCGCCGGTCTGCGCCTATCTGCTCTCGGACGCCGCAAAGGACGTCACCGGGCAGATCTTCGGCGTGCGCATGAACGAGATCTTCCTGTTCGGCCAGCATCGTCCGGTGCGCTCGGTGCATCGCGGCGAAGGCTGGACGCCCGAGACCATTGCCGAACACGGCATGCCGGCACTGAAGGGATCGTTCGCCAAGCTCGACCGCTCGGCCGACGTCTTCACCTGGGATCCGATCTGAGTTTCGATCTGACAGTTTTATGAAAAGGTCGCCTCCGCGAAAGAGCGGGGGCGACACACTCTTTGGTTGTTTCTTCATGGCGTGCCCGCATTGTGCCAGAATTGCGGGGGTATGATCCTCCTCCCGATAACAAAAAGAGTGGGAGGACTTTCGTGACAGATCCAAGCAACGCAGCGAAACACGAGAGCGACGGAACGAAGGCGTTCGACCGTCGAACGATCTTGCGCGGTGCAACCGCGCTTGCTGCGACCGCGATGGCCGCATCCGATGCCGCCGCGCGCGACTTCGGCCCCAACGCGGAGCCACAGCGCTATCCCGATCCGGATATCGTCGTGATCGACGACAAGCGCTTCAAGGCCAAGGTCGGCAACACCGCGATCAAGCGGCTCTATACCGGGTGCCTGTGGGCGGAAGGTCCGGCCTGGAATGCACAGGGCCAGTATCTGGTGTGGAGCGACATCCCGGCCAACCGGCAGCTGCGCTATCTCGACGACGACGGCCACATCTCCGAGCAGTTCCACAAGCCGTCGAACGAGGCCAACGGCTCGACCTTCGATTTCGAGGGCCGCCAGATCACCGCCGAACGCACGCGGCTGGTGCGCTACGAGCACGACGGAACCGTGACGTCATTGGCGGAGCAGGCCAACGGCAAGCAGCTCAACGGCCCGAACGACATGGTCGTGCATCCCAACGACAAGTCGATCTGGTTCACCGATCCCGGCTACGGCGCGGTCTCGATCTATGAGGGCCAACTGGCCAACACCGGATCGAAGCAACCCTACCAGAAGGAAGCCGTGTACCGCATCGACGCCACGACCGGACAGATCACCAAGGTCTGCGACGAGCCGTTCAAGCCGAACGGCATCGCCTTCAGCCACGACTACAAGAAGGTCTATGTCTGCGACACCGGCATCACGCACTATCCGAACGCGAAGAACATCGTCTGGCAGTACGACCTCAACGGCGACAAGTTATCCAACCCACGCACGCTGATCGACATGACGCTGGACGGCAAGTCGGGCTTCCCGGACGGCATGCGCGTCGACATCGACGGCAATATCTGGGTCGGCGCCGGCTGGGTCGGACCAGGCTATGACGGCGTGCAGGTGTTCGCGCCCGACGGCCAGCGGATCGGCCAGATTCTGCTGCCGGAAACCTGCGCCAACCTCACCTTCGGCGGCAAGAAGCGCAACCGCCTGTTCATGACCGCGAGCCAGTCGCTCTATGCGGTCTATGTCGAGACGCGGGGCGCGCACAACTGCTGATCGATCTGCCTTCCGTCGTCATTGCGAGGAGCGAAGCGACGAAGCAATCCATCTCACCGCTTGCGGCCCAATTGATTGCTTCGCTGCGCTCGCAATGACGGCGCAGGCATCACGGCCTTAGCCGCTGTTCCGCAGCCCAGCGGAAATCCCGTTGATCGTGATCTGAATTCCGCGCAGCACCTGCTCGTCCGGGTTCTGCGCGCGATGCTCCTTGAGCAACTCCACCTGCACGTGATTGAGCGGATCGAGATAGGGAAAGCGGTTGCGGATGCCGCGCTCCAGCAGGGGGTTGCCTTGCAGCAGCCGGTCGTGGCCCATGATGTCGAGCAGCGTCTCGATCGAGAGATGCCATTCGCGGCGGATCTGGCCGAAGATCTTTTCGCGCAGCGCGACGTCGGGCACCAGTTCGGCATAACGTGATGCGATCGCGATCGAGCTCTTTGCCAGCACCATGTCCATGTTGGAGAGCAGCGTGCGGAAGAACGGCCATTCCCGGTAGAGCTCCTGCAGAAACGGCATGCCCTGCTCCGGATGCTCAGCGATCCAGGTCTCGACCGCAGCGCCGAAGCCATACCAGCCCGGCAACATCAGCCGGCATTGCGCCCAGGAGAACACCCAGGGAATGGCGCGAAGGTCTTCGATCTCGCGGGTCTTCTTGCGCGAGGCCGGACGGCTGCCGATGTTCAGCGTCGCGATCTCGTTGATGACCGTCGAACCCCAGAAATAGTCGGCAAAACCCGGTGTCTCGTAGACGAGCCCGCGATAGGCCTTGAACGCGAGCGCGGAAATTTCCTCCATCGCCTTGAGATATTCAGGGCGCGGTGCGCTCTGCCGCGGCTGCAACAGGCTGGTTTCCAGCGTCGCCGCGGCGAGGATCTCCAGATTGCTGCGGCCGACCTCGGCATTGGAATATTTCGAGGAGATGATCTCGCCCTGCTCGGTGATGCGGATCTGACCATTCACCGCGCCGCCGGGCTGCGCGATGATCGCGTCATAGCTCGGGCCGCCGCCGCGGCCGACCGAGCCGCCGCGGCCGTGAAACAGGCGGAGCCGCACGCCGTGGCGCTCGAACACCTCGACGAGCCCGATCTCAGCCTTGTAGAGTTCCCAGCCCGAGGTAACGAAGCCGCCATCCTTGTTGCTGTCGGAATAGCCGAGCATCACTTCCTGCACGCTGCCGAGACTGTCGACCAGCTTGCGATAATCGTGCAGCACCAGCATGCGGTCCATGATGCCGCTGGAGGCCTGCAAGTCCTCGATGGTCTCGAACAGCGGCACGATGTTGACGGCGCTGCGGCCGGACGGATTGACGAGGCCGACTTCCTTCAGCAGCACCGCGACCTCGAGCATGTCGGACATGCCCTGGCACATCGAGATGATGCATTGGGAGATCACCTCGGGGCCGAACCTGGCATGGGCCTCGGCCGCGGCCCGGAACACCGCGAGCTCGCTTTGGGTCTCCTCGGAATATTTGACGAAGGGCGAGGCCAGCGGCCGCGCGTTGCGCAGCTCCCCAAGCAACAGGCTGACGCGTGCGTCCTCGCCGAGGGCCAGATAGGACATGCCGGGATTGGCGGTGTCGAGCAGCTCGGCGATGGTGCGCTCATGCACCGCCGAGTTCTGCCGGATGTCGAGCCGCGCCAGATGGAAGCCGAAGCAATCCACCGCCCGCCGCAACTGCCGCAGCCGGCCGCGCGCGATCACGCCGGAATTGTTCGCGATCAGCGAGCGATTGAGCACGTCGAGATCGGCCTGGAATTCTTTCACGCTCGCATAGGGCTCGGCCTTGCCGACCGGCGGTCGCGTGGTCTCGACCTCGAGCCGCATGGCGGTGGCGGCAAGCCGCGCATAGATGCCGGACACGGCGAGCCGATAAGGCTCGCCGCTCCGATGCGGCGAGGTGTCGGGCGATCGCTCGGCAAGGATTCGCAGCTCGTCCGAGACATCGGCGAGGTGCGTCGCCAGCGACAGCTCGGCACCGAGCGCGTGCAGCTCCTCGAGATAGAAGCTGAGCACCCGGCTCGACTGCAGCCGCAGCGTGCCACGCATCACCTCCGCGGTGACGAATGGATTGCCGTCGCGATCGCCGCCGATCCAGCTTCCCATCCTGAGGAACGAGGCGAGATCGCCGGCTTCGCCGCCCTCCTTGTTCAGCCGGTCCTCCAGCGCGCAATGCAACCGCGGCACTTCCTGCAGGAAAGTATAGTCGTAGAACGACAGGCCGTTGGCGACCTCATCGAGAACGGTCAGCTTGGTCCGGCGCAGCAGATTGGTCTGCCACAGCGTCACGACGGCACGGCGCAGCTGCTCGTCGCTGGCCTCGCTCTCCTCCGGCGTCATCTGCAACCGCTCACGGCGATCGAGCAGGTCCGCGATCTCCATCTCGCGGTCCATCGTGCTCTTGCGGCGGACTTCGGTCGGATGCGCGGTCAATACCGGGCTGACCAGCGCGCTTTTGAAGAAGCTGCGCAGATCGGCCGGGCTGATGCCGGCCTGCCGGGCGTGCACCAGCGTCTGCTCCAGCGTGCTCGGCCGCGGCGCCCCGCTCGGGCCGCGGCTGCGCGTCTGGCGGATGTTGTTCTGGTCCTCGGCGATGTTGGCGAGGTGGGAGAAATAGCTGAAGGCGCGAACGATCCGCAGCGTCTCGGCGATCGACATGCCGTCGAGGATGCCCTCCAGCTCCCGCCGCGCCAGCTTGTCCTCGTCGCGATGGAACCGGACCGAGGTCTGGCGGATGCGCTCGACCAGGTCGAATACATTGGCCCCCTCCTGGTCGCGTACGGTGTCGCCGAGGACCCGTCCCAGCAGGCGGATGTCGTTTCGGAGCCGTGCATCCTCCTCCTGTGCCGTCGCTTCGAGAAGGCTGGCCTCTGCGGCCCGCCTGGCGGTCTCGGAGGGGATGGTCTGGGGAGGCAAAGTCTGGGGAGGCATGGCTTGGCTACTCCAGAGTTGCCCGGCTCCTCCCGAGTGTGCGCTTTTTTTGCCGCAGCGCAAGATGAACTTGCGCGGTGCACACTGCCGTCGTCCCTGCGAAAGCAGGGACCCATAACCACTGGTGGCTGCGGTCGAAGTGAGCTGGGGCCACAGCCGCGGGCAGCCCAGAGATTTGTGGTTATGGGTCCCGGGTCGCGCTTCGCTTGCCCGGGACGACAGCGGCGTTTGTGGTCCCTAGATCCTCCGCCCCGCCCGCTCCCAATACGGGTCGCGCAGCCGGCGCTTGAAGATCTTCCCGGAATCCTCGCGCGGCAGGTTGGTCTGGATCTCGATGTGCTTGGGCACCTTGTAGTCGGCAAGCGCGGTCTTGAGCTGGGCGCGGACCGAGGCGATGTCGAGCGTCACGCCCGGCTGCGGCTCGACCACCGCCATCAGCGCTTCGCCGAATTCCGCATCGGGAATGCCGAACACCGCGCAGTCGTGCACGCCGGGAACAGCATGCAGCACCGCCTCGATCTCGGCCGGGTAGATGTTGACGCCGCCCGAGATCACCATGTCGCGCTTGCGGTCGCAGATGAAGACGTAGCCGTCCGCGTCGATATAGCCGACATCGCCCGAGGTGATGAATCCCTGCCGGTCGATCTCGGCGCGCTTCTCGGACTTGTTGTGATAGGTGAAATCGGGATTGCCCGCGATCCGCGAATAGATCTCGCCGATCTGGCCCTGCGCCACCTCGTTGCCGTCGTCACCGATGAAGCGCAGCTCGGCGCCGGGCGAGATCTTGCCGACCGTACCCGGCTTCTTCAGCGCGTCCTCCGACGTCGCGAACGTCACCGCGCCCGACTCGGTCGAGCCGTAGAACTCATAGATCACCGGTCCCCACCATTCGATCATGGCGCGCTTGACGTCGGCCGGACACGGCGCGGCGGCATGGATGATGTGGCGCAGCGACGACATGTCGTACTTCTTGCGCACCTCCTCCGGCAGCTTCATCAGGCGGATGAACATCGTCGGCACCATGAAGATGGTGTCGATCTTCTCGCGCTCGATCAGGGCCAGAAATTCTTCGGCGTCGAAGCGCGGCATCAGCACCAGTGCGCCGCCGAGCCTTCCCGAGCGCAGCCCGAACGAATTCGGTGCCGAATGGTACAGCGGTCCCGGCAGGATCGCGCGCGCGCCGGGCCTCAGGCCATAGATCATCCCGCGCATCGCTTCCGCATTGGCGGTCTGCTCCGGCGTCGGCGCGAAGCGGCGGACGCCCTTCGGATGGCCTGTCGTGCCTGAGGTGTAGATCATGTTCTGCGGCTGCGGCACGAAAGGGCCGTCATAGCGCGGGAATTGCGCCAGCCAGGATTCGAAATCGATCGCGAAATCCGGTGGCGCGAGATGATCGGGATTGATCTTGTAGTTGGCGAGGATTTCCGGCGGCGTCGGCACGCTGAGCACGGTGACATCATCAGGGATCGCGCCGCGCAGCGGATGCAGCATGTCGGCATGGCCGATCAGCACGCGCGTGCCGGAGTCCGTCAGCACGTAGTTGATCTCCTCCGGCTTGAAGTGCCAGTTGATCGGCACGCCATAGGCGCCGAGCCGCATCGCGGCATAGGCAGCTTCGATGAAGGCGATGTCGTTGCGCATCAGCATGCAGACGCTGTCGCCCGGCTTGACTCCGAGCTTGGCAAGGCCACTGGCGATGCGCTCTGTGCGCTCGGCGACCGCTGCGTGATCGCGCCGGCGACTGCCGCTGACGATGCCGAGGAAGGGTTGGGACGTTTCCATTGTCGTTGTCCGATCTTGTGTCGGTTCGAAGTTAAGTCGTCGTTCCGGGATGGTCCAAAGGACCAGACCCGGAACCTCGAGATTCCCTGGTGCGCAATTGCGCACCATAGTTCGATGCTGCGCATCGCCCCGGAATGACACTGCGGCCGCTACCCCGCATCCGCAAACTTCGGCGCGCGCTTCTCCAGATTGGCGCGCACGGATTCGGTCTGGTTCGGGCTGCCGAGCAGCTTCTGCTGCTCGATGGATTCCGCAAGCAATGCCGCAGCTGGATCGACCGACAGGTTGTTCAGCATGCGCTTGGCAGCGCGGATCGCATCCGGGCTCTTGCCGGCGATTTCGCGGGCGACCTCAAGCGCCGCGGCGCGCGGATCGTCACAGACGCGGGTGGCGAGGCCATAGCTCTGGGCTTCCTGCGCCGAGAAGATCCGGCCGGTGTAGGTGAGCTCTCGCAGGATATCGTCGCGCACGAGGCTCGCGAGGATCGGCGTGCCCGCCATGTCGGGGATGAGGCCCCATTTGATCTCCATGATCGACATCCGTGCATCCTGCGACAGGAAGCGCATGTCGGCGCCGAGTGCGAGCTGGAAGCCGCCGCCGAAGGCGACGCCGTGGACCGCGGCGATCACGGGCACCGGAAGCTGCCGCCAGCCCCAGACCGCCTGCTGCGGGAAATTGGCCTTGCCGTGCGTGCGGACCGTGAGATCGCGCTTCTCACCGCCCGGCACCCCATTACCACCATCCTTCATGGCGGCGAACCGGCCCATGTCGAGTCCGGCGCAGAAGGCCCGGCCCTCGCCGGACAGCACGACCACCCGAACGCCTTTTTCCCTGGAAAGCCGGTCGGTTGCGGCGACCAATGCCTCGAACATCGCGGCATCGAGCGCGTTCATCTTGTCCGCCCGCACCAGGCGGACATCGGCGATACCGTCTGAAATCGATATCGAAACGCGATCTTCCATCATTCCCTCCGCTTTGTTCCCTGAGTTGGCGCTTTACAGAAAGGCCGTTGTCCGCTTTTAGTCAATCGACCAATTAACTGACAACCCCCGTGGAGGAAACGATGTTCTCTGACCAGCTTCTTGCCGGGCGGCGCATACTGGTAACCGGTGGTGGCACCGGCCTCGGCAAGGCCATGGCCACCCGGTTCCTCCAGCTCGGGGCCGAGGTGCATATCTGCGGCCGCCGCAAGAGCGTTTGCGACGAGACCGCCACCGAACTGATGGCCGAACATGGCGGACGCGTGGTCAGCCACGGCGTCGATATCCGCAATGCGATGGCGGTCGACGAGATGATCGAGGCGATCTGGACCACCAGCGGTCCGCTCACCGATCTCATCAACAACGCCGCCGGCAATTTCATCTCGCGCTCCGAAGAGCTCTCCGCGCGAGGGTTTGATGCAGTGGCCAACATCGTGATGCACGGCACCTTCTATGTGACGCATGCGGTGGGCCGGCGGTGGATCGCCGGTGGCCATCGCGGCAACGTGGTGTCGATCACCGTGACCTGGGTACGCAATGGCTCGCCCTATGTGGTGCCGTCGGCGATGAGCAAGTCGGCGATCCACGCCATGACCATGTCGCTTGCGATCGAATGGGGCCGTCACGGCATCCGTCTCAACACCATCGCGCCCGGCGAGATCCCGACCGAGGGCATGAGCAAGCGCATCAAGCCCGGCGACGAGGCCGGCGCACGCACCAAGGCGATGAACCCGATGGGCCGCGTCGGCACCATGGAGGAATTGCAGAACCTTGCGGTGTTCCTGATCTCCGGCGGCTGCGACTGGATCAACGGCGAGACCATCGCCATGGACGGCGCGCAGGCGCTGGCGATGGGCGGCAATTTCTACCAACTCCGCGACTGGAGCGACGACGACTGGACCAAGGCGCGCGATTCAATCAAGGCGCAGAACGAGAAGGACCGCGCAACGCGAGGTTAAGGCCCGCGCTTGCGCCTCGATCACAACTGTCGTCCCTGCCTAGTGCGCAATTGCGCACGGGAGCAGGGACCCATAACCACGCCTCGAAAACATCGAGCACGCTGGGGCCACAGCGCGCTCGACAACTCGATTCTGTGGTTATGGGTTCCGGGTCGCGCGGAGCCTGTCATCGGGCGGCGCTTCGCGCCGACCCGTTGGCTCGCCCGGGACGACGCTGTGGATGCATCGAGCCCAACACCCCGTATTGTTTTTCCCGCGCGATGCCGCCACACTCCGCGCAACCAAAACAAGACGTCACGGGGGAAACATGTCCGACGCGCCGAAACTGAGCAATCTTGCCGACATGGTGCGCGACCGCGCCAGCAGCCGCGGCGATGCGCTGGCCTATGAGTTCGAGGGACGGCAAACCTCCTTCGCCGAGTTCGACGTCAAGACCAACCGCGTCGCCAACGCGCTGATCGCGATGGGCGTCAAGAAGGGCGAGCGCATCGCCTATCTCGGCAAGAACAGTGACTTCTATTTCGAGCTCCTGATGGGTGCGATGAAGGCCGGCGTGGTGATGGCGCCCGTGAACTGGCGCCTCGCGGGCCCCGAGGTCGCCTTCATCGTCGACGATTGCAAGGCGCCGATCCTGTTCGTCGGCCCCGAATTCATCACGCAGGCACGCAACATCAAGGACAAGCTGCCCAGCGTCCACACCATCATTACGACCGAGGGCGGCGCGCCGGAATGGCCCGATTTTCTCGCCTGGCGCGATGCACAGAGCGGCAACGACCCGCGCATTGCGATCGAGCCGAAGGACATCGCGATCCAGCTCTACACCTCGGGCACGACCGGCAAGCCGAAGGGCGCGATGCTGTCGCACGCCAACTTCCTCAACCTCGTGCAGAGCGGCAACGAGGCTGAAAAACCGGAATGGAACCGGTGGACCACCGAGGACGTCTCGCTGGTCGCGATGCCGATCTTCCACATCGGCGGCTCCGGCTGGGGTGTGATGGGCCTCTACCACGGCGCCCGTGGCGTGATCGCGCGTGAATTCGATCCGACCAAGGTGCTCGACTTCTTCGAGCAGTCCGGCATCACCAAGCTGTTCATGGTGCCGGCGGCGATGCAGTTCGTGGTGCGGCAGCCCCGCGCGCGGCAGGTCGACTTTTCGCGTTTGAAGTACATGCTTTATGGCGCCTCCCCGATCCCGGCCGCGCTCTTGAAGGAGTGCATCGAGGTCTTCAAATGCGGCTTCGTGCAGATGTACGGCATGACCGAGACGACAGGCACCATCGTCGCGCTGCCGCCCGAGGACCATATCGAGGGGCTCGATCGGATGCGCTCGGCCGGCAAGGCGCTGGCCGGCGTGGAGCTCGCGATCCTCGACGAGAACGGCAAGCCGCTGCCGCCGGGCGAGGTCGGCGAAATCGCCACCCGCTCCGGCTCCAACATGGCCGGCTACTGGAATCTGCCCGAGGCCACCGCGCGCACCATCGACGGCGACGGCTGGCTGCGCACCGGCGACGCCGGCTACATGGACAAGGATGGCTATCTCTATATCCACGACCGCATCAAGGACATGATCATCTCCGGCGGCGAGAACATCTATCCGGCCGAAGTCGAGAGCGCGCTGTGCGACCACCCGGACGTGGCGGAAGCCGCGGTCATCGGCATTCCCGACGACAAATGGGGCGAGGCGGTGAAGGCCGTGGTGGTGATGAAGCCGGGCAAGAGCGCAACCGCGACCGACATCATCAACTTCACCCGCGAGCGGATCGCCGGCTACAAGACGCCGAAATCGGTCGACTTCATCCCCGCGCTGCCGCGCAACCCGTCAGGCAAGATCCTGCGGCGGAGCCTGCGTGAACCGTACTGGGCGGGCAAGGACCGGCAGGTGAACTAGCCCTCTCTGTCGTCCCGGCGCAGGCCGGGACCCAACCACCGCTGTTCTTGGTGGTAACACGCTGGGGCCACATCTCGCTCCATCAACGACCTCTTGTGGTTATGGGTCCCTGCTTTCGCAGGGACGACGGTGGAGAGAGTGGTCCGCATCACGCCTTCTTCATCCGCTCCCGCAACACCCGCCAGCGCTCCAGCGCCTCCTGCGGCCAGACCTCCTTCCGATCGTAATACTCGGCAAACACCTTCGCGTCCGGCGAGAACGTCACCCAAGGCTGCTTCGACGAGGTGAAGATGTGAACGTCAGGCGGGCACTGACTCGGATCGTCCAGCGTGCCGACGCGGACGAAGCGTACCGCTGGTCCCGCGCCCGGATAGTTGCTCCACACCGCGACCTTGCAGACCGGGCAGCGGGCGATCTTCTGCCCTTTGCCGCTCGCCGACGGCGTATCCACGATCTCGGGCTCGGCCGCGATGTGCGCGACCCGTTCGGCCTCGTACATCGCATTGAGTGCGTGCACCGTACCTGTCTCGCGCTGGCACCATGTGCAGTGGCAGGCGTGCACGATCATCGGCCTGCCGGTGAGGCGGTAGCGGACGTTTCTGCAGGTGCATCCACCTTCCATGTCGTACCGCCTCCCCTTTTGTTACCGTCTCAGTGCTTGCCGGCTCCCATATATCCGAACAGAAAGCCCGCCACCTTGCGCTTCTGGATCTCCTCGCTGCCCTCGGTGATGCGATAGCGGCGGTGGTGGCGGTAGATGTGCTCGAACGGCTTGTGGCGCGAATAGCCCATCCCACCATGCACCTGCATCGCGCGGTCGGCGGCCTCGCAGCACAAACGGTTTGCCCAGAAATTGCACATCGAGACCCGGTCCGACAGCGTGTGCTCGACCTGCGCCTGGGTCAGCTGATCCATCTCCCAGGCGGTCTTGCGGATCAACAGCCGCAGCATCTCGGCCTGGGTCGCGAGCTCGACCAGCGGCCACTGGATCGCCTGGTTCTCCGCCAAAGCCTTACCGAACGGCTTGCGCTCGCGGGCATATTTCACGCTCTCATTGATGCAGTAAACCGCAGCGCCGAGCGAGCTCGCCGCCTGGCGGATGCGGTTCTCGTGCACGAAGCATTGCGCCAGCGACAGGCCGCGGCCGACCTCGCCGAACTGCGCGTCCTCAGGCACGAATACGTCGGTGAAGCTGACCCGCGGATGGTCGGTCGGCATGTTGAAGGTCCACATGTACTCCTCGACCTTCACGCCCGGCGATTTCGCCGGCACCAGGAAACAACTGATGCCGCGGGCGTCGCCGTCATTGCCGGAAGTGCGGGCAAACAGCGCGCAGTGCGTGGCGACATGCATGCCTGTCGTCCACATCTTCTCGCCATTGATGATCCAGCCCTTGACGTTGTCACGCGTAGCCTGGACCGCCTTTGTCTCCATATGCGTGGCATCCGAGCCATGCTCGGGCTCGGTGAGGCCGAACGTGATGCGGTACTTGCCGGTGATCGAGCCGTCGATCATCGCCTTCTGCTCGTCGGTTCCATAACGGTCGAGCATGGTCACGAGCGGCAGATTGCCGACGATCGAATGCTCGTTCTGCAGATCGTTGTGCAGGCCGAGACCCTTCGAGGCAAAATGCTCGCGGATGACAGCCATCCAGAGGTTGGAGCCGTCCTTGCCGCCGTAGCGCTTCGGGATCGCGAAACGCAGATGGCCGGCGGCATCGGCCAGGTTCTTGACCTTGCGCAGCAACAGCTCCCATTCATGGCGCGGCAGGCCGCCCTTGTCGAAATCGGTGCGCGCCCATTCGCGGCGATGATCGAAGAAGCGGATGTTGTCGTCAGCCGCTTCCAGCGGCTTGATCTCGCGGTCGATGAAGCGATCGAGCTCGGCGAGATAGGCTGTCAGGTCAGCCGGCAGATTGAAATCCAAGGCGGTCACTCCCGAAATTTTTATTGATTCTGGTTTTGCGTTTAGACGCTATCGCGCATCCGCGTTCGGATCGATTAAGGTGAGAAGCAAGCGGCCAAGTCAAGCAGGCGAGTGAGGCTTGCGCGCGCGGTCGCGTTGCGTAATTGGATGGCACGGAACGACGCGCAGGCGCTAGGATATCGGCAATATTCTTCGCCGCAGAAAATCGACGGGAGCAAACATGGATCTGAAATTCTCCAAGGTGACGCGCAAGGGACCCATCACCATCGTGACGCTGTCGCGGCCCGAGGTTTACAACGCGCTGCATATCGACGCGCATTTCGAGCTCAACAAGGTGTTCGACGACTTCTCCACCGACCCCGAGCAGTGGGTCGCGATCGTCACCGGCGCCGGCGACAAGGCGTTCTGCGCCGGCAACGACCTGAAATGGCAGGCCGCCGGCGGCAAGCGCGGTTGGGACAAGGGCGGCTTTGCCGGCCTGACCACCCGCTTCGACTGCGACAAGCCGATCATCGCCGCCGTCAACGGCGTCGCGATGGGCGGCGGGTTCGAGGTCGCGCTGGCCTGCGACCTGATCATCGCCGCGGAAAATGCGACCTTCGCCCTGCCCGAGCCGCGTGTCGGCCTCGCCGCGCTCGCCGGCGGCCTGCAACGGCTGCCGCGGCAGATCGGGCTGAAGCGCGCGATGGGCATGATCCTGACCGCGCGCCATGTCAGCGCCAAGGAAGGCCTCGAGCTCGGCTTCGTCAACGAAGTGGTGCCGCAGGGCGAGGTGCTGGCGGCGGCCGAGCGCTGGGCCGAGACCATCACGAAGAACTCGCCGATGTCGATCCGCGCCTCCAAGCAGGCGATCCAGAAGGGCCTCGAAGTCTCGCTCGAGCAGGCGATGGCCGAGCAGCGCGAGTACCCGGCGGTGAAGGCGATGGCCGCCTCGCAGGATTATATCGAGGGGCCGAAGGCGTTTTCGGAGAAGCGCCCGCCGAAGTGGCTGGGGCGGTAACGGCTCTTTCCGCGTCATTGCGAGCGAAGCGAAGCAATCCATCTTACGGTTTTGCGGAGATATGGATTGCTTCGTCGCGGAGTATATCGTCCGGCCCGCCGCAGGCGGGATCGGGTGACTCCTCGCAATGACGACGATATAACTTACTTTGCTCCCAACTCCCGCTTGTACGACGCGTAGTTCGGCTGATCGACCGCGAGCTTGTCCATCGTCGTCTGCCAGAGATGCTCCGATAGCCCCGGTGTTTTCAGATCGACCTCGCCGCTTGCGATCTTCTCCGACAGCGCGCGGTTCAGCTCCATCAGCGAGCCGTCGGCGCCGAGCAGTGCCTTCAGCCGCGCGGCTTCGGTCGCATCGCCGGTTTCGGCGAGCGCGAGCTGCCGCGTCACCAGATCGAGCGCGTTGATGCCGACCCGCAGCTTGAAGCCGTTGTGGCCCTTGATCGCGGGCGCGATCTCGTTACGCAGGAAATCGGCGACGGCCTTGATCAGCTCGGTTGGTGTGGGCTCATCCTGCATATCAGCGACCTCTCGGTGCGAGTAGCCTAAGCAGATCGATCTCGGTCTCGGACGCGCGCCGCCCGATCATCGCGCGCTCCATCGAGTGATCAGGGCCGAGGCGGAAGCGCTGCATCATGCCGCAGCACATCACGCCCCAGCGCAGCGTGCCCATCACCTCCCAGAACTTCACGCGGTCCGGGTCGGCCTTGCGGCCGGCTTCTTCGTAGCCAGCGAACAGATCTTCGCGCGTGCCAAAGCCGCCGACCGGCTTGTCGATCTCGCCGAACCGCCACGAGTTGACGCAGATCCAGCCGAGATCCTCCATTGGATCGCCGAAATGCGCGAGCTCCCAGTCGAGCACCGCGCGCACCCCGTCGGGGCCGATGATCAGATTGCCGTGGCGGAAATCGCCGTGCACCAGCGTCACCTCGGACGACGGCCCGGGATCGTGATCGCGCAGCCAGCGCAGCGCCAGCTCGAACACCGGCCGCGGCCAGTTGAAGCTGTGATACTCGCGGCCGAGATCCTCGATCTCCCTGGTTGCAGTCAGGCTGCGCAGCTGCGGCAGCTTCGCCTGCGGCAGGCCATGGATGCCGGCGATGACTCGGCCGAGCTGGCGGGCCAGGATCGGCCGCGCGCCGGCAAATTCCTCGTCGCGCAAAATTTTCCGCGCGATGGTCTCGCCTTCGACCCGCGCCATGATGAAGCCGCGGCCGAGGCCGTCCTCCGGCGTCAGCACATGCATCACCTTCGGCGACGGCAGGCCCGCGTCATGCGCGAGCTGCATCAGCGTAGCCTCGGCATCGAGGCCGGCGGCGCGGCCGGGCGCGGCACCGTAGCCCGGCGGCGCACGGCGCAGGATCGCGCCGACATTGCCGTTCGGGTGCACGATGTCGAACGTCCAGGTCTCCTGGCTGGCGCCGCCGGAGAGCTTGGCGGCGCCGGTGACGCCGGTCGCACCCGGATGAAACGCGGCGACGCAGCGCCTGAGTTCGGTCTCGATCATTTGCCCTTGAACTTCGCCGGCCGCTTCTCGAGGAATGCGGTGACACCTTCCTTGAAATCCTCGGCGCCGCCCGCAATTCGCTGCGACTCGAACTCCAGATTGAGCTGATCCTCGAGCGTGTTTTCCGGGCTGTCCCAGTAGAGCTTGCGGATCAGCGACAGCGCCACCGTCGGGCCGTTGGCGAGATCGTGCGCCATCTTCATCGTCTCTTCCATCAGCACGCCGTCGTCATAGACACGGTTGACGAGGCCCCATTCCAGCGCCTTCTCGGCCGGCAACCGCTCGCCGAGCAGCGACAGCTCGACCGAACGCGCCTTGCCGATCAGCCGCGGCAGCAGCCAGGTCGAGCCGCAATCCGGCACCAGGCCGATGCGGCGGAACGCCTGCAGGAAGTAGGACGAGCGCGCGCACAGGATGAGGTCGCCCATCAATGCAAAGCTCATCCCGGCGCCGGCGGCCGGACCGTTCACCGCCGTCACGATCGGACAGTGCAGCTTACGCAATCGGCGCAGGAACGGATGGAACGCGGTCTCCAGTGCCGCGCCGGCGTTGCTCTTGCCGGGCTTCTGCTGCTGGTTGCGGCCCTGGAGATTGGCTCCGGTGCAGAAGGCACGGCCTGTGCCCGTGATCACCAGGCAGCGCACCTCGTCGCGCTTGTCGTCGATCGCATCGAGCGCCTCGGCAAGGCCGCCCAGCATGTCGATCGACACCGCGTTCATGACTTCCTGATGGTCGAGCCTGAGGATCGCGACCGATCCGTCGAAGTCGAGCGTGACGTGTTTGAACTGCATGGTTTCCTCTTTACGTTGTCTCGGCGGTTGGTACCGCGGTAGGTCGATGCGTCGACCCATATTTGATTTTTGTGCCGGGCTTGTCCATGGTCGGCGGCAAGCCCATCCGTGAACGCGTGATTAGCGCGCACCAAACCAAATGGAAACCCCAATGAGTGGCATCTTCGATCTCACCGGCCGCGTCGCTGTCATCACCGGCGGCAATGGCGGCATCGGCCTCGGCATCGCGCAGGCGTTGAACGCCGCCGGCTGCAACGTCGCGATCTGGGGCCGCAACGCGGAAAAAAACGCCAACGCCGCGGCTTCGATGAAGGCCGGGCCCGGCAAGGTCTCGACGCAATTCTGCGACGTCAGCGATCCCGGCTCGGTCAAGACCGCGATGAAGGCAACGCTCGACACCTTCGGCCGCGTCGACGGCTGCTTCGCCAATGCCGGCATCGGCGGCGGCGGACGCCGTTCCTTCATCGACCGCACCGAGGAGGAATGGCGCAAGATGTTCGCGACCAATCTCGACGGCGTGTTTCATGTATTCCAGGCTGCGGCACGCCACATGACCGAGCGGTCTGAAGCCGGCGACAAGTTCGGCCGCCTGGTCGCAACCTCGAGCCTCGCTTCGCTGTTCGGCACCGCGCGCAACGAGCACTATGCCGGCACCAAGGCAGCGCTGAATGCGCTGTGCCGCGCGCTCGGCGTCGAGCTCGCCCGCCACGGCGTGACCGCAAATGCGATCCTGCCGGGCTGGATCAAGAGCGACATGACCGCCGGCATCATGGCCAACGACAAGTTCGTCGCCAACGTGATGCCGCGCATTCCGGTGCGCCGCTTCGGCGAGCCGAGCGATTTCGGCGGCATCGCCGTCTACCTCATGAGCAAGGCATCGTCCTATCATACGGCGGACTGTTTTGTGATCGACGGCGGGTACACGGCGTTCTAGCCAAGTCTCGCAGCATCACCGGTGTCGTCCCTGCCTAGTGCGCAATTGCGCACGGGAGCAGGGACCCATAACCACAGGACGCTGTTGTTGAAGCAGGCTGGGGCCACAGCGTCGTAACGCAATGAGCATCGGTGGTTATGGGTCCCGGGTCGCGCTGCGCTTGCCCGGGACGACATCGAATATCTGGCTCGTGCTTGAAACATACATCTGCATCCTCGCGGCGCAGACGCATCCGAGTCTTGCGTTTACCTGCCCTCTTCCGAAGCTGAGGGCGCGACGTTTCTAGCCGCGCGACGCCGCGTCGCTTCCGTCGCGACAAAACTGCTGCTAGCGTTCCTGCCGTAAGGACGCACAAGCCGACTTTTCGTAAACAAGCAGGGAGGATATTTCAGATGTTTTCACACGTGATGGTTGGCACCAACGATCTGGACAAGGCCAAGGCGTTTTATGATGCGCTGCTCGGCACGCTCGATGTCCGGCCGGCCCGGGTCGACGGTCACCGCATCATGTACTTGACCAAGGCAGGCATTTTCATGGTGTCCAAGCCGATCAACGGCGAGCCGGCGACGCACGCCAATGGCGGCACGATCGGCTTTGCCTGCTCTTCGCCCGAGCAGGTCCATGCCTGGCACGCGGCCGGCGTTGCCAATGGCGGCAAGCCCTGCGAGGACCCGCCGGGTGTACGCGAAGGAGGCGGCATCAAGCTCTACCTCGCCTACTTGCGCGATCTCGACGGCAACAAGATCTGCGCAATGCACCGGATGACATAGCCGGCCCCGCCGGAGTCTTTTTCACGCTGCATGCGGCGGCGTTCAAACAACGTTTGAAACGCCGTCGCCAAATTCCGCGATGCGGTAGAGATCCTGCGAAAATCGGTGCTCGCGCTTCGCGTCGCACGCGTCTATTGTCCGCCGCGAAACGCGCCTTCGCGAGGGAGAAAAGACAGTGAAGCATGCCTATGTGCCGCGCACCACGAACTACACGCTCAATCCGGGCGACGAGCTCAACGACCTCCGGATGTCGGACAAGGTCCGACCGCTCTACGATCATGTGAAGCAGTTCATCCGCGACACCGTCGACCCGATGTCGGTCGAGTTCTATCGCGCCGGCGAGAAGAAAACCAACCGCTGGAGCTTCACCGACGAACAGCTCGCGATCCTGCAGAAGGCCAAGGACAAGGCCAAGGAAGTCGGTCTCTGGAACTTCTTCCTGCCCGACGCCGAAACCGGCGATGGCCTCAACAACCTCGACTACGCCTATATCGCCGCTGAGCTCGGCAAGAGCCCGCTGGCCTCCGAGACCATGAACTGCTCGGCGCCCGACACCGGCAACATGGAGGTGCTGGAGCGCGTCGGCACCAAGGCGCAGAAGGAGAAGTGGCTGAAGCCGCTGCTCAACGGCGAGATCCGCTCGGCCTATGCGATGACCGAGCCGAACGTCGCCTCCTCCGACGCCAAGAACATCTCGACGACCGCAAAGCTCGTCGGCGACGAGTGGGTGATCAACGGCGAGAAGTATTACATCTCCGGCGCCGGCGATCCGCGCTGCAAGATCATGATCGTGATGGTGAAGACCAATCCCGACGCGGCGCCGAGCAAGCAGCAGTCGCAGATCCTGGTCCCCATCGACACCCCCGGCGTCGAGATCCTCGGCCCGATGCACGTGTTCGGCCATGACCATGCGCCGCGCGGCCACATGCATCTGCGCTTCAACAATTGCAAGGTGCCGAAGGAGAACATGCTGCTCGGCGAAGGCCGCGGCTTCGAGATCTCGCAGGTCCGCCTCGGACCGGGCCGCATCCATCACTGCATGCGCACCATCGGCAAGGCCGAGAAGGCGCTCGACATGATGGTGCAGCGCGGCCTGACCCGCGAAGCGTTCGGCAAGAAGATCGCCCATCTCGGCGGCAACATGCAGATCATCGCCCAGGCCCGTTGCGAAATCGAAGCGATGCGGCTGATGGTGCTGAAGGCAGCCAAGGCAATGGACGTGCTCGGCAACAAGGAAGCCCGCGTCTGGGTCTCGATGGTCAAGGCCATGGTCCCCGAGCGCGCCTGCAAGGTGATCGACCAGGCGATCCAGATGCACGGCGCCACCGGCATCTCGCAGTGGTCGCCGCTCGGCGAAATGTACCAGGACGTCCGCCATCTGCGCTTCGCCGACGGTCCGGACGAGGTGCACTGGATGGTGGTCGGCCGCCACGAGTTGAGCATGGCGTAGTTTCTCTTCCCCTTCTCCCCGCGTGCGGGGAGAGAAGGTCGGGGTGAGGGGGAGTCTCCGCGCGGACGGTGAGAATCGGATTCGCGGAGACTCCCCCTCACCCGGATCGCATCTGACGATGCGCTCCGGCCTCTCCCCGCAAGCGGGGCGAGGCAAGGAAAACGGACTGCAAGGCGGGTTCGCGCGAGCGTGACCCGCCTTTTGCTTTCCGAACCCTCGGCCGCGGGTTACGCTTGGCTAACCCGCCCACCGAAATACCGGATCCTCCATGGAATACGCCGCAAGCGACCTCACCCAGCGCGAACGCTACAAGGTGCTGACCTCCTTCGTGCTGCCGCGGCCGATCGCCTGGGTGACGAGCCTCGGGCCGGACGGCGTCGTCAATGCGGCGCCGTTCTCGTTCTTCAACGTGTTCTGCGAGGACCCGCCGCTCTGCATGTTCGCGGTCAATCGCCGGCCCGACGGCCGCGAGAAGGACACGATGGTCAACATCCAGTGCCTGGGCGAGTTCGTGGTCAACCTGACCGACGAGCCGTTGGCGCGGGCGATGCACGAGAGCTCGGGCGACTTCCCGCCCGAGATCGGCGAGCCCGATTATCTCGGCCTGAAGCTCGCGCCATCCAGCAAGATCGCGGTGCCCCGGCTTGCCGACGCACCGTTCGCGATGGAGTGCAAGACCTGGAAGCTGATCGACGTCAACGGCGATCGCGAGCTCATCATGGGCGAAGGCATTCACTTCCACATCCGCGACGAATTGTGGGATCGCGAAGCGATGCGCGTCCATATGGACCGCTACCACCCGATCGGCCGCATGTTCGCCGATCGCTACTGCCGCACCGACGACCGCGTGGTGTTTCCCGCGGCCGAAGGGGCAAAGACGAAATAGCCGAGGACAAGACAATGAGTGAAGCATTCCGCGACAACGAGGCGCAGAGCCGGTTCGAACTCGCCGTCGACGGCGCCACCGCCTTCGTGGTCTACCGCAAGACGCCGGACACCATCACGCTGGTGCATACCGAAGTGCCGCCGGAGCTCGGCGGCCGCGGCATCGGCTCGAAGCTCGCCCGCGCCACGCTCGATGCCGTCCGCGCGCAGGGCATCAAGCTCGTCGTGACATGCGAGTTCATCCAGGGCTTCATGAAGAAGCATCCGGAGTATGACGATTTGTTGGGGTAGAGCGCAGATGCGTAGGGCGGGTTAGCCGAAGGCGTAACCCGCCGATCTTTGTGAGGGCATGATGGCGGATTACGCCTTCGGCTAATCCGCCCTACAAGGCTACGCAGCTACGACGCCGCCTGCTCGACCTTGTCCTGCGTCCTGGTCTCGAAATCGCTGGCGTCATGGCGCTCGTGGAGCTGGCTCGACGGCTCGCCCCAGGTGCGGTTGACCATGCGGCCGCGCTTCACCGTGGGGCGTGCCGCGATCGCGTCGGTCCAGCGCTGCACGTTCTTGTAGTCCTGTACCGAGAGGAATTCGCCGCCACCGTACAGCAGACCCTTGGCGAGGCCGCCGTACCAGGGCCACACCGCCATGTCGGCGATGGTGTAGACATCGCCTGCGAGATATTCGTTGTCGGCGAGCCTGCGGTCGAGCACGTCGAGCTGGCGCTTCACCTCCATCGCAAAGCGGTCGATGGCGTATTCGATCTTGGCCGGCGCGTAGGCATAGAAGTGCCCGAAGCCGCCGCCGAGATAGGGCGCCGAGCCCATCTGCCAGAACAGCCAGGAGAACGTCTCCGCACGGGTCTTGACGTCGGTCGGCAGGAACGCGCCGAATTTTTCCGCGAGGTAGACCAGGATCGAGCCCGACTCGAACACCCGGATCGGCTCGGGCCCGCTCCGGTCCATCAGTGCCGGAATCTTGGAATTCGGATTGACCGCGACAAAACCACTGCCGAACTGGTTGCCGTCGATCTTGATCAGCCAGGCGTCGTACTCCGCGCCCTTGTGGCCCGCGGCGAGCAGCTCTTCCAGCATCACGGTGACCTTGACGCCGTTCGGCGTCGCCAGCGAATAGAGTTGCAGCGGATGGCGGCCGACCGGCAGCTCCTTGTCATGGGTGGGACCCGCGATCGGCCGGTTGATGCCGGCGAAGCGCCCGCCGCTCTCCTTGTTCCAGGTCCAGACTTTCGGCGGCTCGTAGGCAGGAATGTCAGTCACGTCATTGGCTCCCGGTTACGTTTCCCAAGGTGGGGCGGCGACCGCCGTGCCCATCCGCATGTCCGCACTAGATGGTGGGCACGCTTCGTTTTGCCCACCCCGCCGGATCGCATTTTCTACCTTGCGGAATGCACTGAGGGCGATGCAGCCAAGCAGCGCCTGCACGCAAGATCGACGCGGCCGAAACCCGCTTGGCTTCGCCGACCGTGATGCGCTAGCGTTGCAGGGGCTGATGCCAACGAGCACAAGAAGCAGCCGCCGGGAGAAAACCAACTCATGAAATCACCGATCTGCGACATGCTGGGAATTGAATTCCCCCTGCTCGCTTTCAGCCATTGCCGCGACGTGGTGGCGGCGGTCAGCCGCGCCGGCGGCTTCGGCGTGTTCGGCGCGACCCGGTACTTGCCGGAGACGCTGGAGCAGGAGCTGAAATGGATCGACGCACACGTCGACGGCAAGCCCTACGGGATCGACGTGTTGATCCCGGAAAACATCTCGACCGCAGGTGAGAAGAACGTCACCTGGAGGAGCCTGGAGAAACGCGTCTCACAGGAGCACCGCGATTTCACCCGCAATCTGCTGAAGAAATACAACATCGAGCTCACAACGCAGAGCGTCGCCGACGACCAGCCGCAGCCGTTCGATGCGGAGACCGCGCTGCAACTGCTCGAGGTCTCGTTCCGCCATCCGATCCGGCTGATCGCGAATGCGCTCGGCGTGCCGCCGAAGGCGATGATCGAGATGGGTCGCAAGCACGGCGTGCCGGTGGCGGCGCTGGTGGGCTCCAAGGAGCATGCGCTGCGCCAGGTCGCGGCCGGCGTCGACATCCTCGTCGCGCAGGGCACCGAGGCCGGTGGCCATTGCGGCGAAGTCTCGACCATGGTGCTGGTGCCCGAGGTGATCAAGGCGATCAAGAAGATCCGCGACGTGCCGGTGCTTGCCGCGGGCGGCATCATGACCGGCAGCCAGATGGCGGCGTGCATGGCGATGGGCGCGGCCGGCGCGTGGACCGGCTCGGTGTGGCTTGCCACGGTGGAATCGGAGACCTCGGAGATCTTCCGCGAGAAGATGATCGCCGCCTCCTCCCGCGACGCCATCCGCTCGAAGGGCCGCACCGGCAAGCCGGCACGGCAGCTCCGTTCGGTGTGGACCGACGCCTGGGACCGCTCGCCGGACAGCCCCGGCGCGCTGCCGATGCCGCTGCAAAGCATCATCAGCCGCGACGCCTTCAACGCGATCGACCGCGCCGCCGCTGGTGGTAACGAGAAGGCCCGCGATCTCGTCAGCTATTTCGTCGGCCAGGGTGTCGGCCTGGTCGACAGCGTGAAGTCCGCGGGCGCCGTGGTGCAGGAGTTCAAGGAAGATTTCGTCGAGGCCGTCGAGCACATGAATGCGCTGGTGGCGGAGTGATCGAATACGTGGCCATCCTTCGAGGCTCGCCCAGCGGTGCAACTGCACCGCAAGGCTCGCACCTCCAGCGACAAAGGCGAAGCCTTTGCGCAGGGGATGACGCCGTCCCCGTAGCCGTCACCCCCGCGCAACGGCGAAGCCGTTGTCGCTGGAGGTACGCGCCCTTGCGCGCCTCGAAGGGCGGCGGCGTGGTGAAGACCTAGAAAGTGAAGCAAGAAGAAATGACAACATCCTCCATCCCCGAAGACCGCATTCCCGTCATCGTCGGCGTCGGCGAGATCGTCGATCGTCCGAAGGACATCGCCGCCGGCCTCGAGCCGCTCACTCTGCTGGAACAGGCACTGAAGCGCGCCGAGGCAGACAGCGGCGCAAAGCTGCTCTCCGACGTGCAGTCGCTCGACGTCGTCAACTTCCTGAGCTGGCGCTATCGCGATCCCGAGAAGCAGCTCGCCGCACGGCTCGGCATTCAGCCTTCGCATCTCTATTACGGCCCGGTCGGCGGCGAGAGCCCGATCCGCTATCTGCACGAGGCGGCGCAGCGCATTGCGCGCGGCGAATGCAGCGTCGCCGCGGTCTGCGGCGCGGAGGCGCAGTCGACGGCGACGAAGGCGCAGCGCGCCGGCGTCGAATTGCCATGGACGCCGTTCGCGCATGACGTCGAGGAGCCGAAGCGCGGCGCCGCGTTCCAGAAGCCGATGGCCGTGACGCTTGGTGTATTCAGGCCGATCACGGTCTATCCGCTCTATGAGTCCGCGACCTCGGCGCATTGGGGCCAGACCCCGCGCGAGGCGCTGAAGGAATCCGGCGACCTGTGGTCGACCTACGCACGCGTTGCCGCGGACAATCCGAACTCGTGGCTGAAGAAGCGCTTCACCGGCGACGAGATCACCACCGCGACGCCCGACAACCGGATGATCGCCTGGCCGTACACAAAGCTGATGGTGGCGAACCCGACGGTCAACATGGGCGGCGCGCTGATCCTGACCAGCCTTGCCAAGGCGCGTGCCGCCGGCGTGCCGGAGGAGAAACTGATTTACCCGCTCGGCGGCGCCTCCGCGGAAGAACCGCGCGACTATCTGACCCGCGACCAGTTCGTCGAGAGCCACGCGCAGACCGCGGTACTGAAGGCAGTGATGGATCTCGTCGGCGGCGACGGCAGGAAGTTCGATGCGATCGAGCTCTATAGCTGCTTCCCCTGTGTGCCCAAGATGGCGCGCCGGACGCTCGGCCTCGGCAGCGACGTGCAGCCGACCGTCACCGGTGGTCTGACGTTCTTCGGCGCGCCGCTCAACACCTACATGACGCATTCGGCCTGCGCGATGGTGCGCAAGCTGCGAAGCGGCGGCACGCTCGGCCTGCTCTATGGCCAGGGCGGCTTCGTGACCAAGCATCACGGCCTCGTGCTGTCGCGCGCCGCGCCGCAAGCCGCGGTCAAGCAGGACACCAGCGTGCAGGCCGAGGCCGACCGCAACAGGCGCGATGTGCCCGACTTCACCGCGGAGGCCGCGGGCAAAGGCAAGGTCGAGGCCTTCACCGTGATCTACCGCGCCAATGGCGAGGTCGAGCACGGCGTCACCATGCTACGCACCGAGGACGGCCGCCGCACCCTCGGCCGGATTCCGGCGAGCGATACCGCAACGCTGGCGTATCTGCAGAATATGGATCGCACGCCGGTCGGCAGCACCGGCAACATCGTCACCGCCGGTGACGGCATGCTGGAATGGCGAGTGGGATAGTAATTCTCCCTCGCACCGCTCTTGCGGGGTCGAGACGAGCGCAGCTCGCTCTTGGAGGGTTGGGGTGAGGGGCTGCTTCCGCGAGTTCTGAACGCCGTGAGACCTGTACCCCCTCACCCGGATCGCATCTGACGATGCGATCCGACCTCTCCCCGC
>NZ_JACMYO010000091.1 GCF_020889685.1 Bradyrhizobium oropedii
CCCGGCACGTAGTTGGAGTCGAAGCCGAGCATCTGCTGGCTCTTGGTCACGACGTCCTTGAGGATCTTGTTCAGCGCGTGCCCGATGTGGATGTTGCCGTTGGCGTAGGGCGGGCCGTCATGCAGCACGAATTTGGCGCGGCCCTCGGCTTCCCGGCGGAGCTTGTCGTAGAGGCCGATGTCGTTCCAGTATTTCAGGATTTCCGGCTCGCGTTGGGGCAGGCCGGCGCGCATCGGGAATTCCGTCTGCGGCAGGTAAAGGGTCTTGGAATAGTCCCTGGCGTCAGTCTTTTGGGCGTCGGTCTTTTGCGGCTTGTCGGACATGAAAGCTCTGATTTGGCAGGTGCGGGCGCGGATACGCGATCAATCGCGGGTGAAAACGGCGAAAATCCCGGTCTTGCGCCGAGCCTTCAGGCTCAGGCGGAAGCCGGGCCGCTAATCCGTATGATGCGCCGCGAAAACATGGGGTTTCCATAGCAGCCGGAGGCGGAATCGCAAAGCCTCCGGATTGCCCGCGGATCGTTCCACGCGACCACCCCTGGATTAGGTTGAATTGCGCTGGAGCGCGCTGAGGTGCCACCTCTCCCTTGGGAGAGGTCAGCGCGAAGCGGCGGGTGAGAGGTTAAGGTCTCGCGGTGAAGCCGGGGCGCCTCACCTGATTTGCTGCACAAATCGACCGCTCCCCGTCGGGGGAGATGCGGACCGAACCTGCGGCCAAACCGATCTAATCTCCTTGATCGCGATCCCGCGCGAGGGTGAATTTTGTAACGGACAAGGGAACTACAGCCTCTTTGTTGCCACTTTGTTCACGCGAAATAGTGGAACTGATTTCCTCCTCCATTCACCTGCCCACGCCTTATTTAGTATCAGTGGACGCGACACACACAAAATGCAGAGGGTGACCCAGCATATCAGCCGCAAGCTGGTGCAGAATATCTTCCGGTCTTTCGATTACGCGAAGGTAAGGTCTTTCGATTACGCGAAGGTAATGGGTGTGCCGTTCAACATCTACGTTGTCGCACACCTGCATGAGAGCACAGCAAAATCGGCCGCCACCATCTTCCAACTTCTACGGGATAAATACCGCGACTGGCTCTCCTATCGGACCAAGAAGCTCGGTCTCAAATTGCCGCCCATGTACGTCTTTGCCTTCGAGGCGCCCGGCAACGTGCACGTAAACTGGGTCCTGTATGTGCCGCCGGAGCTGCTACCCGACTTCCGCAAAAAGCTTCCCAGATGGCTGGCGAAGGCTCAGGGCACGCTCGGCAATTTTGATTTGGAGGTGACCGACATAGACCCGGCAGGCGCCTACAAGGGCATGGCGAATTATCTCGTCAAAGGTTGCGACCCGGCGTTTATCGAACATTCCATCTACGCGAGCTGTTCGACGAGCACGGCCCGCAAGGCACAGTCTGGGGAAAGCGGGCCGGCGTATGCCCGGCCTTCAACAAAGCAGCGCGGACAGCCGCCCGCTACGATGAGAAGCGGAGGCGCCTGATGCCCCCCAGACCCGGCGAACCGAGTTCGCCGCCCCACTGGTCAAAGGCCGCCTAGCAGGCTCCCAGAGCCTTTCGCGGGCAGGTTGCAATGGAGCCTCGAAGCAGCGTAAACGTGGCCAGCAATACTACTAGATATATATAAAACCAAAATACGCGGTTCTGAGCCGCGCACCCGGACCGGCGCCAATGGTCAGGCAGACCCGGGAACAACGTCTCGAGCTCGCTCGAACGCGCATCATCCGCGTGGTCAGTGCCCATTCCGTGGCGACAATGCGTACCCTTGAAATGAAAATCTCGGACGCTGGCCCGTTCAACCAGCGCATGGACCCGCACATCCTGACCGAGGCCCGAAACCAGCTGCTCGCGGAGGGCATTCTGCAACGCCACCAACCTGGCGCCGGCAAGCCGACTTACTTTTTCCTCGGTAACACGGAATGGGAAACCCACGCCGAACGTTACGCTGTGCTCGACGCCATTCAGACTGAGCTTGCTCAGCAGGCTGTTACAATGCGCACGGGTCAGGCGCTCGAAATCGCCGTCTTTCGCGCGATGACGGCCGCCAAACAAACTTTTTTTGGCAGATTTCTTGACTTGGCCAAACACGGCGACGACCTGCTGTATCGCAAAATCGAGCCGCCCAATTACATCGGCGACAACGTCATGCCGGATGACCGGCTCCTCGATTTCATGGTTTGCCACGGAGGCGTATGGGCAGGCATCGAGTGTAAAAACTTGCGGGAGTGGCTCTATCCTGACCGGCGCGAGGTGAAAGACCTGCTCGATAAGGCCGTGGCGCTGAACTGCGTGCCGGTTCTGATAGCGCGTCGCATTCACCCTTCCACGTTTCTCCTTTTGAATAAGTGCGGGATAATCATCCACCAGACCTACAACCAGCGCCTAGCCAACGCCGATGCGGACCTTGCTGCCCGCGCTCGGGCCAAAGACACACTCGGCTACTTCGACATCAAGCTAGGTAACGACCCCGACGACCGTCTTACAAAATTTCTGACGGTCAACTTGCCTGCCGTGCTGCCCGAAGCGCGTGAAAAACTCGATGAACACTATGACCTGCTGTGGGAGTATGCTTTCAACGGAATGTCCTACGAGGCATTCGCAGCTCGCGTGCGACGGCGCTACAACGGCGACCCCGAAGACTTTGACCCTGAGTAATCGGCTTCAGCCGGATTGCGGATTAAGCCGATGGTAGTGGCTTGCAATGCTACGGCCAGTCTGGACACTATATAGAACGGCTCGGCAAGCGATGCAGACTGCGCCTCGACTATAGGAAAAGCGAACGCAGCTTGCTGTCATAGATGACGATGGCCTTCACGTTGAATGCGACCGGCCCGATGCCGGGAATGCCCGCTAGGCAGCCGCCGCCGGGCTGGATTTCCGGCCACGATCGTCCCTGAGGCGACGTCCCGCGTCACCACGCTGCCCGCTCCGACCAGGGCGCCGTCGCCGATGGTGACGCCGGGGAGGATGATGGCGCCCCCGCCGATCCAGACGTCGCTGCCGATCCGGATCGGGCGGCCGAATTCCAGCCCGGCGCGTCGGGTTTCGGCATCGCGCGGGTGGTCGGCGGTATAGATCTGCACCGCGGGCCCGATCTGGGTGCGATCGCCGATCACGACCGTGACGACGTCGAGGATCACGCAGTTGAAGTTCAGGAACACGCCGTCGCCGAGGCTGATATTGCTGCCGTAATCGCAGAAGAACGGCGGGCGGATCACGGCGTCCTTGCCGACCCGAGCGAAGCGCTCGCAGAGTAGCGCGTGCAGCTCGGCCGCCGAAAATGCGCCCGACGCATTGTAGCGGGCCATCCAATGTTCCGCCGCGGTATGGTCGGCGGCGAGCTCCGCATCGGGGCGATACAGCTCGCCCGCCAGCATTTTCTCTTTCTCTGTCTTCAACCAATCACTCCGAGCTGCGGGAACGCGTCGGGCGCGGCGGCGAGCTGCGCGCGCGCCTTGGCGCTGTCGTCATCCATCTGGCGTATCAACGCCTCGATGGTGTCGAATTTCAGCTCTTCGCGAATGAAACCGATGAATGCGACATCAAGGACCGTGTCGTACAGGTCGCCCTTGAAATCGAACAGGAACACTTCGAGCAGCGGCGCGCCGTTGTCGAAGGTCGGACGGCGCCCGAAGCTGGCGACGCCGTCGAACCGTACCTTGTCATTGCCCTGCGCCTTGCCGACCCGCACCGCGTAGATGCCGTGCTTCAGGCCGCAATGCTTGTCGAGGCGGATATTGGCCGTGGGATAGCCGAGGTCGCGGCCGCGCTTCTCGCCATGGATCACCTTGCCGGTGGCGAACCACGGCCCGCCCAGCATCGTGGTGGCATCGGTGACCTGGCCCTCGGCGAGCGCCATGCGGATGGCGCTGGAGGAGACCGGGCGCTCCTCGATATCGACATGCGCCTGCACATCGACCTCGATGCCGAGCCGCGGTGCTTCGCTGACCAGCAGGCTCGGCGAGCCGACCCGGCCCTTGCCGAAATGGAAGTCGTAGCCGACCGCGATGCCGCTGATGCCGAGCCGGCTGATCAGGTCATGGTGAATGAAATCCTGTGCCGTGGTCCCGGCGCGCGCCTTGTCGAAGGTCATGACGACAGCGCCGGCGAGCCCGGTGGCCGCGAGAAGCCGCAGCTTGTTGGTCTCGTCCGTGAGACGGAATTGCGGGGTGTTCGGGCTGAAGAAGCTGCGCGGATGCGGCTCGAAGGTCACGGCCAGCGCAGGTACGCCGTGCGTCTTGCCCATCGCGAGCGCCGCACCGATCACGGCGCGGTGACCGAGATGGACGCCGTCGAAATTTCCCATCGCGACCACGGCGCCCTTCGGAATGGCGCTTTCGGGGGTGTTGTCGCGGATAACGGTAAAGCCGGTGCTCATGTCAGGGATTCTTCAAGGATTCTTAAGCATGATTGTTGCGCGCCGGACCGTGACGCGGCGGCGGCGTGGAAGTCAAGCGTAGCGAAAATCGCGTCAAATCCGTAACAATCCGGATTCAGCCGGTTAACGCGCTGTTTAACGCCTGCTGTTAGTCGTTGGCGGAAAGCTGCGTTTGTGCAGAAGCCAAGTTGCGTTAGTGGTTTTGGGGGGAAAGATGGCGGTTGATTTGTCCATGCCGGTTCTGGTGGTTGATGATTACAGCACCATGATCCGCATCATCCGGAATCTTCTCAAGCAGCTTGGATTCGAGAATATCGACGATGCCTCCGACGGCTCTGCGGCGCTCAACAAGATGCGCGGCAAGAAGTACGGCCTGGTGATTTCCGACTGGAATATGGAGCCGATGACCGGCTACGACCTGCTCAAGGAAGTCCGCGCCGACCCCAATCTCGCGACCACGCCCTTCATCATGATCACGGCGGAATCCAAGACCGAGAACGTGATCGCGGCCAAGAAGGCCGGCGTGAACAACTACATCGTCAAGCCGTTCAACGCCGCCACGCTGAAGACCAAGATCGAGGCGGTCTTCCCGGATATGGCGACGGCGTAAGACGCTCGTCCATCGCATCAACTGAAATTCACGTCATGCCCGGGGCAGAAGCGCGAAGCGCGTCTTCGCGCTGGACGTCCCGGGCATTTGCGTCTTTGGGGTTGAAAGTAAGGCGAGCGGACGCGAGCGCAATTTCTGAATATTAGAAATATGCCCCTGAGTTGCCCGACGTGTCAAGGCGACGGGTCGAACACCCGGCGCCATGGGCTACTTTGCATGGGGTTGTTTTCGATATTTTGCCAGCGCGCCCCTGCGGAGTTGGCCGCTACCACTTCAGCTCGCGCATCAGCGCGCGCGGCGGATGGCCGAACAATTCCTTCACCGATGCCGGATCGAGCTGCTCGATGCCCTCGAACTCTTCCGAATGGATGCCGCGGGTGACGAACAACAGGTCGATGCCGAAGTTATGGGCGCCGGTCAGGTCGGTGCGCACGGAATCGCCGATCGCGAGCACGCGGCTGAGCTCGGTCGGACGCCCGCGGCGCTCAGTGGCCAGCGCCATGGCGCGCTCATAGATCGGCCGGTGCGGCTTGCCGTAGAATATCACCTCGCCGCCGAGCTCGCGATACAGCTCAGCGACCGCGCCGGCGCAGTAGATCAGCCGGTCGCCGCGCTCGACCACGATATCAGGATTGGCGCAGACCAGCGTCAGCTTGCGTTCGAGCGCCTTGAGCAGCGTGTCGCGATAATCCTCGGCGGATTCGGTCTCGTCGTCGAACAGGCCGGTGCAGATGATGTAGTCGGCCTGCTCCAGCGGCACCATGGTGGCGTCGAGGCCGCGGTGGATCGAGCTGTCGCGCTCCGGCCCGATCCAGAAGATCTTCTGGCCGGGATGAGCGGCCACGAAGTGTCGCGTCAGGTCGCCCGAGGAGACGATCGCGTCATAGGTCTCGTCGGCGACGCCGAGCTTGCGCAGCTGGCGCTGCACGGAATCGGCCGGACGCGGCGCGTTGGTGATCAGGATGACGGTGCCGCCCTGCTGGCGGAAGGCGTGCAGCGCCTCGCAGGCCTCGGGAAAGGATTCGAGCCCGTTGTGCACCACGCCCCAGATGTCCGACAGCACGACGTCGACATCGCCGGTGAGGTCGCGCAGCCGCTCCACGAAACGCAGCGAAGTCATGATGCGATCCGTTGGTCAGGTCGGACCGAGCGCGCGGCGCGCCAGCGCGGCGCTGCCGGTTGTGCGCTGCGGAGCTGCGGGACTGGAGACAGGTGCTGAAGTGCCGGCGCCATTAAGGTCCTGGGGGTTGGCCTGCGGAGCCTCGGCGGTAGCAGATGCCCCTTCCGGCCGCAACGGCCGCGGCGGCGCGAACAGGAAGCCCTGGCCGAACCGGACATCGTAGTCGAGCAGATCGACCACCGAGCGCTCGCCCTCGATCCGTTCGGCGATCAGGTCGATGCCGAAGCGGCCGAGCAGGTCGGAGAGATCGGAAGGATGGATATCGGTCGCCGCGCTCTGCCTGGCGTCGAGCAGCAAGGCGGCGGGCACCTTGATGAAGCGGACGCCGCGATCGGCGAGTTCGCGCGGTTCGAGGCGAAGGTCGCTGACATGGTCGATCGAGAACCGGTAGCCGCGTTGCGACAGTGCCGCGAGGTTTTCGCTTTCGACCGGGCCGAGATTGCGGAAGGTCGCCTGCTTGAATTCGAGCACGAAGGACGGCGCCAGCGCACGGTTGGCTTCGAGGAAGTCGAGACACTGGGTGAAGTGCGCCGGATTGGCCAGCGTCGCCGCCGAGACGTTGCAGAACACGCCGACATCCTTGCTGCGGATCATCAGGCGGCGCAGCACCTGGACGCAGCGGAGCATCACTATGTGATCGATGCGGCCGATCAGGCCATTGGCCTCAGCCGCCCCGATGAAATCGTCGGCGGCGAGGACCTGGTCGCGCTCGTCGCGCAGCCGTGTCACCGCCTCGTAGTAGCGCACCTTGCGCTGCGGCAGCGTCACCATCGGCTGCAGGTAGATGTCGAGGCGGTTCTCGTCGATGGCGTGCTTGATCGCGCCGATCAGCTGGGCCTGGCTGCGTGAGATCGCAGGCGGAGGCGCTGCCGGCGGCGGGGGTGCAAACGCGACGGTCGGAGCCGGGGCGACCGGTTGCAGCAGATCGTCTCGCGGGGAGGCGGCCGGCTGTGCCACGGGAGTTGCTGCCAGCAGGTCCTCATGATGGGCGACGGACGCCGCAAGCTGCCGCACCAGTCCGCCGAGCTCGCTGATCTCGCCGGCCAGGCCCTGCATCCGGTCGGCGCCCGTGGAGTTGGCCGAGGCGACGCGGCCTTCGACCGCGGCCAGCCGACGGCCGAATTCGGCGACCTGGCGGGCGAGGTCGGCAGTGCCGCGTGACAGATCCGCGATCTGGCCGCCGACATCGCTGCGGTCGCGCAACCGCATCGAGACGGCGTTGTAGAGGATCAGGCAGGTGAGGGCGGTGAGCGCCACGATCGCCGATTCCGATCCGCTGATGCCGGCCACCGAATACAGCACGAAGCCGAGCGAGGCTGCGACCAGCACCATGCAGATGGCGATGAAGATCGTCGAAATGCGAATCATTGTCGCGCGCCCGCGCCCTCTCTTCGAACGTCCCCGAAGCGGGACTCTAGCACCATTGTTGATTCGACGGGTCAGCGATCTTGAGAACCGGCTGGAACTGCACACGATTTTCGCTTCGCCCTGGTCGGGGCCCGGTCATGGGCCGGAGCCTGCCTCAGCACGGCGGCCAGAGGTCCGCGGCAGCGATCCAGAACACCTCGCCCTCGGAGTCCTCGGTGTCGAGCCAGAGCAGCGGCAGGTTGGGGTAGGCGGCTTCCAGATTCTCGCGGCCACGGCCGATCTCGCAGAGCAGCCCACCCTGCGGAGTGAGGTGTTGCTTGGCCTGATCGAGCAGCCGGCGGACGATGTCGAGCCCGTCAGCGCCGCCGTCGAACGCGATCTTCGGCTCGGCGCGGCACTCGCGCGGCAGCGCCGCCATGCCCTCGGCGTCGACATAGGGCGGGTTGGAGATGATGAGGTCGTAGCGGCTGTCACCGAGCGGCTTGAACAGGTCGCCGCGATGGAGCGTGAGGCGATCGTCGAGACCGTGGTCGGCGACGTTGCGCGCGGCGACCTCGAGCGCATCCTTTGAGATGTCGACCGCATCGACCGCGGCGTTGGCGAAATGCCGGGCGGCCAGGATCGCCAGGCAGCCGGAGCCGGTGCAGAGATCGAGCACGGCTTCGACCTCCTCGGGATCGCCGATCAGCGAGGTGCCGTCCTCGTCGCCGCCGAAATGCGAATCCAGCAATTCACCGATGAAGGAGCGCGGCACGATGGTGCGCTCGTCGACATAGAACGGCAGGCCGCGCATATAGACCTTGTTCACGAGATAGGCGGCCGGCTTTCGGGTCGCGATCCGCCGCTCGATCAGGTCGAGGATCTGCTTGCCTTCGGCGGTGGTAACGCGCGCGGTCGCAAAATTCTCGAACTGGTCGGGATGCAAATGCAGCGTCTCGCAGATCAGGAACGCGGCCTCCGCCACCGGATCGGTGGTGCCGTGCGCGAACACGAGCTTGGCCGCGTTGAAGCGGCTCACCGCGTAGCGCAGGAAGTCGAACAGGGTGTGGAGCTCGCCGGCGCCGACCTTCGGCGCCTTGGGCGCGACCGGGCTGCGCCTCGCCGGCACTTCGCTGCGCTTGGCCATCAGGATTTGGTCCAGCGCGCGGCGGCCGCGTCGTCATGGTCGCGCGCCTCGATCCAGCTGGTGCCGCGCGCGCTTTCCTCGCGCTTCCAGAACGGGGCGTTGGTCTTCAGATAATCCATCAGGAACTCGGCTGCCTCGAACGCGGCCTGCCGGTGCGCCGAGGCGGTCACGACCAGCACGATGTTCTCGCCCGGCGCGATGCGGCCGAAGCGATGGATGATGGTGAGGCCCTGCAACGGCCAGCGCGCCAGCGCCTCGTCGGCATGGCGCGAAATTTCGGCTTCCGCCATGCCCGGGTAATGTTCGAGCGTCAACGCGGCGATCGGCTCGCCCTGTTCGCTGCCGCGGCAGATGCCGCTGAAGCTGACCACCGCGCCGACATCGGTGCGGTCCTTGCTCAAGGCGGCAATCTCCTGCGCGACGTCGAAGTCGGCTTCCTGGATGCGAATGGTCGCTGCAACGGGCATCGGAAGATTTAGCCGCCGGTCATCGGCGGGAAGAACGCTATCTCGCGGGCGCCGACGATTGCCGCATCCTGCTTAACATGAGCGTGGTCGATCGCCGCGCGGATCACCGTGGGCTTCTCGAAGGCATGGGCGTAGCCGTCGTCGCGCGAGGCAAGCCAGCCGATCAGTTCGCCGACGGTGCGTACCTCGGGCGGCGGCTCGACGATCTCCTCAGTCTTGCCGATGCGTTCCCGCACCCAGGCGAAATATTTCAGCTTCATCCCTCATCCTCCTTGATGAGGTGATGGATGCCGGCACGGAAGTAATCCCAGCCGGTGTAGATCGTGAAGATCGCCGACATCCACAGCAGCACGATGCCGATCAAAGTGGTGGCCGGGAAGACCTGCTCGCCCGCCTCGCCGGCGATCAGGAAGCCGATCGCCACCAGCTGGATCGTGGTCTTCCATTTTGCAAGCTTGGTGACGGGAACGCTGACCCGAAGCCCTGCGAGATATTCGCGCAGACCCGAGACCAGGATCTCGCGGCACAGGATCACGATCGCCGCCCACAGCGTCCAGCCGTGGATCGAATTGTCGGCGGCCAGCATCAGCAGGCTGGAGGCGACCAGGAGCTTGTCGGCGATCGGATCGAGCATCCGGCCGAAGGCGGACTGCTGGTCCCACATCCGGGCATAGTAGCCGTCGAGATAGTCGGTGATCCCCGCCGCAATGAACACGGCCAGCGCCACCCAGCGCAGCCACAACGGGCCGTCCAGGATCGACTGCCAGTAGACGCAGCCGATCACCACCGGGATCGCGGCGATCCGGGCGTAGGTCAGGATATTCGGGAGGGACATGGTCTTGGTCTGTCCCCGGGTCGTGGCGATGTTCATCCGTTCTACCAATACCGCTGAAGCGAGAAGGTCAACCGTGCGGGCGCCAAAGTGCGGCGAGATTACGCTGAATCGTCATGGCGCCTTAGCTCCTTGTTTAGTCGTGATTTTTTCGGACAGCCGCCGCACGCTTTGCCGCATCATGCCCTAGATGCCCTGTCGCAGGCGACGCCCTGATGACTCGCCTTTGGTTTAACCCGGTTTGGTTTAACCCGGCTGGGCGTGGAAAAACTCGAAAATCTTGCGGGCACTCTCGGCGCTGACGCCGGGAACCTTGCCGAGGTCGGCGATCGAGGCCCGCTCGATCTCCTTGAGCGTTCCGAAGTGATGCAGCAAGGCACGTTTGCGCGACGGGCCGATGCCCGGGATCTCCTGGAGGCCGGCCTCGCGGATGTCCTTCTTGCGCAGCTTGCGGTGCGAGCCGATCACGAAGCGATGGGCCTCGTCGCGCAGCCGCTGGATGAAATAGAGCACCGGGTCCCGCGGCTCCAGCTTGATGGCCTCGCGGTCCGGCATGAACAGGGTTTCCCGCCCCGCATCGCGCTCCGGCCCCTTGGCCACCGCCATCAGCGAGACCCGGGCCAGCCCGAGCTTCTCGAAAATCTCCCTGACTGCGTTGAGCTGGCCGCGGCCGCCGTCGATGATGACGAGGTCGGGCCATTGCGGGAACGAATCGTCATCCGCTTTGTCGTTGTCCTTCGCCTTGGCAGCCTCGCCCTCCGGCGGCTTCAGCAACCGCTTGAAGCGGCGCTCCAGCACCTCGCGCATCATCCCGTAATCGTCGCCGGGCGTCAGCCCTTCGGACTTGATGTTGAACTTGCGGTACTGGTTCTTCATGAACCCGTCGGGTCCCGCCACGATCATCGCGCCGACCGCGTTGGTGCCCTGGATGTGGCTGTTGTCGTAGACCTCGATGCGCTTCGGCGTATGCGGCAGGCCGAGCGTCGTGACCATGCCCTCCAGCAGCCGGCTTTGGGTTGCGGTATCGGCGAGCTTGCGGCCGAGCGCCTCGCGCGCGTTGGTGAGCGCGTGGCCGATCAGCTCCTTCTTCTCGCCGCGCTTGGGCACGGAGACCTCGACCTTGGATCCGGCCTTCACCGACAGTGCGTCGGCGAGCAGCGCGCTCTCCTCGATCTCGTGCGACAGCAGGATCAGCTTCGGCGGCGGCTTGTCGTCGTAAAACTGCGCGAGGAACGAGGACAGCACCTCCTCCGGCGTGAAGGTCTTCTCGGCCTTCGGGAAATAGGCGCGGTTGCCCCAGTTCTGGCCGGTGCGGAAGAAGAACACCTCGACGCAGGAATAGCCGCCTTCCTGGTGGATGGCGAACACATCGGCCTCTTCGACCGTGCGCGGATTGATGCCCTGCTGCGACTGGATCGCCGACAGCGCCGCGAGACGGTCGCGGTACAGCGCTGCGGTTTCGAACTCGAGCTCGCCGGAAGCCTTTTCCATCTCGGCCGCGAGCAGCTCCTTCACCGCGTGGCTGCGGCCGGAGAGGAATTCGGTCGCCTCGCGCACCAGCTCGCCGTAACCGGGGAAATCGATCTCGCGCGTGCAGGGGCCGGAGCAGCGCTTGATCTGATAGAGCAGGCAGGGGCGGCTGCGGCTTTCGAAGAAGCCGTCGGTGCAGGAGCGGATCAGGAACGCGCGCTGCAGCGCCGTGATGGTGCGGTTGACCGCGCCGGCGTTGGCGAACGGACCGAAATAGCGTCCAGGCCGCGACTGCGCGCCGCGATGCTTGAGGATCTGCGGCGCCCAATGGTCGCCGGTGATCAGAATATAGGGAAACGACTTGTCGTCGCGCAGCTGCACGTTGAAGCGCGGGCGGAGCTGCTTGATCAGATTGGCTTCGAGCAGCAGCGCCTCGGTCTCGGTCATGGTCGAGACGATCTCGACATGTGTGGTTGCCGCGATCATGCGCAGGATGCGCGCCGGCAGCGGTGCGTTGGCCCGCGCATAGGACGACAGACGCTTTTTGACGTTCTTCGCCTTGCCGACATAGAGCACGTCGTTGCCGGCGTTGAGCATGCGGTAGACGCCGGGCGAGGTCGGCGCGAGGCGGACCGCGTTCTCGATCGCGGCATGCCCGACCGACAACGTCCCCTCGGCGATCGCCTCGGAGGTGTCTTCCTGAGCCTCGGGAAGGCGTCCGTCCTCCTCCTCCTCGGCGGCGGAGGTTTCGGGATCGACGTCGCTTGTGTCGAGCGTCAGGTCGTCCTGTGGCAGGTCGGACTTTGAACCGCGCCGAGCCTTGAGGTCAGTCTTGGGGGCCGGCGTCGGGCGCTCGGGAGAATCGTGAACCATGGGCCGTAAATTAAGCGCTTGGGCGACCGGTCGCCAGCGGTGGCGGCACAGGAAAACGATCCCGATTGCAGGAGGTTATCGGCCCTGCGCGGCCGCCGGGGCCGGCGGGTAACGCATTGTTAAGACTGATGAGCGGGCCGGTAACCGGGCTTAACAGACCCTTTACTTAAAACTCTCGATAAAGCTTAGCGAAAAAAGTGGAATTCCGTAACCACGCCGGCCTTGGCCAGCGGGCTGCGGCAGTTGCGTGTGGAGAGTACCAATGACCCGGTTTGTAGCGCGTGCGCTGGCACTGATCGTCGCAGGCTGGACGACCTCGGCGGCGTCGGCCGACCTCAACTACGGTTCGCCCTATACCGTCTACCAACCGCTCAATGCCTACAGCTGGGCCGGCCCCTATCTCGGCGGCAACCTCGGCTACGGCTGGGGTTCGGTCGAGAACAACCCGACCAAGCCGTCCGGCTTCGTCGGCGGCGTGCAGGCCGGCTACAATTTCCAGAACGGCTCCCCGTGGGTGTTCGGTATCGAGGCGGATATCCAGGGCACCACTGCGGACGACCGGTTCGCGCCGTGGAAGTTCTCCAACCCGTGGTTCGGCACGGTGCGCGGTCGCGCCGGCTATGCGGTCAACAACGTGCTGTTCTACGCGACCGGCGGTCTCGCCTTCGGCGAACTGCGCGGCGAGACGTTCGGCATCACGGAGTCGCACACCAACGCGGGCTTCACCGTCGCGCCGGCGCCGAGATGGGCTTCGCCCCGCATTGGAGCGCCAAGATCGAGTATCTCTACGTCGATCTCGCCAACAGCAACTTCACGATCACCGGCGGCGCGTCGAACGGCTACAGCTTCAGCCTGGTTCGCGCGGGCATCAACTATCACTTCTGAGAACAAGAAGACGTCTGATATCAACTCCCGGCTGCGCCTCGCGCGGCCGGGTTTTTCTTTGTGCGGATGATACGACACGTCGCGCGCAGCGCAGCAGCACGCACGCCGCAGTGTCCGCGAATCCACTCGGTGGGCCACACGCCTTGGACATGCGGCACGGTCAGTCGCGTCCGCATCATGCAGGCGATCATGCAGCGAGCGCGAGCTGCGCGCTCGGCGGTCAACTCACACGCAACGCTTCACTTGGCGTCCATCACGAGCCGCGCACCGCGAGCACTCGTCATGAAACCACTAGGTTGACGGCTTTCGGGCCCTTGCCCTTCTTGTCCGGTTCAACCTCGAACGTAATGCGCTGTCCTTCAGTCAGGTCCTTCAATCCTGCACGCTCGACAGCTGTGATGTGAACGAACACATCGCGGCCGCCATCATCAGGTTTGATGAAGCCGTAGCCACGCTCTCCGTTGAAGAACTTGACTGTCCCAGTCATGGCCATCGGGAAAACTCCTCCCCCGTATTGCTCCACCGCTACGCGCACGTCGCGTAGCGGTTGACCGACATTCGCTTGTCGGAAGCTTGGCCACCTGAACAGGCCGGCGTCACGCCGCCGGTCTGCCTGGATTTTATTTCGGCCTTGTCACTCCGCCGCAACCATTCGCGGAAGCGGAACGTAAAGCCAGTCGTAACAGGATGAGCATAATACGGTTCCGCGCAAATTGCCTATGCTCAAAATCGAACTTTTCAGTGGGGGTTGTCGATCAATGTTTAGGCGTCTCTAATCTGAAGCGCGCCGCGCCGCCTTGACCGAGCGGCTTCTCGAGTTCGGGCAGGATGATCTTCAGCTCGTTCGCAAGCGTCCACGGCGGATTCACTATCAAAAGCCCGGTGGAAACGAGGCCTGCGCCCGCTTCTTGCGGCGCCACACTGAATTCCAACCGCAAGCATTTGCCGGCAGGCCGACTGCTTGCTGCTGCAGCAGCGACGCTGCGCGCGAGCTCGTCGGTGGCCTTCCGGGTTTTTACGGGGTACCACAAAAGATATGCGCCGGTCGGCCACTTCGTAAATGCTTCCGTGAAAGCACGGGTCAGCCGCTCGAACTCGTCCTTCGCTTCGAATGGCGGATCGATCAGCACGAGGCCACGCCGCTCGTTCGGCGGCACGAATGCCGGCAGCGCCGTCCAGCCATCGAGATCGACGACACGCGCCTGCGCGTCGCGCCGCAGCGCATCGATCAGCTGCTTGCGCGCCGTCGGTTCGATCTCGCAAGCGGTGAGGCGGTCTTGCGGACGCATCAGCGCTCGCGCGATCAGCGGCGAGCCGGGATAGGCCTTCAGCTCGCCTCGCGGATTGAATGCCCTGACGATATCGAGATACGGCGCGATCAGCGGCAGCGCCTCGTCGGAGAGTCGCGCCTGCATCAGTCGCGCGATGCCGGTGAGCCATTCGCCGCCGCGCTGCGCTTCGCTCGACGTCAAATCATAGAGGCCGGCGCCGGCATGGGTGTCGATGACGCGGAACGGTGCCTGCTTCTCCTGCAGATAGGTGAGCATGCGCACCAGCACGATGTGCTTGATGACGTCGGCAAAGCTGCCGGCATGAAAGGCGTGACGATAGTTCATGCGATGACGCTGCGCTCCAGAGGGTGCGCATGTTGTACTGCGTCATGCCCGGGCTTGTCCCGGGCATTGACGCTCCATCGCGCATGTTTCGTGACAGTGCAGGTGGCAGGGCTATCCGCGCGCATTCGCGCGGCGCGTATTCGCCGGCCGTGACGCGGAGGGTTTCAGCCGCCGCGGACCGGCGGCATCAGCACCTGATCGCGGCGGCAGGCGCGGCGATCGATTTCCTCGCAGGAGCGGAATTGCAGATCCTTGCTGAGGCAGATCCGCACCTCGCTGAGCCGCTTGCTGTCGCAGGTCACCGAGATCGCGGAGTTGCTGAGCCCCGGATTGGCCTTGATGAACGCCGTCTCCAGCTCGTCGGGCGCGATCGTCTTCGGCTCCGTCAATTGCAGGAATTCCTCGGGGATCTTCACCGCGGCGCGGGCCTTGCGAATGGCTTCGAAATAGGCGCGCTCGCCAAGTCCCGAGCAGGTGCCGTGCTTGTCCCACTCGTTGTAGATCAGTCCGGGCGCCGGCATCAGGTCGAGCATCGAGGTCATGATGTTGCGCGCGAGGCGGGGCGAGGGCCGCTGGCAGTATTCCGGAAAGCCCCGCTCATATTGCGGCCACAGGCCGTGCACCACGAACGAGTAGGGCCGTCCGCCGCACTGCGCCTGGGTGCCGCGGCCATTGTTGCCGCGCTCGCTCGCCGCCTCGCAGAACGAGGGCGACCATGACAGCGACAGCACATAGAAGTCGAACTCACCGGGCGCATTCTGGCGGCGATCCTGGGCCGAGGCCCCGACCGCACCACACAGAACGAAGGCGAACGAAATCAGAAATCGGGAAATAGTGACCAACCGAGGCATCAACGCTCCCCCATACTCGACCGCTCGGAGCCTAGCAGGCCTCCGGAACATTTCAAGAACAAAAGCCGCCGTCTCAAAGGCGGCGGCTTCTGCTGTAGCAATCCGGTCGGGAAATCAGGGCCGGGCGGCCCGGCAGGACGGGTTATAGGCCCAGTTGCGGTCAAGCCCGCTCACGCACCATTCGACGCCAGGGACGAGGCTCAGTGAGTCGCTGATGCCGGCAAAGCCGCCGTCCTCGATGATCGAATAGTGCACCTTGCGGACCTTGCCGTCGCTCAGCATCGCGTCGCCCGAGCAATAGCGGCGCGGAATGTTGTCGGACTGCCAGGGACGGAATGCGGTCTCGTGGATACGGCTGAAACCGGTGATGACGAGCGGCGAATTCCAGAAGGTGGCTTCCTTTTCATGGAATTGATCGCTGATAGTCGAGAGCGCCCTTTCGCAGGGCGCCACATTGCCGTCATAGCGCGGGCCGGACAGCCAGAAATTCAATTCGAACGGATTTGCGGCCTGGGCCGTCCCCCCGAAAGCCAGCATGCCGACCACGAGTGCGGCGCCGAGGCCAAGCGTGTGGCCGAGTTTGTCGCGGGAGTTGAACAGGTTGCGCATGGGAATCCACCCGATTATCCGATGCGGCGGACGGTGCCGTGAAGCCCCGACAAGGTCAAGTGCAGCGCGGCAACACCTGCCGAGAAGTCCACCGCTGGCGGCCGGCTCGTGCTTTTCACGGTCGCCGGGGCACTCTATGTTGGCTTCAAGCGAAATGGAGTCTGCGATGCGAAGGAAATTGGCCGCGTGCCTGGTTGCCGTTTGCGGGATGCTGGCCGTTGGTCCGGCGCGAGCCGACTGGATGCAGCCGGTGCCGCCGTTCAAGGGCAATGATACCGGCGGTATCATCGCCTACACGCTGGCGGCCCAGACCGATGCCCGGCAACTCGCCGTCGATCACTGCGCGACCTACGGCAAGGTCGCCAAGTTCCTTGCGGTGCAGCGCTATCCGGGTGGCTACATCTCTTTCGCCTGCCGCTGGGTACCCTATGGCGCGGCCGAGAGGCCGCTGCGCACGCGCTACTGAGCGCGCTCCATATCCGTCGATCGTTTAGCCGGGAGCTAACCGCATGACCCGACAGCTTGCCTTGATTGGTTCTGCCGTGTGCCTTGTCCTGTCCGCTGGCGCCGCAAGCGCCGTCGACCTGCCCGTTCGCAAGGCCGGCCTGTGGGAGATGAAGATGGTGCGGACCGGCGGGCCGATGCCGGAAATCACCATGCAGCACTGCACCGACGAGACCACCGACAAGGAGATGAGCGCGGCGGCCTCGCCGATGGCCAAGGAAGTCTGCGCCAAGCAGGATATCCAGAAGACCGCGACCGGCTATGTCAGCGACAGCGTGTGCAGCGTGGCCGGCATGACGATGAAGAGCCATGCCGAGATCGTCGGCGATTTCAATTCCGCCTACACGGTCAAGAGCACCTCGCATGCCGAGGGCGGCGCAGCCGGCTCGCGCGACACCACGATGACCATCGAGGCAAAATGGCTCGGCGCCTGCAAGGCAGACCAGAAGCCCGGTGACATCATCATGCCCGGCGGCATGAAGATGAACGTCAAGGACATGGAAAAGCTCAAGGGCCTGCTGCCCAAGCAGAAGTAGGGCACGGCACCTTCCGTTGCGCGCCTGAATTCGTCTCCTCTCATGTCGAGAGGCTGTGACGTTTTGCACCACCATCATCGCGATAGCCCGCGACAAGCTTGCAAGGCAATCTTGCGCTGAAGCGGCGACGTGTCCGCCCGATGTCTCGGCAGCGGTCATGTGCCGGTTTCGGTCGCGCGTAAAACGCGACGCCACTTGCACGACGACATCGACATCATTGAACGATCACTGCGCGTGTCTCGCGCGCGAGCAAGCTGAGAGATCAAATACGCACTTCGAAATTTCCGTGCTGCAAGCTTGCTGCGACAACATGTCGTTTTGAATCGTTCCAGTGCACGCATCTTGAATCGCTCCAGTGTTTCGCGTCGTGCGCGCTTCAAGCAATTCTATTTTGCGCGCGTAGAATTTCGCGCACCTCGCCGATAGAAGTCCGCCCCAATCGATGCCGCATCATGACGAATGTGCGGCTCGATCAAGATTGGGAAGTGTGGGGATTTGTTCGGTGGGAATGACTTCGTGTCGAAGCAGGCGCGGCTTGCTTGGATCAACGGCTGCGATCAATGCAGCGTTTCTTGGTTCGGTCGTGCTTGCACCAATGAGTGCAAACGTCGCCAGCGCTCAGGCGCAAACCAGCCCACCGCAGAGCAATGTCAGCGTGCTTCCGGCAGTGACGGTGGATCAGCCCGGCGCCGCAAAGAAGCGCGCTGCCGCTGCTTCGAGTCAGAACGCCAGGTCTTCGCGCGCAGTCGCGGCGAACCGACGCGGTCGTATCGCGGCATCCGCGCAGAGCCAGGCGCCGCGCTCGCAAGGCACCGCAGGCGCGGTCGGCACGACGACCGGTTATGTCGCGACCGGCAGCACGGCCGGCACCAAGACCAACACATCGCTGATCGAGACGCCGCAGTCGCTTTCAGTCGTCACGCAAAAAGAGCTCAGGGATCGCAACGTTCAGACGCTCAAGGACGCCGTCAACTACACGCCCGGCGTGACGACCACGGCGTTTGGCTATGATCCCCGGTTCGATAGCTTCTACATCCGTGGCTTCGATGCGACCTATACCGGGATCTATCGGGACGGCCTGCGTCAAGGCGGCGGCAATTTCGCCATTCCCAAGATCGAGCCCTACGGTCTCGACAGTGTGTCGATCCTGCGCGGCCCCGCCTCGGGACTCTATGGCCTTGGCTCTCCGGGGGGCATCGTGGATGTCACCACCAAGCGTCCGACCTTGACGCCGTTCGGCGAGGTGCAGCTGCAAGCCGGCAATTATGATCGTTACCAGGGCAGTTTCGATATCGGCGGTCCGGTGCCCGGCAGCGATCAGCTGTACTACCGGTTGACGGGTTTGCTCCGTGACGCAAAGACCTGGTTTCCCGGCAACGACGATGACCGCGCCTACATCGCGCCCGCGCTGACCTGGCGGCCGGATGCCGATACGTCGTTCACGATCCTGAGCGAATACCAAACCAGCCGCACCGCCGCGAGCGTCGGCAACTTCCGCACGCCCGACGGACAACTGACCAACATCTACTCGAATGATCCGGCCTTCAGCGCGATGGATCAGAAGCAGTATCGCATCGGCTATGCGTTCGAGCATAACGTCGACGACGTCTGGACGGTGCGGCAGAATTTCCGCTTCTACCAGGTCGACACCGACGCCAAGTACACCCAGATCGATTCCATCGACAGCAGCACCAATCTCGCGTCGCGTTCCGCCTGGCGCATCCTGGATAGTTTCAACACCGTAACGCTCGACAATCAGGCCGAGGCCAAGTTCATGCTCGGCTCGATCAAGAACACGGCGTTGTTCGGCGTTGACTATGGGCACTCCTACTACAACGACAAGATCGGCTACGGTGCGGCTCCGGATCTCAATCTCCTGACGATGAACTACGGCGCCCAGGCCATCGCGGCGCCGGCATTCTCGATCTTCAACAAGCAGTCGACCGACGAGGTCGGTGTCTATGCACAGGAGCAGGCCAGGCTCGGAGGCTTCGTCCTGACGCTCAATGGCCGCCAGAGCTGGGTATCGCAGACGACGACGGCCGGTCTCGACGGCGTGCCGTCAACGCAGAAGGCGACGGCCTTCACCGGCCGCGCGGGCCTCGCTTATGTCTTCGATAGCGGCGTTGCGCCCTATGTCAGCTATGCGACGTCGTTCAGCCCGCAGGTCGGCGTCGACGCATCGGGGGTACCGTTCAGGCCGACCACCGGCGAGCAGAAGGAAATCGGTATCAAGTACCAGATGCCGCAGGTGCCGGTGCTGTTGACCGCCGCGGTGTTCGACATCACCCAGGACAATGTGCTGCGCACCGATCCCAACAACATGGCGTTCCAGGCGGCGACCGGGCAGGTCGAATCCAAGGGCGTCGAGCTCGAGGCAAAGCTGGCGCTCAAGCAGGGCTTCGATCTCACCGCCGCCTACACCCATCTCAACATCGTGATCACGCAGGGCAATCCCGATACGACCGGCAACGAGCTGTCAGGCATTCCGAGGAATTCCTTCGCCGCCTTCGGCAAATACACGTTCCAGTCCGGCGTCCCCGTCGAAGGGCTCGGGCTTGGTCTCGGTGTCCGTTATATCGGCACCAATTTCGGCAACGACCAGAATACGTTCCTGAATACGGCGACGACGTTGTTCGATGCCGTGATCGATTACGATCTGGGCAAGCTGGACCGGCGCTTCCTCGGCGCCACCATGCGGCTCAACGCCAGCAATCTTTTCGACAAGCACTACCAGACCTGTCAGTCCGGCTACTGCTACGCCGGCGAACGGCGTCAGCTGATCGGCACTTTGTCTTACCGCTGGTAGCTACACCGGCACCCGCACCGTGGCGCGCAGGCCGCCCATCGGGCTGTCGCCGAGCATGATGTCACCGCCATGCGAGCGCGCGATGTCGCGGGCGATCGCAAGTCCGAGCCCGCTGCCGCCCTCATCCTGGTTGCGGGCATCGTCGAGCCGCAGGAAGGGCTTGAACACTTCCTCGCGCATGTTGGCAGGGATGCCGGGCCCGTCGTCGTCGACCGTGATGTTGAGATAGCGGTGGTCGCGCTGACCGGTGATCGAGATCGTGTTGGCGTGGCGCGCCGCGTTGGAGACGAGGTTGGCGAGGCAGCGCTTGAACGAGGCCGGCTTCACCGTGACGACCGGCAGGCCGTGGAACGCGACGGTCGCGATATGGCCGTGGCGCTCGGCGTCGCTGCGCAGTTCCTCCAGCGCCATCGCCATGTCGGTCGGTTGCGCGACCTCGCCGGAATCGCCGCGCGCGAAGGCGAGGTAATCCTCCAGCATCATCGACATCTCGTCGACGTCCTTGCGCATCGCGTCGATCTCGGGGCCTTCGCCGATCAAGGCGAGCTCGAGCTTGAAGCGGGTCAGGATGGTGCGCAGATCATGCGACACGCCGGCGAGCATTGCGGTGCGCTGCTCGATCGAGCGCTCGACGCGCGCCTTCATCTCGATGAAGGCCTGCGCTGCGCGCCGCACCTCGCGCGCGCCGCGCGGCCGGAAATTCGGCGCTTCGCGGCCCTTGCCGAAACTTTCGGCAGCGTCGGCCAGCCGCAAGATCGGTTTGATCTGGTTGCGCAGGAACAGCACGGCGACGATCAAGAGGATCGTCGAGGTGCCAAGCATCCAGAAGATGAAGATCTCCGAGTTGGAGGCGTAGGCCGCGCTGCGCTGGGCGAATATCCGCATTACCGAATCGTCGAGCTGCACGCGGATCTCGACCAGGTTGGATTTGCCGACGGTGTCGATCCAGAACGGACGGCTGATCTGCCGGCCGAGCTGCACCGAGAGCGTCTGGTCGAGCAGCGAGAAGAACGGCTTCGGTCCCGGCGGAGGCATGTCGCCCGCGGGAAGGAAATCGACCACCAGTTGCAGCTTCTGGGCGATGCCGCGCAGGTGCGCGCGGTCCTTGTCCTGCGGATAGGTCTTGTAGACGTCGATCAGCGCCGCGATGTCGGACACCACGGCGGCCGACAGGCGTCGCGTCACCGTGTTCCAGTGCCGCTCCATGAACACGAAGGCGACCACGGTCTGCAGGATCACCATCGGCACGATCATGATCAGCAGCGCGCGTGCGTAGAGGCCGGTCGGCATCCAGCTCTTGAACGCGTTGCCCATCCAGCCGTTCGCCTTCGAGACGCGCTGCGAGGCGTTCTTGATCAGGGTCAGGCCGGAGTCGAGCGTGCTCATGGGCTGTCTTATGGCGAGGCGACCAGGCGATAGCCGATGCCGCGGACCGCCTGGAGGAACAGCGGATTGGCGGGATCGTGCTCGATCTTGCGGCGCAGGCGGTTGATCTGCACATCGACCGCACGCTCGTTGACGGTACCGCCAGAGGTCAGCTCGGCGCGCGGCACGGTCTCGCCGGGTGCGCTCGCAAGGATGCGCAGCATCTCGCGCTCGCGGTCGGTGAGATGGATGATCTCCTCGCCCTGACGCAGCTCGCTGCGCTCGATGTGGAAGATGTAGGGGCCGAACGCGATCTGCTCGACGGTCACGACCTGCGGCGGCGCGGTGCGCTTGAGGATGTTGCCGATGCGCAGCACGAGCTCGCGCGGCTCGAACGGCTTGGCGACGTAATCGTCGGCGCCGATCTGCAGGCCCTCGATGCGGGCTTCCGCCTCGTGGCGCGCGGTCAGCATGATGATCGGCACCGTGGAGGAACTGCGGATGAAGCGGGCGAGGTCGAAGCCGTTCTCGCCGGGCATCATCACGTCGAGGATGAGCAGGTCGAAATGCAGTCCGAGCAGCTTGGCGCGCGCGTCGGTGGCGCTCATTGCCGTCGTGACGCGATAGCCCTCGCTGGAGAGAAAGCGCGACAACAGGTCGCGAATACGGCGGTCGTCGTCGACCAGAAGCAGATGCGGCGCGTCGTCGGCCGGTTCGATCGGCGCGCGCATCATGGTTGCAGCCTGCACCAGGTTCACTCCCTTGTTTTTCTGCCGCCGCCGAAGATCGCTTCGAGCACCTTGTCGGGATCGTCGCGGTCGATCATCGCGCGGAGGAACTGGCGAACCGTCTCGACGCCGGCCGGATCGATGCCGGCGATGGCGCGGTTGATGCGGTCGGTCTGCAACCCTGCGAGCTTGCCGACCAGCGCCTCACCCTTCGGGGTGGCGTAGAGCAGGCGCTGCCGGCGGTCGTTGTTGCCGGTCTTCTGCACGATGTAGCCCTCGTCCAGGAGCTGCTTGAGCACGCGCCCGAGCGATTGCTTGGTGATGCGCAGGACATCGAGCAGGTCGGCGACCTTCAGCCCGGGATAGCGGGTGACGAAGTGGATGACGCGGTGGTGCGCGCGGCCGAAACCGAACGCCTCCAGCTCCTGGTCGGCGTCGCCGACAAAGTCGCGGTAGGCGAAGAACAGCAGCTCGATGATGTCCCAGCGCAGGTCGCGCGAGCCCGCCGCAGGAGCGTTCTCATCTCCCTGCGAATCGGGCTTGGCAGCCATGCCTGAGAAATTTATGTCAGTCATATTGACGTATCTTGGTCTCAATGTTACAAAACTGACTGTCACGACGAAACATTAAGTCGTTTCGTCCTCGACAGCGTTTGACACGGCCTGAAAAAGCCTGTGAGGCGGTTTGGGCCGCAAATTGGACTACCGTGCGATTGTCGAGCGGCATTTCGGCAAACATACTGGACTTCAGCACTCCGCAAAAGCATGTCTAAACGGCATGTTGGCGACGGAAACCGGCCGGATTGCCGGCGGTGGTGAAGTCCGGACCAGCCGAGCCTGATGGCTCCGGGGGAAACAGGCCAGCGCCCGATATGGCGCCGGTTCCGACAGCGGAAAGCAAGAAAAATGACATTGAAATTCGACATCCAGCCTTCGCCGAATGCCACGTCCGACAAGGACCGCGCGGCGAAGCTCGTGGACCCGGGCTTCGGCCGCGTCTTCACCGACCACATGGCGATTGTCCGCTATAGCCAGGGCAAGGGCTGGCACAGCGCCCGCGTCGAGGCACGCGCGAACTTTCCGCTCGATCCGGCCGGCGCGGTGCTGCACTACGCCCAGGAAATTTTCGAAGGTCTCAAGGCCTACAGGCGCGACGATGGTGGCGTGAACCTGTTCCGCCCCGACGCCAATGCCCGGCGCTTTCGCGATTCGGCCGAGCGCATGGCGATGGCGCCGCTGCCCGACGACGTGTTCATCGATGCGGTCGAGCAGCTGGTGCGGATGGATCGCGCCTGGATCCCGGGCGGCGAGGGCAGTCTCTATCTGCGGCCGTTCATGATCGCGAGCGAGGTCTTCCTCGGCGTGAAGCCGTCGGCGGAATACATCTTCTCGGTGATCGCATCTCCGGTCGGCTCCTATTTCAAGGGCGGCCCCGCGCCGGTCTCGATCTGGGTGTCGGAGAATTACACGCGTGCCGCGATCGGCGGCACCGGTGCCGTCAAGTGCGGCGGCAATTATGCAGCAAGCCTGCGCGCGCAGGCCGAGGCGATCGATCGCGGCTGCGACCAGGTCGTGTTCCTCGATGCGGTCGAGCGCCGCTATATCGAAGAGCTCGGCGGCATGAACATCTTCTTCGCCTTCGACGACGGCTCGCTGCTGACGCCGCCGCTCGGCACCATCCTGCCCGGCATCACCCGCGACTCGATCATCGCGCTCGCCAAGGATACCGGCACCCGCGTGCGCGAGGAGCCCTATACGATCCAGCAGTGGCGCGCGGATGCGGCCAGCGGCAAGCTGAAGGAAGCGTTCGCCTGCGGCACCGCCGCCGTGATCTCGCCGATCGGCAAGGTGTGCTCGGCGAGCGGCGACTTCCAGATCAGCGGCGGCGTGGCCGGCCCGGTCGCCATGGGCCTGCGCAAGAAGCTGGTCGACATCCAGTATGGTCGCACCAACGATCCGCATAACTGGATCAGGAACGTCGCCTGACGCGCAGCGGTCCACCGCTGAGCGCTCCGATTTGGCGCCTCTTCCTGTGCAAGGGAGAGGCGCTTTCGCGTTGACGTCGCCGCGACACCAACGCGCCCGCCGGCGCTTCGCGCCGGCTGTCATTTTTCCGTGTGATTAGCCGTCGTCGCATGAACTGGCGGCTGCGAGCGCGCGACAAAGTCTCGCTTCCCGCCTCCAACAATCTCCCATTCGCGTGATGACATGACCAAAACTCTCGTAACACGTCTGACCGGTGCCGTGCTGATCGCGGCCGCATTCGCGCTCGCCGGAACCAACACAGCCCGCGCCGAAGACCGTTCGCCGGTGATCGATGTTCGCACCGCCGACCCGGAGATGAACGCCGCGATCAACCATGCGCGCGAGACGCTTCCGACATTCTGGGCCTCCTATGAGGCGCCAAAGCCGTCGGAGACCCGGCATTCGCTCAAGGTCCGCTTTCCGACGGGCCGTAACGAGGGCGAGCATATCTGGATGAGCGAGGTGAGGAAGCTGCCGAACGGCGGCTATTCCGGCCGGTTCGCCAACCAGCCGCGCGACTTGCCGGGCAAGCGGGCCGGCGACCTCATCGAGTTCAAGGAGGCCGATATCTCCGACTGGATGTTCATGCGCAATGGCAAGATCGTCGGCGGCGAGACCATCAAGCCGCTCCTCAAATCGATGCCGAAGGCCGACGCCGACGCCCTTCGCGCGCGGATGGAGCAGCCCTGAGGTCCGGCGTTTCGCCGTGGCGGACGCGCAGAGCACGGTTGCCGCTTTGCGCGTCGGCTGATAAATGCCGCCAATGGCCGAAAAATCCAAAAAACCCCAGAAATTGAAGGCGCGCCTGCCGCGCGGACTGGAAGATCGCGGCCCGGCCGCGATCAATGCCACGCGGGCGATGGTCGAGAAGATCCGCGCCGTCTACGAGCTCTACGGCTTCGAGCCGGTGGAGACGCCGGCGATGGAATATACCGACGCGCTCGGCAAGTTCCTGCCGGACCAGGACCGTCCCAACGAGGGCGTGTTCTCGTTCCAGGACGATGACGAGCAGTGGATCTCACTGCGCTATGACCTGACCGCGCCGCTGGCGCGCTATGTCGCGGAAAACTTCGACGCGTTGCCCAAGCCGTATCGCTCCTATCGTTTCGGTTATGTCTTCCGCAACGAGAAGCCCGGTCCCGGCCGCTTCCGCCAGTTCATGCAGTTCGACGCCGACACGGTGGGCTCGGCGACGCCGGCGGCCGACGCTGAGATATGCATGATGGCGGCCGACACGATGGAAGCGCTCGGGATTCCGCGCGGCTCTTATGTCGTGAAGGTGAACAATCGCAAGGTGCTCGACGGCGTGCTCGAGGCGATCGGCCTCGGCGGCGACGAGAATGCGGGTCGTCGCCTTACCGTGCTGCGTGCGATCGACAAGCTGGACAAGTTTCCCGCCGACGAGGTTCGCAAGCTGCTTGGCGCCGGACGATGGGACGGCGGTGAAGAGGGCAAGGGCGACTTCACCAAGGGCGCCGAGCTGAGCCCCGCGGATGCCGATATCGTCCTGGCCGTCACGCAAAAGCGCGACGATTGGAAAGAGGCGATCGCTGCAGCCGAGACTTACTTGGCGAAGAGCGAAGTTGGTCAGGCCGGTGTGAGCGAGCTCGAAGAGATCGCCAAGCTGGTCGCGGCATCCGGTTACGGCGCGGATCGCATCCGCATCGATCCCACCGTTGTTCGCGGTCTCGAATATTACACGGGGCCTGTCTACGAAGTTGAGCTGCTGCTCGACACCAAGGACGAGAAGGGGCGCCCGGTGCGCTTCGGCTCGGTCGGTGGTGGTGGCCGCTATGATGGCCTCGTCTCGCGCTTTCGCGGTGAGCCGGTGCCGGCGACCGGTTTCTCGATCGGTGTGTCGCGCCTGCAGGCTGCGCTGACCATGCTCGGCCAGCTCGACGCGAGGGCCGAGTTCGGCCCGGTCGTCGTCACGGTGTTCGATCGCGACCGTGTCGCCGACTATCAGAAGATGGTCGCGCAGCTGCGCCAGTCCGGCATTCGCGCCGAACTCTATCTCGGCAATCCTAAGAACATGGGCAACCAGCTCAAATATGCCGATCGCCGCAACTCGCCCTGCGTCATCATCCAGGGTTCGGATGAGAAGGCGCGCGGCGAGGTGCAGATCAAGGACCTGATCGAGGGCGCCAAGGCGGCGGCCGCGATCGCGTCCAACCAGGAATGGCGCGAAACGCGCCCCGCGCAGTTCTCCTGCGCAGAGGCCGATCTGGTCGCCAAGGTCCGCGAAGTCCTGGCGCGGCATGACGTGGCGTGGGGATAGCCATTCGCTTGTGACGTCATGCCCGGCCTTGTGCCGGGCATCCACCTCTTGTTTGATGCACGCCGACGTGAATGGCCGGGAGCAGCCCGGCCATGGCGACAACAAGAGGGAGAGCAACAATGCCTGAGATCACCGTGAGCATGGCCGCCGGCCGCACCGACGAGCAGAAGGCCGGCATGATGCGCGACATCACCCAGGCGCTGGTGAAGAATCTCGGCGTCGATGCAGACGCGGTGGTGATCCAGATCAATGAAGCGCCACTGCATCACAAGATGAAGGGCGGCAAGACCTTCGTCGAGCGCGCGGCCGCTGCGAAGAAATAATCAAGCCCTGTCGTCCCTGCGAAAGCAGGGACCCATAACCACTGATGCCGGTGATGGGCAAAGGCTGTGGCCTCAGCCTTCGACCCATTGATATTGGTGGTTATGGGTCCCGGGTCGCGCTTCGCTTGCCCGGGACGACATCTGTTTTGAGGCACCAATGGACGCACGTGACTTCATCAAGATCGGCATGAGCGCCGAGCGCATGCTGGTGGTGCCGCCGGAGCGCACCGTTGGACATTTCGTGCCCGGCATGCCGATGGTCTATGCGACGCCGATGATGATCCTCGACATGGAGATGGCGTCGGGCGATGCGATCCGCTCTGCGTTGCAGCCCGGCTGGGTCACGGTCGGTACCGAGGTCGATATCCGCCATCTCGCGGCGGCACTCGTCGGCGCCACGGTGCGGACCACCTCGAAGGTGATCGCGGTCGAGCGCCGCCTGATCCGCTTCGAGGTCGAAGCCTTCGAGGGCACGCGCAAGCTCGGCGAAGGCCGCCATGCCCGCGGCCTGATCAATGTCGAGCGCTTTAACAAGCACCTCGCCGGGACATCGGGGCCGGCGCAGTAGACGAAGGCCAGAGGCTTATCCGACAACTTGTTGGGACGTCATCCCCGCGCAAAGGCTTCGCCTTTGTCGCTGGAGGTGCTCGCGAAGCGAGCCTCGAAGGATGGGCCACGGGCCGTGCACCCTTCGGAGGCTCGCTCCGCTCGCACCTCCAGCGACATCGGCTACGCCGATGCGCGGGGGTGACGGGTCGGTTGCTGGACTACTTCGCCAATTCCTTCGAGCGCCTCGTCGCCGCGGCAATGGCGCGGGTCATCAGCGGCTGTAGGCCGTCATTTGCCATCAGCACCTCGAGTGCTGCGGCTGTGGTGCCGCCGGGCGAGGTGACGTTCTGCCGCAGGGTTGCCGATGGCAGATCCGAACGATGCAACAACTCGCCGGAGCCGGCGACGGTTGCGCGCGCCAGCGTGGTCGCAAGCTGCTCGGGCAGGCCGGCCGCGACGCCGGCGCGGGCCAGCTCCTCGGCGAGCAGGAAGACATAGGCCGGGCCGGAGCCGGAGACCGCCGTCACTGCATCCATCAGGCTTTCGTCGTCGACCCATTCGACGAGCCCGGTCGCCTTCAGCAGTGCATCCGTCATCGCGCGCTGCGCGGCGGTGACGCGCTTTGACGGCACGGCGACTGTGATGCCGCGGCCGATCGCCGCCGGCGTGTTCGGCATCGCCCGCACCACGGCGCCGCCGACGACCTCTTCCAAGGCTGAGATGGTCGTGCCGGCCATGATCGAGACCACGAGCGTCGAGGGGCCGACCAGGGCCTTCAGCGCGGCGCCGGCGTCGCGGAACGATTGCGGCTTCACCGCGACCACAAGCGTGTCGAGCGTGCCGAGATCCTTCGGCTGCGGATTGAGGCGGACACCTTTCGCGGCAAGCGCGGAGATCTCAGGTGAAAGATACGGATCGATCACCGCGACCTGCGTGGGTGCAAGACCCTGCGCGAGCCAGCCGGTCAGCATTGCGCCGCCCATCTTGCCCGCGCCCGCAAGCGCGATGGTGCCGGTCGTATTCGTCAATGCGCTGCTTGTGTTCACAGGTGGCTCCACAAATTCTGTGTCGTCCCGGCCTTGAGCCGGGACCCATAACCACAGGCGGTTCTAGTGAAGCAGAGTGCGTGCGACAAGCGGTTTGCGCGAGCCCTGCGGCCGCGGAGCATGGGTCCCTGCTCCCGTGCGCAATTGCGCACCAGGCAGGGACGACGCTGTGGGCGTGGAGAGAGCGAACGAAACCCTTACGCCTCGCCCTCGGTATCGAACATCGCAGCCGCCATCGCCTCGGTGGTCGACTTGCCGGCCCACACCACGAACTGGAACGCCGGGTAGTAGCGCTCGCAGGCGTGGATCGCGTTGACCACCATGGCCTCGCATTGCGAGGTGGAGGCGGTGAGGCCGCCCGGCAGCACCAGCGCCTGACGATGCATCACCATGCCGGTGTGAGTCCACAGATCGAAATGGCCGACCCACAATTGTTCGTTGATCGCGGCGACCAGCCGCTGCACTTCGGCGCGACGCGCCTGCGGCATCTTCATGTCGAAGGCGCAGGCGAGATGCAGCGCCTCGATCTCTCCCATCCAGGTGAAGGAGAGCTGATAGTCGATCCAGTCTCCCTTGGAGACGATCGTCACCTCGTCTTCGCCGGAACGCTCGAACGCCCAGTTGTTGTCGGTGGCGATATCCTCGACCACCGCAAGCGGGTTGTTCCGGGAATCGATAATGCTTTCGAGGAGGGACATGCCGTCTCGGACCTTGTTCTTATGATCGCTTGATACGCACACGGAAGCCGGCACCTGCGACATACTGCGTCGTGGCCGAGTGCAGTTCCTGAAACGGGCTTCCGGATGCCCCTGGACCTGACGCCGATGAAGTGATGTGATTTGCGGAATCCGCGCAACCGCACGCCGAGTCCGTCCACAGCCAAAGCGCGCATCGTCCACAGCTGATCTCCGCCACACTTGTGATTTGGAGAACAAATCGGAATCTCCGCATTGGAGTAACGATTTGTTAACCATTTGCACCCGCTTCGCCGCACGCGTGAATCAGCCTCCGGGCACTCATATCGCCCCCGCAAGGGCCGCAACGCGCTCATGGGGACATGCTGTTTGCCCATGCCAAAGGCCTTGCCCGGCTGTCGCGGTTTGGTCATATTTCGTCTCAGGCACGTCCATCCCGGGCGTGCCGATGTTCTCAGGGCGGGGTGAAAATCCCCACCGGCGGTAAAGGGCGATGAGCCCAAGCCCGCGAGCGCCTTCTTTCCGCGAAGCGGAAGGAAGGGTCAGCAGATTCGGTGCAATTCCGAAGCCGACGGTTACAGTCCGGATGAAAGAGAACGGTTGCGGCAGCCAACGCGATTTTCGCGTGGGCTCGTGTCGTTGTCCGTGTGCCCTGATTCTGGTCCTGAAAGAGGAAAGCCATGAATCAGATGTTGCAAGACACTGAAGTGCAAGACGCTGAAATCCAAACCTCCCAAGCAGAAAATGTTTCCGATACGCCGGCTAGTCCGCCGACGCCGGAGCATCCGCATTTCGCAAAGCCGCAGCGCGTTGCCTTCGTGCAATCTTCCTGGCATCGCGATGTGGTGGAGGAGTGCCGCATCTCCTTCCTGAAGGAGATCGAGGCGCGCCACATCACCAATGTGGACGTGTTCGAGGTGCCGGGCTCGTTCGAGATCCCGCTGCATGCGCAGCTCCTGGCGAAGACGCGCCGCTACACCGCGATCGTCGCTGCCGGGCTCGTCGTCGATGGTGGCATCTATCGCCACGAATTCGTCGCCGACACCGTGATCAAGGCACTGATGGATGTGCAGTTGCGCACCGAGGTGCCGGTGTTCTCGGCGGTGCTGACGCCGCAGCAATTCCATGAGACCGAGGTGCATTACGACTTCTTCCGCAAGCACTTCGTGATCAAGGGGATCGAGGTCGCGGAGGCCTGCGCCAACACGCTGCTCAGCCTGGAGCGTTTGCGCGGTCAGGTCGCGGCGGGAATTCCCGGCTAAGCGTCGGAGCCTCGAAGATCCAACACAAAAGCGATTCCGGCATGCGTGCCGGGATCGCTCTCGCCTGCCGCCCGTTCGGTTATGCTTGCCGGCATAAACCAAATGCGCGGGAGGCGCTCATGGCCGAACAACATTCCTCCGACTGGCTCGGCCTGTCGGGCCGCGTTGCCGTCGTCACCGGCGGAGGCGGCGGCATCGGCCGCGCCACCGCGGTCAGCTTCGCGCGCGCCGGCGCCAAAGTCGCAGCGCTCGATCGCGACGAGCGCGGGCTTGCGGAGACCAAGGCAAAGCTTCGCGAGTTCGGCGACGGCCATCTCGTCGCAAGCTGCGACACGACCAGCGAGGACAACGTCGCTGTCGTCGCGGACACCGTCGCGCGCACGCTCGGTGCTTGCGACATCCTCGTCAACACCGCGGCGGTGCTGCGCCCCGGCGGGCTCGACACGCTGCCGCTCGCCGAATGGAACGCGGTGCTGGCGGTCAATCTCACCGGCTATTTCATCTGCGCGCAGGCGTTCGGCCGGCAGATGCGCAAGCTTGGGCGTGGCAGCCTCATTCACGTCGCCTCGATCGCCGCCAGCAATGCGCAGGGGCAGAGCGGCGCCTACAGCGTCAGCAAGGCCGCCGTCGTGATGCTCTCGCAGCAACTCGCCGCCGAATGGGGGCCGCACGGCATCCGCAGCAATGTGGTCAGTCCGGGCCTTGTCGTCACACCGATGAGCCAGGCGTTCTACGATACGCCAGGGGTCACCGAGCGCCGCACCGCCGTGGTGCCGATGCGCCGGATCGGCGCGCCGCAGGACATGGCGGACGCGACCCTGTTCCTGGCCAGCGACCGGTCGTCCTATGTCAATGGCGAGGAAATCATCGTCGATGGCGGCTATGCGCGGACGCTGATGAGCCACGTGCCGCGGCCGGGGTTTTAAGAACGCCGCATCTGCAAATTCAGTGTCGTCCCGGCCTTGAGCCGGGACCCATAACCACCGATGTCAGTTGTTGTGAAGGCTGGGGCCATAGCGCCGCGCTACAACGAAGCCCTGTGGTTATGGGTCCCTGCTCCCGTGCGCAATTGCGCACTAGGCAGGGACGACAAAGAGTATGCCCTAATCGAACAGGCTGGAGACCGACTCTTCCGCCGCGGTGCGGCCGATCGCTTCGGCGATCAGGCCGGCGATCGAGATCTGGCGGATGTTCGGCGCCTTGTTGACGGCCTCGGTCGGCAGGATCGAGTCGGTAATGACCAGTTCCTTCAGCCGCGACGACGCAATGCGCGCGGCAGCCCCGCCGGACAGCACGCCGTGGGTGATGTAGGCCGAGACCTCCTTGGCGCCGTGCGCGATCAGCGCCTCGGCCGCGTTCACCAGCGTGCCGCCGGAGTCGACGATGTCGTCGACCAGGATGCAGTTGTAGCCGGCGACGTCGCCGATTACGTTCATCACCTCGGACTCACCGGGGCGCTCGCGGCGCTTGTCGACGATCGCCAGCGGGGTGTTGATGCGCTTGGCGAGGCCGCGGGCACGCGCCACGCCGCCGACGTCGGGCGACACCACCATCACCTTGGGGAGGTCGAACTTTTCCCTGATGTCGCGCACCATCAAGGGCGCTGCGAACAAATTGTCGGTCGGGATGTCGAAAAAGCCCTGGATCTGGCCCGCATGCAGGTCGAGCGTCATGACGCGGTCGACGCCGGCATGGGCGATCAGATTCGCGACGAGCTTGGCCGAGATCGGCGTGCGCGAGCCGGAGCGGCGGTCCTGCCTGGCATAGCCGAAATAGGGGATCACTGCCGTGATGCGGCGTGCCGAGGATCGGCGCAGCGCGTCGGTGATGATCAGCAATTCCATCAGATTGTCGTTCGCCGGATACGACGTCGACTGCAGGATGAACATGTCCGAGCCGCGGACGTTCTCCTGGATCTCGACGAAGATCTCCATGTCGGCGAAGCGCCGGACCACGGCCTTGGTCAGTTCGATGCCAAGTCCCTTGGCGATTTCCTGCGCCAGCGCAGGGTTGGAGTTGCCGGCGACGAGCTTGATTGATCCGTTCTTTGCCGACATCGATGCTTCCCCCCGCGCCTTGCTGGATACGACGTTCAGCATCTCAAGTCCTTACAGAACCGGCGGGTTTTCGGTGCGCGAGGGAATATCAGGCAGGCGGCTGCGCTGGCAACCCATTAGCTGCTTTCGCCACCGTTTTCCTGGGCAAAAAACGCATTTCCCCGGGACATACCGGGGGTTAGTCGGCCGAATAGCCGAGCGCCACGGTCTCGGGCGCCGCCGCGGCCGGGGC
>NZ_JACMYO010000092.1 GCF_020889685.1 Bradyrhizobium oropedii
CCCGAGCCATCCGGCGCGGCGGCGTTGCAGGCAGCCGCGCGTGCGGCGGAGCAGGCGGGCGCAACCGTGTGCGAGATCGCGGTGCCCGAGATCGTCGCCGAAGCCTGGCGGATCCATCCGGTGGTGCAGGAGTTCGAGGCGCACCAGTCGTTCGCTTGGGAACTTGCCGAGCACTACGACGCGATGCCGCCGCTGCTGCGCGGTCGGCTCGACGAGAGCAAGGGCGGCACGCCGGCCGAATATGATGCGGCGATGGATGTCACTCTGCGCGCGCGGCAGGCGCTGGCCGCGATCTTAGCCGAGGTCGACGTGCTGCTGACGCTGTCGGCGCCGGGTGCTGCGCCTGAAGGCTTGGCGTCGACCGGCGATCCCCGTTACAACCGGCTCTGGACCCTGATGGGCGTGCCCTGCGTCAACGTGCCGACGCTGGTTGCCGAGGGCGGTTTGCCGGTTGGTGTGACCGTGATCGCGGGTTTTGGCGACGATGCGAAGGCGCTGGCGGCGGCGAGCTTTGTCGAGGATGCGCTGAAGAAATAACCGCCGTCATTCCGGGGCGCGACGAAGTCGCGAACCCGGAATCCATTTCACAACAACGCTTGCGGCCCGATGGATTCCGGGCTCTCGCTTCGCGAGCCCCGGAATGACGGAGACTTATTTCTTCTCGCCGATCTTGCCTTCGGTGCCGGCCTGCAGGCGCTTGATGTTCTCGCGGTGCATGTAGAACAGCAGCAGCGTCAGCACGGCGAACAGCGAGGCGAGCGCGTTGTGGCCGAACCACCACAGGAACAGCGGCGTCACGAACGCGGCGATCAGCGCCGACAGCGACGAGTAGCGCGTCGTGTATGCGGTGCCGAGCCAGATCACGGCAAAGATCAGCGCCGCCGGCCAGAACAGGCCGACCAGCACGCCGATATAGGTCGCGACGCCCTTGCCGCCGCGAAACTTGAGCCAGACCGGGAAGAGATGGCCGAGGAACGCTCCCAGCGCCGCCAGCATCGCGGCGTTCGGGCCGTCGATGGTGCCCGCGATGATGACGGCGACCGTGCCCTTGAGCATGTCGCCGAGTAGCGTCGCCGCGGCGAGGCCCTTGTGGCCGGTTCGCAGGACGTTGGTGGCGCCGATATTGCCCGAGCCGACCGTGCGCAGATCCTGGGTGCCGGCGAGCCTGGTGAGGATCATGCCGAACGGGATCGAGCCCAGGAGATAGCCGATCAGGAAGGCGACCAGCAGGAACGCGTCAGCGGACATCGCGGTGGCTCCCTGGACGGTCGGTTCGGTCCATTTTGGACAATTCTGTCAATGAAATATTAACCATCGATCCGCACCATGCGCTTGAAAATGAGGGAGCTTATCATGGCTTCTGTTCGCAGGCGGCTGGAGCAGCTTTTCTTTGTGGTTTACGTCGCAGCCATCGTCGTCGGGACGACGATGGAAGCGATGTCGCAACTCGCGTCGCGCTAGGTTCCACCCCGATTTAGACGTGCTCGTATACGGTGCGTCCGCCGACGATGGTCCGCGTCACGCGGCCCGAGAAGCGGGCGTCGTCGAATGGCGTATTCTTGCACAGTGACTTGAGCTCGTCGCGGTCGAGCACCCATGGCGTGTCGGCGTCGATCACGATCACGTCGGCCGGCGCACCCGCACGCAGCGTGCCGCCGGGCAGGCCGAGCAGTTCGGCCGGTCGCGTCGACATTGCGCGGATCAGCGTCTTGAACTCCATCTCGCCATTGTGGATCAGCCGGAGCGCCGCCGGCAGCATGGTCTGCAGGCCGACCGCGCCGCTCGCCGCTTCCGCGAACGGCAGCCGCTTGACCTCGACGTCCTGCGGATTGTGATCGCTCATCACAACGTCGATCAGCCCGGAGGCCAGCGCCGCGACCAGCGCCTTGCGGTCCTCCTCGGTGCGCAGCGGCGGCGCCAGCTTGAGGAAGGTGCGGTAGGGGCCGATGTCGTTCTCGTTCAGCGTCACGTGGTTGATCGAAACCGAGGCCGAGACATTGTAGCCGCTATCGCGGGCGCGCTTGAGGATCTCCAGCGACTCGGTCGAGGTCAGCGACGCCGCGTGATAGCGCCCGCCGGTCAGCCCCGCGAGCCGCATGTCGCGCTCGAGCATGATCGACTCCGCGGCGGTCGGAATGCCGGCAAGGCCGAGCCGGGTCGCGAACTCGCCTTCGTTCATGACGCCTTCACCCACAAGGTGCGGGTCCTCGGTGTGATGCACGATCAGCGCGTCGAAATCGCGAGCATAGGTCAGCGCCCGCCGCATCACCTGGGCGTTGGTGACACTGCGGTCGCCATCGGTGAAGGCGACGGCGCCGGCGGCCTTCAACAGGCCGATCTCGGTCATCTCCTGGCCCTGCATGCCCTTGGTCAGCGCCGCCATCGGATGGATGTTGACGATCGCGGTGTCGCGGGCACGGCGCAGCACGAAGTCGACGGTCGCGGAATTGTCGATCACCGGCGAGGTGTCGGGCTGACAGATGATGGTGGTGATGCCGCCGGCGGCCGCGGCCTGGCTGGCCGAGGCAAAGGTCTCGCGGTGGCTGGCGCCGGGTTCGCCGACGAAGGCGCGCATGTCGATCAGGCCGGGAGCCACGATCTTGCCGGCGCAGTTGACGATGTCGGTGCCTTCGGGAACGCCGGCGGCGCCGATGCCGCGCTTGGTGTCGCGGATCACGCCCTCGGCGATCAGGACATCGCCCGGACCATCGAAGTCGCGGGAGGGATCGATGACGCGGGCGTTGGCGAGCAGGATGGGGCGGCGGTCAATCAGCATGGCGTCACGCGTTCGGCAGGTTGCGGGCGAGCGCCTCGAGCACTGCCATGCGCACCGCCACACCCATTTCGACTTGTTCACGGATCAGCGATTGCGCGCCGTCGGCAACGAAAGTGTCGATCTCGACACCGCGGTTCATCGGGCCCGGATGCATCACCAGCGCATCGGGCTTGGCGTAACCGAGCTTCTTCTGGTCGAGGCCGAAATAGTGGAAATATTCGCCCGTCGACGGCACGAACGAGCCGTTCATGCGCTCGCGCTGCAGCCGCAGCATCATCACGATGTCGGCGCCGTTCAGCCCCTCGCGCATGTCGCGCGCGACCTCGACGCCCATCCGCTCGATGCCGGGCGGCAGCAAGGTGGAGGGGGCCACCACGCGGACGCGGGCGCCCATGGTGTTGAGCAGGAAGATGTTGGAGCGCGCCACGCGCGAATGCAGCACGTCGCCGCAGATTGCGATCGTCAGGCCCTCGAGCCGGCCCTTGTTGCGGCGGATGGTCAGCGCATCGAGCAGCGCCTGGGTCGGGTGCTCGTGGGCGCCGTCGCCGGCATTGATCACGGAACCGTCAACCTTGCGCGCCAAAAGCTCGACCGCGCCGGAGGCGTGGTGGCGCACCACCAGGATGTCGGGGTGCATCGCGTTCAGCGTCACCGCGGTGTCCATCAAGGTCTCGCCCTTGCGGGTCGACATCGATGACACCGACATGTTCATGACGTCGGCGCCCAGGCGTTTTCCGGCGATCTCGAACGAGGACTGGGTCCGGGTCGAGGCCTCGAAGAACAGGTTGACCTGGGTGCGGCCGCGCAGACTGGCGCGCTTCTTGTCGACCTGGCGGTTGAGCTCGACATACTCCTCGGAGAGGTCCAGCAGGCCCGTGATGTCGTCAGCGGAAAGGCCCTCGATGCCCAGCAGATGCCGGTGACCAAGGACAAAAGTCGATTTCAATGATGGGGTCATTAAAGCGAGAGCTATAGGCGCGGATGGCCGGCGGGGCAAGCGCGAAGAGGGCTCGGAGGAGTTTTCCCCGAGTAAGATGGGGCCGGGTCGCTGCGCCGTTATGCCAGGGCTTCCGCAGCGCATCCACGCCTTGCTTTCGCGGACGTTTCCGGAGCAAGACGTGGATGGCCGGGGATAAACCCGGCCATGACGCCGGGGCGAGAACCTATGAAAATTGTCGTGATCGGTGCCGCCGTCATTGGCCTGGTTTCGCCTGCCTTCGCTCAGAAGCTTCCCGGCGACTTCGCGTTCCTCCGCGACATCGACCCGACCATCATCCAGGACATCCGCTACGCCAGCTCGAACAATTTCATGGGCCGGCCGATCGCGGGCTATGGCGCGGCGGAATGCGTGGTGAAGCGGGACGTCGGGCTTCGGCTCAAGGCCGTGCAGCAGGAACTGGCCCGGCAAAAGCTGTCGCTGAAGATGTTCGATTGTTACCGGCCGGCCCGCGCGGTCACCGACATGGTGGCGTGGTCGAAGAACGGCACCGAGACCGCCGCCGAGCGGCGCTACAACCCGGCCTTCTCGAAGGCCGACCTGTTCCGCCTCGGCTATATCGCGACGCATTCCGGCCATTCGACCGGCGCCGCGCTCGATCTCACGCTGGTTGATCTGACCGCCGATAACTCAGCCAAGTTCGATCCTGCCAAGGACTATGCCGACTGCACTGCGCCTGTTGCTGCGCGCGCGCCGGAGGGCAGCGTCGACATGGGCACCGGCTACGACTGTTCTGATGCCAAGGGCCATACCGCGGCAGGCTCCATCACCCCGGCGCAACGGCGCTGGCGGACGAGGCTGGTCGCGGCGATGGCCGGGCAGGGATTTGTGAACTATTCGAAGGAATGGTGGCACTTTTCGCTGCCGGGGGCCGGCGGGCCGGCCTATGATTTCCCGATAGTGTCGCGCCGCAATTGATTCCGGACAGGTTCGAGACACGCCCCGAGACCCGCCCATGACGCAGGCTCCGTTTGCCACCCACGACGTGCTCAACCAGTCGCCGCCGTTTTGGAACGTCGACCTGTTCGCGACCGACGCGCCGCTGGTCGCGGCCGTCGCCGCCAATGGCGGGGCAGCGGCCACCGCTGAGCTGTCGGATTTCGGCAAGCATTGGGGCTCCGCCGTCATGGCGGAGCGGGGCCGCGTCGCTAACGAGAACACGCCGAAACTGCGATCGTTCGACGCCAGGGGCAATCGCCGCGACGAGGTCGAGTTTCATCCGGCCTACCATGACCTGATGGCGCACTCCGCGCATGCCGGCGTGCATAATTCGACCTGGGATGCCCAAGGCAAGCCGGCCGGCGGCGCGGCCGAGGTGGTGCACGCGGCAAAATTCTATGTCGCTGCCCAGGTCGAGACCGGCCATCTCTGCCCGATCACGATGACGCGGGCGTCGGTCGCGGCGCTGGCCTCGCAGCCGGACATCCTGGCGAAGACGATGCCTGTGATCGGCACGCGCGCCTACGATCCGAGCTTCGCGCCATGGTGGACCAAGCGCGGCATGACGCTCGGCATGGGCATGACGGAAAAACAGGGCGGCACCGATGTGCGCGCCAACATGACGCGCGCCGAGCGCGACGGCGGCGCATGGCGCATCATCGGGCACAAATGGTTCATGTCGGCGCCGATGTGCGACGCGTTCCTGGTGCTGGCGCAGGCCAAGGACGGCTTGAGCTGCTTCTTCATGCCGCGCTTCGCACCCGACGGCACCGTCAACGCGATCCACTTCCAGCGCCTGAAGGACAAGCTCGGCAACCGCTCCAATGCTTCCTCGGAGGTCGAATTCCACGGCGCTTCCGCCGAGCTGATCGGCGAGGAAGGCAAGGGCATCCGCACCATCATCCAGATGGTGCAGCTGACGCGGCAGGATTGCGCGATCGCATCCGCAGGGCTGATGCGCTCCGGGCTGGCGCACGCGCTCAATCACGCGCGCCATCGCAGCGTGTTCCAGAAGCATCTCGCCGACCAGCCGCTGATGCAGGCGGTGCTGTCGGACATGGCGCTGCATGTCGAGGCGTCGATCGCGCTGGTGATGCGGCTCTGCCGCGGGTTCGACCGCGCGCCCACCGATGCGGGCGAGGCCGCCTATATGCGGCTGCTGACGCCGGCGATCAAATACTGGACCTGCAAGAGCGCGCCTGGCTTCCTCTACGAGGCGATGGAGTGCCTCGGCGGCAACGGCTATGTCGAGGAAGGCATTCTGGCGCGGCACTACCGGGAGGCGCCGGTCAACGCGATCTGGGAAGGTTCCGGCAACGTGATGTGCCTCGACGTGCTCCGTGCACTCGGCCGCGAGGCCGATGCCGCGCTCGCCGTGCTGCGCGCGCTCGCCGACCAGACCAAGGGCCTTCCTGGCGCGGCCGAGACCGTTGCCGCGATCGGACAATCGTTCCGCCGCCCGGACAGCGAGCGCGTTGCGCGGCTTGCGGTCGAGAAGCTGGCGCTGCTCGCGGCCGCCGCGGCGCTCAACCAGGTCTCGCCAAGGAGTGCCGAACTGTTCGCGGCGACACGGCTTGCCGAACGCCACGCCGGCATGTACGGCGCGGTGGAACTTTCCGATTCCGATCAGCGCGCGCTGCTGGCGCGGGCGCTGCCATGAAGGTTTGCTGATGGACGCACTCAATCCCGATATTCCGCCGGCCGCGCTTGAACCGCCGCCACTTCCTCCGCGGGTCTGGAAGTTCTGGGGCACCGCGCTGTGGGGCCTATTGATCTTCGCTGCGATGTTCGTCGGTCAGGTCGCGGTCATCGTCTACCGCATCATCGCGCAGGGCAGCGAGTTGTCGACGGCCGGCATCACCCATGTGGTCGCCGACGGCCTGACGATCTCGCTCTCGGTCCTCGCCGGCTTGCCGATGGTGCTGCTGGCGCTGTGGTTGGCAATCCGCCGGACCCGGATCTCGTTCGCGGATTATCTCGGGCTGCACTGGACGTCGTGGAGGAACGTCATCATCGGCGTCGTTTCGCTGATCGTGCTGGTCGGCGCCTGGGACATGGTATCCCGCGCCGCCGGCCGCGAGGTGGCGCCGGGCTTCATGGGCGACGTGCTGAAATCGGCGCAGGAGCACAGCGCGCTGTGGCTTCTGGTGATCGCCTTCGCGGTCGCCGCGCCGCTCTGGGAGGAGCTGTTCGCGCGCGGCTGGCTCTATCGTGGCTGGTCGGAATCCCGGCTCGGCCCGTATGGCGCGATCGTGCTGTCGTCGATCGTCTGGACGGTGATGCACCTCCAGTACGACTGGTTCTTCCTCTGCCAGGTGCTGACGATCGGGCTGCTGTTCGGCTATCTGCGCTTCCGCACCGGTTCGACCTGGCTGACGATCCTGCTGCACGGCCTGAACAATTTTGCTGCGACGATCCAGACCTGGTGGCTGGCGGGGTCATAGCGAGCTCGTTGTCTCGTCCGTCATTGCGAGCAAAGCGAAGCAATCCACCGTTCCGCATACGCGACAGCATGGATTGCTTCGTCGCTCCGTCGGTGAAGAACATCGTCTACGGCCCTGGCCGCAGCGATCAAGATCGGCAGCCTTCACGCTGGAACCCGACAGAGAGGGTGCCCGCGCCCCCGCCTGAGTGCTATGATCTGGATCAATAAACGAGCGCGGGCCGGACTGAAACCAGGCAGCGGCGGCTGCCGTCGTGCGAGCTCTTCCCATGGCTACGTTGTTCCGAACTCTTCTGGCCGGCGTCGTCGCGCTGGCGTCGCTCGGCGCCATCACGCAGCAGGTGCGTGATGGGGGCGTGACCGATACCGAAATCCGGATCGGGAATTTCATGCCGTATAGCGGCGCGCTGGAGATCTTCGGCCAGATCGGCAAGGCCGAAGCCGCCTATTTCGAGATGATCAACGAGCGCGGCGGCATCGGCGGCCGCAAGATCCGCTTCATGTCCTACGACGATCTGTCGGACGCATCCAACGCCATGGACCTGACGCGCATTCTCGTCGAGACCGACAATGTGCTGTTGATGTTCGGCTCGTTCGGCACGCCGGGGAATCTGGCGGTGCGGAAGTATCTCAACGAACGGCAGGTGCCCCAGCTTTTCGTCGCCTCCGGCGATCAGGAGCTCAGCGAGCCGTCGCTCTATCCGTGGACCATGGGCTGGCAGCCCTCATACCGCGAGGAAGGGCGCATCTACGCCAACTACATTCAGGCGTTCTATCCCGGAAAGAAGATCGTGGCGCTCTGGGAGAATGACCAGTTCGGGCGGGAATTGTTCAAGGGGCTGGTGCAGGGGCTGGGTGACGTCGCCCACAACATCAGGGTCGACATCGCCTATGATGTCGACGATCAGCATCTGGATGGCCACATCTCGATCCTGAAGCAATCGGGCGCCGAGGTCTTCGTGTTTGCCGGCGTGCCGGAAAATGCTTCGAAGGTGATCCGCGCGGCGGCCGACCACGGCTGGCGGCCGGTGTTTGTCGTGAACCAGATGGCGTCTTCGATCGAGACGGTGCTCAAGCCGGCCGGCACGGAGAATGCAACCGGCGTCATCACCGCCGCCTTCCTGAAGGATGCGAGCGATCCCGCCTGGAGCGAAGAGCAGGGCGCCTGGCGCAGCTTCCTGGACAAGTATACGAAGGCCGGCGGCAAGGATGACGCCGCCGCAGTCTATGGCTACGCCGCCGCCGAGACGCTGGTCCAGGTGCTCAGGCAATGCGGCAACGACCTATCGCGCGAAAACGTCATGAAGCAGGCCGCGGCGCTCAGGGATTATCAGGCATCGGCCTTGCTCCCGGGCATCAAGATCAACACCGGTCACTTCCGGCCGGTCGAGCAATTGCGGCTGCTGCAGTTCGATGGCCGCAGCTGGCAGCCGATCGGCGACGTGCTCGATACGGCGTTCACCGGATCGTCCGGAAAGTAGCGGCGATCGGCGCAATCCGCCGGCTGCTAAGGCCCAACCGCGGCGATCACGATCGGCATCGTGATCGCGGCCAGGATCGTTTGCAGCGTGATGATTTGGGCGAGCAGGGGGGCGTCGCCGCCCATCTGGCGCGCCATCACGTAGGCCGACGGCGAGGTCGGCACCGCGGCGCAGGCCGCGACGATCGCGAGATTGGCGCCGGTGACGCCGAACCACACCGCGAGCGCAACGGTCAGCACGGGCATCAGGACGAGCTTCAGCACCAGGGCGATGCTGGCGGCGAGGCTGGGGCGGAACATGCCTTCCAGATGTAGCCCGGCCCCGGTGACCAGCAGGCCGATCGCCAGCGAGGAGCCGCCCAGCGCATCCGCGACGTCGTGCCAGATTTTCGGCAGCGGGATGTGCGCGACATTGATGGCGAGCCCGATCACGCAGGCCCAGATCAGTGGGTTCTTCACGACCGTCGTCACGATCGCGCCCGCTGACCGCTTCCCGGACGAGGCATACTTCGCCAATACTGCGACGCTGAAGACGTTGACCAGCGGAATGATCGCAACCATCGCGACCGACGCGAGCGCAAGTCCGACCTTGCCGTACAGATTGCCCGACACCGAAAGCGCAACATAGGTCTGCCAGCGCGTGGCGCCCTGGAAGATCGAGGTGAAGGCGGGACCGTCGACCCCGGTGTGGGCGAGCGGGCCGCGCAGCGCCAGACACAGCAGGCACATCACGAGCGCCGCGAGCAGCAGCGCACCGCCGGCGCCTGCGACTGGTACCGTGGACAGATCGGCCTTCACCAGCGTCTGCACCAGCAGCACCGGGAACAGGACGTAGTAGGTCAGCTGTTCCAGCCCATGCCATTGCGTGTCGAGCCGCATCAGCGTGCGCTTCAGGACAACGCCCAGCACGATCAAGAGGAACACCGGCAGCAGCGCCGCGATCACCACGGCCATCGTCAGCGGTCTCCGCGCAGCTTCGCCAGCCGGTCGAGCGCGCCCTGCAGGATGAAGATCGCGGCGTGCTCGTCGATCACCTCGGCGCGGCGGGCGCGGCTGACGTCCATCCCGATCAGTTCGCGCTCGACCGCCGCCGTCGACAGCCGCTCGTCCCACAGCCCGATCGCAAGGGGCGTGAGGCCGGCGAAGTTGCGGGCGAATGCCCGGGTCGATTGCGCGCGCGGGCCCTCGCTGCCGTCCATGTTGATCGGCAGCCCGAGCACGAAGCCTACGGCGTTGCGCTCGGCCGCGATCGTGAGCAGCCGTGCCGCGTCGAGCTTGAACTGCTTGCGCTGGATGGTCTCGACGCCGGTCGCGAGCCGCCGGTCCGGATCGGAGACGGCAACGCCGATGGTCTTGGTCCCGAGGTCGAGGCCGACAAGCGCGCCGCGCTCGGGCCAGAGCGGTGCGGCTTCGATCAGGGGAAGGATGGGGGCGGGCATGGCCTTGCGCTTAGCACGCTGCCGCGCGCCGAGGCAAAGCCCGGCGGCGGGCGGGCGTCCATGCGAAAACGCCGATCAGGCGGCGATCACCCGATCGTCGCCGGTAAGGCACGCGGCCAGCCCCTGCAACGCGCTGTATTGGTGCGCGGTGCGGCGCTGGATGAACAGCGTCTCGACACGCGCGTGCCGTGGATCGAGCTTGTGGATATGGATGTCGCGCTGGACATGGTCGCGCGCGACGACGGCGCGCGGCAACAGCGTCACGCCCATATCGGCGGCGACGCAGCCGACCATGCCGTCGAGCGTGCCCAACTCGAAGCGCGCTGCCGACGGCCAGCCGAATTCGGTGAACACCTGTTCCAGGCGTTGCCGGTAGGTGCAGCCGGTGCGGAACACCAGCGCGGTCGGGCCCGACTCCGGCGTGCCGGCGCGCAGCGCGGCGAGCGATTTCCAGCGCTGCGCGGTGACGAGCACCAGTTCCTCGGTGAAGGCTGACGTCGCCATCAGTTCGGCATGCTCGATCGGGCCGGCGACGAAAGCGCCGTCGAGCGAGCCGTCGAGCACGGCGGCGACGAGATCGGCGGTCGGCGCGGTGCGCAAGGTCAGGCGCACCGCCGGATAGCGGCGATGAAACTCGGCGAGCAGCGTCGGTAGCCGCACCGCAGCGGTCGTCTCCATCGAGCCGATCGACAGCGGTCCCTTCGGCTCGCCATCGTCGCGCGCGGCGAGCACGGCTTCGCGCGACAGCGCCGCCATGCGTTGCGCATAGGGCAACAGCCGGCGGCCGGCGCCGGTCAGCGACATGCCGCGGCTGTGACGTTCAAAGAGGGCAGTGCCGATCTCGGCCTCCAGCGCCTTGATGCGCTGGGTGACGTTGGACTGCACGGTATTGAGCTCGTCGGCGGCCTTGGTGATGCCGCCGAGGCGGGCGACCGTGGAAAAGGTGAGCAGGTCGGTCAGTTCCATCTGGGATCACCGTTTCAAATTAGAGATGGGAGCGTTCTCTAGTATTCATTTTCACAGAATATTAGGCGCGCTTAGGCTGCGAGTCCAGAACAGCAAATTCAAAACAGGGAGCGAGCGCATGTCGATCAGCACCGAATTGACGGCGCGTCTCGGCATCGAGCATCCGATCCTGGCGGCGCCGATGGCGATGATCGCGGGGAGTCGGCTGGTCAGGGCGGTGGGTGAGGCGGGTGGCTTCGGCATTTTGGGCGGCGGCTACGGGGACCGGGCCTGGCTCGAGGCCGAAACCGCAAAGCTGAAGGGGTCCGTGAAGCCGTTCGGCATCGGCTTCATCACCTGGAGCCTCGCCAGGCAGCCCGAGTTGATCGATATCGCGCTCGAGGCGCGGCCACGTGCGGTGATGCTGTCATTCGGCGATCCGGCGCCGTTCGCGCCAAAGATCAAGGCCGCGGGGGCGCTGCTGATCTGCCAGGTGCAGAGCGAGGATATGGCGCTATCAGCGCTCGATTGCGGCGCCGACATCCTGATTGCGCAGGGCACCGAGGCCGGCGGTCACGGCGCCTCGCGCACCACGCTCGACATCGTGCCTGCGATCATTGATTTCGCCGCAGGGCGCGTCCCGGTCGTCGCAGCCGGCGGCATCGCGGACGGGCGCGGCCTTGCGGCGATGATGATGCTCGGCGCATCCGGCGTGCTGATGGGAACGCGGTTCTATGCCAGCGTCGAGGCTGACGCGCCCGAGCAGGCGAAGCAGTTGATCCGTGCGGCGAAGAGTGGCGAGACGGTGCGTGGCGTGGTGATGGACTGGTCGCGCAAGCTGATCTGGCCGGCGCCGTTTACCGCGCGCTCGCTCTCCAACGATCATCTGCGGCGCTGGACCGGCCGCGAGATCGAGCTGATGCAGCGCGCGGACGAGATCGCTGTGCAATATGCCGCTGCGAGGGAAGCGGGCAATTTCGATATCGCCGCGGTGTTTGCCGGCGAGTCCGTCGGCCTGATCCATGATATCGTTCCCGCGGCCGAGATCGTCGGCCGCATCGTCGCCGAGGCCGAGCAGTCATTGCAGGGCCGGCGCAACTTTTCACCTTCTCCCCTTGTGGGAGAAGGTGGCCATATGCGGCCTCCGGCCGCCGTACTTTAAGTAAGAACGCCGATGCGTTGCATCGGCTACGCGAAGTCCGCGCCGGATGAGGGGTCTGTCTCCGCGGAGAGAAACCCCTCACCCGCGCTCGCTTTGCGAGCGCATCCTCTCCCACAAGGGGAGAGGGTCATTCTGAGCAAGCCAGGAAAGAGACAACACCATGTGGCCGGACCGTCGATTGATCGATCGTTTCAAGACCGAATTCCCGATCGTGCTGGCGCCGATGGCCGGCGTGATGGACGCGGAGCTGGTGATTGCGGTGGCGCAAGGCGGCGGGCTCGGCTCGCTGCCATGTGCGATGCTGTCGGCCGAGAAGGCGCGCGAGCAGGTCAACATCATCCGCCAGCGCGTGTCCGCGCCGGTCAATCTCAACTTCTTCTGCCACAAGGCGGTCGATGCCGATCCGGCGCGCGAGGCGACATGGCGGCAGCGGCTGGCGCCTTACTATCGCGAGCACGGCCTCGATCCGAATGCGCCGATCAACGCCGCGAACCGCGCGCCGTTCGATGCGGCGTTCTGCGCCGTGGTCGAGGAGCTGAAGCCCGAGGTGGTCAGCTTCCATTTTGGCTTGCCGGAGCCGAAGTTGTTGCAGCGGGTGAAGGCGGCCGGCGCCATCGTGATGTCGTCGGCGACCACGGTGAAGGAGGCGATCTGGCTGGAAGAGAACGGCGCCGATGTCGTCATCGCGCAGGGCGCCGACGCCGGCGGCCATCGCGCGATGTTCCTGACCGGGAATATTTCCGAGCAGCCCGGCACGTTCTCGCTGCTGCCGCAGGTGGTCGATGCGGTGAAGGTGCCGGTGGTCGCGGCCGGCGGCATCGCTGACGGGCGCGGGATCGCGGCGGCATTTGCGCTCGGCGCCGCGGCCGTTCAGATCGGCTCGGCCTATCTGCGCTGCCCGGAATCCAAGGTGACACCGCAGGGTCGTGTCGCGCTGGCGCAGGCGAGCGACGAATCGACGGTCATCACCAATGTGATGACCGGACGCCCGGCGCGCGGCGTCGCCAACCGCGTGATGCGTGAGGTCGGCCCGATCTCGCCGGATGCGCCGGCGTTTCCGCACGCGGCGACCGCGCTCGGACCACTGAGGGCGGCCGCCGAGAAACAGGGCAAGGTCGATTTCACCAATCTGTGGGCCGGGCAGGCGGTGCGGATGGGCAAGGAGATGCCGGCCGCCGAATTGACAAGAGCGCTGGCCGGGGCGGCGCTGGCGCGGATGGGCAAGCTGGCGGGTTGATTTCGCCTCCATCCGCGCGGTGTATGCCCAGCCTGCCGCCTCGCAATCGAGCTATGAAGAGAGGCAGTTCATTTGGCGCAGGAGCACCACGGCATGATCACCTGTTATCTGCGGTACGAAGTCCGTCCGGACAAGCTCGCCGACTTCGAGGCTTATGGTGCGATGTGGCTGGAACTGATGCCGCGGTTTGGCGGCATTCATCACGGCTATTTCTTGCCGTCCGAGGGCGCAAGCGACGTTGCCTTGGCGATGTTCAGCTTTCCGAGCCTTGCGGCCTACGAGCAGTACCGCAAGGACTCAGCGCTGGATCCGGACGTTCAAAAGGCGATCGCCTTCGCGAAGGAGACGCGCTGCTTTCTCCGCTATGAACGGTCGTTCTTTCGACCATTGCTGCCGAAAGCTGCCTAGACGCTCGAACGTCAGGCCAGGCAGGCCACATAGAGGATGGCAAAGCCGATCGCGGTCCCGATCGACCAGAGGGCAGGGTCCCAGCCTCCCGGCTTAGGGGTGGTTTCGAACGTGGACATCGCGCACTCCCGTAGTGTTCTCTTTGGGGGAGTAGGCGCCGCGACTGTTTCAGGACGACTGCGCCGGGCCCGCAAAGTGGTTTCTTCCCGGGATTTTGGAGCGGAAATTGTCGGCTGGGGCGCCTGGCCGGCGATCCGGCGGGCTCTGAGGCCTTCCGCGGGCTCGCTGCGGTTGCGGCGCAAAACCGGCCTCTGCTATACGGCAGGCTGATCTTTCAGCCTGACCACCCGAGGCCCTATATAATGTCCGTAGACGCCACGACCGTCCGCCGTATCGCGCATCTGGCGCGGATTGCGGTCAGCGACGCCGAAGTTCCCCATCTCCAGGGCGAGCTGAACGCGATGCTGGCCTTTGTCGAGCAACTGTCGGAAGTGAATATCGACGGTGTCGAGCCGATGACCTCGGTGACGCCGATGGAGATGAAGAAGCGCGCGGACGTGGTCAATGACGGCGAGATCGCCGACGCCATCGTCCGTAATGCGCCCGACACCGTGAACGACTTCTTCCTGGTGCCGAAGGTGGTCGAGTAAAGCGCGATCGGATAATTACAATGTGTCTGCTCTGCGACGACGAGAAGGCCTACAAGGCCTACATGGACTTCCTCGATGCGGTGGAGCGCAAGGGGAAGGTCGCCGATCCCAACGCGGCGATGGACGCCGTGCTCGACCATCTCGAGGCGCTCGACGCCGCCCGCGCCAAAGAAAATGCCGAGCAAAATGCCAAAGCGCGGCAAGACGACCCCGCCAACGACAAGACCCTGTCTCCGTTCTTCTGCAGCCCGATCAATAAATGACCGATTTGACATCGCTGACCATCGCCGAGGCCCGTGAGGGCCTGGCGAGCAAATCTTTCACCGCCCGCGAACTGACCGATGCGCATCTCGCCGCTATCGAAGCTGCGCGCGTGCTCAATGCCTATGTGCTTGAGACGCCCGACCGCGCCCGCGAGATGGCCAAGGCCGCCGACGAGAAGATTGCCAAAGGCGAGGGCGGACCGCTCGCCGGCATTCCGCTCGGTATCAAGGACCTGTTCGCGACGCGCGACATCAGGACCACGGCGTGCTCGAAGATCCTCGGCAATTTCATTCCGCCCTACGAGTCGACGGTGACCTCACAGCTCTGGCGCGACGGCGCCGTGCTGCTCGGCAAGCTCAACAATGACGAGTTTGCGATGGGCTCGTCGAACGAGACCTCGTGCTTCGGACCGGTCACCAACCCGTGGCGCCGCGAAGCCTCCAACACCACGCTGGTGCCGGGCGGCTCGTCCGGCGGCTCGGCCTCGGCGGTGGCGGCTTCTCTCTGCATGGGCGCGACCGCGACCGACACCGGCGGCTCGATCCGCCAGCCTGCCGCGTTCACTGCGACCGTCGGCATCAAGCCGACCTATGGGCGCTGCTCGCGCTGGGGCATCGTGGCGTTTGCGTCCTCGCTCGACCAGGCCGGTCCGATCGCGCGCACGACGCGCGATGCCGCGATCCTGATGCGCTCGATGGCCGGTCACGATCCGAAGGATACGACGTCGGTCGACATCGCAGTGCCGGACTATGAGGCCGCGATCGGCAAGTCCGTGAAGGGCATGAAGATCGGTATTCCAAGAGAGTATCGGCTCGACGGCATGCCGGCCGAGATCGAGAAGCTCTGGAGCGAGGGCGCGCAGTGGCTGAAGGCTGCGGGTGCCGAGCTCGTCGAGGTGTCGCTGCCGCACACCAAATACGCGCTGCCGGCCTATTACATCGTGGCGCCGGCGGAGGCTTCGTCGAACCTCGCGCGTTACGACGGCGTGCGCTACGGGCTGCGCGAGCCGGGAAAGAACGTCATCGAGATGTACGAGAACACCCGCGCCGACGGCTTTGGCGACGAGGTGCGCCGCCGCGTTCTGATCGGCACCTATGTGCTCTCGGCCGGCTACTACGATGCTTATTATCTGCGTGCGCAGAAGGTGCGGACGCTGATCAAGAAGGATTTCGAGGACTGCTTCGCAAAGGGCGTGAGCGCGATCCTGACGCCGGCAACGCCGTCGGCGGCGTTCGGCATCGGCGAGAAGGGCGGCGCCGATCCGGTCGAGATGTATCTCAACGACATCTTCACGGTGACCGTGAACATGGCGGGCCTGCCGGGCATTGCCGTGCCCGCGGGCAAGGACACGCAGGGCCTGCCGCTCGGCCTGCAACTGATCGGCCGACCGTTCGACGAGGAGACGCTGTTCTCGCTCGGCGAGGTGATCGAGCAGGCGGCCGGCCGGTTCGCGGCGCCGAAATGGTGGTGAGCGATGGCGGATTTCCGCGCCAGTCTCGCTGACACCGCGCCTGATGGCGCGCAGTCGCCGCCGCTCTCCGCGCTTTGGTGGGCGAAGAAAGGCGACTGGGACCAGGCGCACCGCATCGTGCAGGACGAAGGCGACGCCAATTCGGCCTGGGTGCATGCCTATCTGCATCGCGTCGAAGGCGATCTCGGCAATGCCGGCTATTGGTATCGCCGGGCCGGCCAGCCGGTCGCAAAGGACACGCTCGAGGCCGAGTGGGAGCGGATCGTCTCCGCGCTTTTGGCCCCGTCAGTGTGAGGACGCCGGTGCCAAGACACCGTGAGCATTAACCCTGTTTCGGCCGCCATGCCGCCGCCCACATTCGCCGTGATAGGCTAATGGAACCGGGCGGGGGCCAGCGGCAAAGAGAGTAATCGTGCGTGGGTCGGGCATAGGGGGATGGCTGTCAGCGCTGCTGGTGGCTGCGGTGGCGGCGGGCCTTGCCGGCTGCGCGTCCGTCTACAATCTTCCAGGCAATGTGCCGCTCGGTGCTGCGCTCGCCGACAACAACAGCGCCCGCGACTATCCGACTTATGAAGATGACCTGCTGCTCGCGCTCTCGTTCTCCGGCGGCGGCACGCGCGCGGCGGCGTTTTCGTTCGGCGTGCTGGAAGAGCTCGACCGGGTGCACTCCAGCGCCGCCGGCAGCAAGACGCTGCTCGACCGCGTCGACTTCGTCTCCGGCGTGTCCGGCGGATCGGTCACTGCCGCTTATTTCGGATTGAAGCGGCGCGCGGCGCTCGCCGATTTCCGCGAACGCTTCCTGCTGCGCAATGCCGAGGAGGGACTGAAGACCCGGATCTCGCTCGGCAATATCGGGCGCGCGCTGGGCGGCGGCGTTAACGACAGCCAGTTCACCGACTGGCTCGATCAAAATCTGTTCGACGGCGCGCGGTTCGAGGCATTGCCGGACGACCGCCGGCCGCGGGTGTGGATCAACGCCTCCGACATCTACAACCGCACACCGTTCGTGTTCGGCAAGACGTCGTTCGACGCGCTGTGCAGCGACATCCGCTCCTATCGCGTCGCCGAAGCGGTGGCGGCGTCCGCCGCTGTGCCGCTGGCATTTGCCCCGATCGTGCTGCAAACCTATCCCGGCGGATGCGCCGCACCGCTGCCGCCCTGGTACGATCGGGTGCGCAACGATCCGAACGCGCAGCCGCTGCTGCGCTCCTACGCCGAGGCCCAGGCGCGCTACCGCGACGGCTCGATGCGCTACGTCAAGCTGCTCGATGGCGGGCTGGTCGACAATTACGGGCTGTCGGGGCTCAGCATCGGCTTGCTCGCCGCGCAACATCCCTACGAGCCGCTCGACGAGCGGCAGGCGGCCAAGCTGAAGCGCATCCTGTTCCTGGTGGTCGACGCCGGCCGCGGCATCTCCGGCGACTTCGTGCAGACGCTCGAAGGACCAAGCGGCGTCGAGCTGGTGTCGGCGGCCGCCGACACCGCGATCGATGCCAGCGTGCGCTCGAGCTACGCGGCCTTCACCACGCTCGCCAACGACTGGTCGGGCAAGCTGAAGCGTTGGCGCTGCGGCCTGTCTGCGGCGGATCGCACCAGGCTCGGCGTCGGCGCCGGTTGGAGGTGCGGCGACGTCGCGATCTATGTCGAGCGGCTCGGCTTCGACCGGCTTGGACCGGAGCGGGCCGGCATCTTGAACGCCATCCCGACGCGGCTATCGCTGCCGGCGGAGCAGGTCAACCAGCTGATCACGGGCGGCGCCGACGCGCTGCGCTCGAGCAAGGCCTATCAGCAGTTCCGGCGCGGGCTCTGATCGGCGCCTCCAGCCCCGGCGTGGGCTGCAAGAGCACTGCAAGGCGGCTTGACTGGCGCTGTCGGTTGCGCGAAGCCCAATCCATCCCAGATATCACTTTATCCGGAAACCGAGATCCATGACCGCATCTGCCGCCCCGCACAAGCTAATCAAGAGCGCCACCGGCGATTGGGAGGTCGTGATCGGCATGGAGATCCATGCCCAGGTCACCTCGAACGCAAAGCTGTTCTCGGGCGCATCGACCGCATTCGGCGGCGACCCCAACTCCCATGTCTCGCTGGTCGATGCGGCGATGCCGGGCATGCTGCCCGTGATCAACGAGGAGTGCGTCCGCCAGGCGGTGCGTACCGGCCTCGGGCTGAACGCGAAGATCAACCTGCGCTCGGTGTTCGACCGCAAGAACTATTTCTATCCGGACTCGCCGCAGGGCTACCAGATCAGCCAGTACAAGTCGCCGATCGTGGGCGAGGGCGAGGTGTCGCTCGAGCTCGACGGCGGCCGCAGCGTCACGATCGGGATCGAGCGGCTGCATCTGGAACAGGACGCCGGCAAGTTGCTGCACGATCAGTCGCCGACGATGTCCTACGTCGACCTCAACCGGTGTGGCGTGGCGCTGATGGAGATCGTCTCCAAGCCCGACATCCGTGACGCCGAGCAGGCCAAGGCCTACGTCTCCAAGCTGCGCTCGATCCTGCGCTACCTCGGCACCTGCGACGGCGACATGGAGAAGGGCAACCTCCGTGCCGACGTCAACGTCTCGGTGCGCCGCCACGGCGAGACCGCGCTCGGCACCCGCTGTGAAATCAAGAACATGAACTCGGTCAACTTCATCGGCCAGGCGATCGAGTACGAGGCGCGGCGTCAGATCGAAATCATCGAGGACGGCGGCTCGATCGAGCAGGAAACCCGGCTGTTCGACCCGAACAAGGGCGAGACGCGTTCGATGCGCTCCAAGGAAGAGGCGCACGACTACCGTTACTTCCCGGATCCCGATCTCTTGCCGCTCGAATTCAGCCAGGCCTTCGTCGACGAACTCAAGGCGCAGCTGCCGGAACTGCCGGACGAGAAGAAGTCCCGTTTTATTACGGGCTTCGGCCTGTCGCCCTATGATGCGAGCGTGTTGGTCGCCGAGCGCGAGAGCGCCGAGTTCTACGAGACGGTGCTGTCAGGTCTCGCCGACAAGGCGCGCGACGGCAAGCTCGCCGCCAACTGGGTGATCAACGAACTGTTCGGTCGTCTCAACAAGGAAGGCGTGGAGATCGCAGCCTCGCCGGTGTCGGCAAAGCAACTCGGTGCGATCGTCGATCTGATCGGAGAGAAAACGATTTCCGGCAAGATCGCCAAGGACTTGTTCGAGATCGTCTGGCAGGAAGGCGGCGATCCGCGCACGCTCGTCGAGACGCGCGGCATGAAGCAGGTCACCGACCTCGGCGCGATCGAGAAGGTGGTCGACGACATCATCGCGGCCAATCCCGACAAGGTCGAGCAGGCGAAGGCGAAGCCGCAACTGGCGAGCTGGTTCGTCGGTCAGGTGATGAAGTCGTCGGGCGGCAAGGCGAACCCGCAGGCGGTCAACGACCTCTTGAAGTCGAAGCTCGGCATCTGACCGAACAGGACAATGATGTTGTCCTTGGAGTATGATCCAACCGGATCATGCTCTCGCGCGATCGCCTCTCGTGTCGTCGCGCGCGCGTGAACGCGACGTGATCCCGCCTCACACCCTCCCGCGACGGTCGCACTGACGCCCTCGGCGCCGAATCGCCGAAGCTGCGATTCGTTCGCGAATCCGCCTTGGACGACCTCAAACGAGGCAAAAGTCGTCTTACCCACGAAAATTTTTTCGTTGCCAAAAATTACGACTCGGCGTCTATGCCGCGCCGCTTTTCGTCGTCACTCGCGACTCAGCGCAACGACGATCGCGCGTCGATCGCTTCCATTCGAATTCATGAAAAGCCTACAATACAAGCCATTTCCTGCAACGTTGACAAATGCGGATGCCGGCAGCTGCTGCACTTCTTGCATCGTCGCGCGAATGCATCGTCGATTTGAACGGCGACGCGCGCTGTGCGCACTGCCACCGCTGCGTCAACACTTCCTTAAGCGGGACACTGTTTTTTTCGGTCTGTTGGTGTATTCGGGAAGCAGTGCATATCGATTCCCGAGTGCACGCAGCGAACTAGAGAGCCATCTCACATACTGGAGGGCAACATGGCTAAGAAGGCAAAGAAGGCGAAGAAGGCGAAGAAGGCCAAGAGCGCAGTGAAGAAGACTGCGAAGAAGACCCGCAAGGTCGCCAAGAAGAAGTAAGCCTCTCGCCTTGAGAGGATTGCCGGCGGCTTGACGCCGGCACGTCGCGAGAGCCAGCGGACGGACTGCTGAGAGGCACATCCCACTCCAAGGCTCTGGCTGACGAAAGAGGGTGTCGGCGAGACATCAGGTCAAACGGCTGGATCGAATTTCGGAGAGGGCAACCTTCCCAAAACCGGTCCGGCAGAAGAAACAGAGATTTCTTCGTTCGGTGCGGAGCCGGCTTGGTTCCGCAATTTCACCGGCGAGAATGCCGAGCTGAAATCTGGTCCTGACGTGTTCGCCGACCCCCTCGTTCCGGCGGCCTGCGCAGCCCGCGCCCCGGCAACCATTTTCTTCATTTCCAGTTCTGGACTGACGCTTGGCTTTGCGGCCTCGCGCTGCATTCGTCTGTGCAGCCGGCCGCGCGACAAGCCACCGGACGTGCCACCCATCCATCAGTTTCGAAGCTGACCGCCTGCCGAGACTGGCCGGCGCAAGCGGCCATTGTCCGCCATGGTTATCGTTGTCCGAAACACCAGGGTAAACCGGCGTTCACGAATGCATGGAAGTCCCTGCGGCACAGGCACTTCTGTGATTCCGGGCAGCGCCGCCGGAAGCGCCGGTTTACATCCCGTTCATCGCGATACTTAAACCGCTCTTCAAATTTGATGGGCCATGATCATCCCAACAAGCCGGCAAACGGCAAGCGGTGATCCAAAGGATCAGCGCGGGGCATGATCAAGAGATCAGCCCGGGGATATCAGGGTAGTTCAACAGTGGACGGGGGCCGCGCTCGGGGGAGGGCGGCCAACAACAAAAAGGGGAATGACGACAATGTTTCAGGGGGTCATCGATCAGGAAAGCGCCGTCCCGGTTGCTGCGACTGCGATCCAGGACGTGCTGTTCGAACGTGGCATGTATTGGGCGAGCGGCCGCTCCGGTGTGGTCAACCTCGTCGCGGCGCACAAATGGTTCAATCTGGCGGCGCTGAAGGGGCGTACCGATGCGATCGCGCACCGTCGCGAAGTCGCCGAGCAGATGTCCGAGGTCGAGATCGCAGCCGCCCAGCGCGAAGCCCGCGCCTGGATGACGACGCACTAGGCTTTCGTTTCGACGCGTTTTCTTCACGCGAACCGGTGTCCACTTCGCTCGAAAACGCTCTGGCCGAGACTGAAGGGAGCTTCGGCTCCCTCACTCCACCTAGAACCAGTATCGCGCCGCGTAGATCACGGTCATGACGGCTCCGGCCACGATCACGAACCGCCTGACGATGTGCGCGGGAAGGATCCGGATCAGGTAGCCTCCCGCATAGCCGCCGACCATGGCGCCGACCAGCATCACTGCAGTCTCCGGCCACCGCACCGCTCCCTGTACGATGAAGATCAGTGTGGCGGCGAGCGACACGCAGGTCGCGAGCAGGTTCTTCAACGCCTTGACCGCCCTGATGTCGTTGGGCTCCGTGATCGACAGCACCGCGGTCAGGATGACGCCGAGCCCGGCGCCGAAGAAGCCTCCATAGACACACGCCAGTCCCAGCACAGCACTGCTTGCAAAAGTCGAAGGCAGCGCCGCGGCGTCCCGACGGGCGATGGTCCTGTTCTGGATCTGCGGCGCAAAGGCGAACAGCAGCGTTGCGAATGCGATCAAGCCCGGTACCGGCAGGACGAACAATCGCTCGGGAAGCAGCAACAAGACGCCGGCGCCGACCGCGCCGCCGAGCGTGGCGGCGGCGATGAAGCTGATCGTGCGCCGCGTCGGCGGCGGCAGCTTGGCGCGATCGGCGAGCGCTGCGATCAAATGTCCTGGCGAGATCGCCACCGCATTGGACGCATTGGCGATGACCGCCGGCAAGCCCGCCGCGAGCATCGCCGGAAACGTGATGAGCGTCGCGCCGCCAGCCAACGCGTTGATGATGCCGCCCGCGACGCCAGCCGCGAGCAACAGAAGACCGATCTGGGCATCCATGCTTCACCCTGTTGCAGGGTGAGCACGCTAACCGGGGAAGCACCGGCCGGTCTGGAACGTCTGTGACATCGCTTCAATCGCGCCAGTAGAGGCCCGGCGTCGTCCCAAAGGTACGGCGGAACAGGCGGGTGAGGTGGCTCTGGTCGGAGAAGCCCGCATCGGCCGCGACCGCCGCGATCGGCTCGCCGTCGCGGAGCAGTTTTCGGGCAAGATTGAGCCGGGCCAGCAGCCGGAAGCCATGCGGCGCAACGCCGAGCTCGCGTTTCACGATGCGGCTGAACCCTTCGCGGCTGCGCCCGAAGCCTGCGGCGATCTCGCCGATTGGTTTCAGGCTGTCCGTCAGGGCGACGCCAAGCTTTGTGCTGTCGATTGGCCCGGCCAAGCTGGACGGCTCGCGCGAAAGGGTGTCGACGGCGATCTCGAGGATGTGCTCGGGCGATATCTCGTCCACACTCCGCCAGCGAGCCCCGACGCTGGCGATCCGGAGCGAAGAGGAAGCGTGGTTCGCCGGAACATAGGCGTTCAGGCAGACCGTCTCCTGGTTCGGGCTCGGCATCGGTGCATGCAGCATTCCCGCCGGAATGAGCGCGGCATGGCCCGCCGGTACGGTGATGGTCGCGCCGTCGATGCGAAAGGCGCGCGACCCCGACAGCACCAGCACGATCTGGCTCTCGTCATGGAAGTGCGGCCTGAGGCCGAGCGAGCCGGCACCGCACCACGATGCCAGCTCGACGATGTCGTCACGGTCTGCTCGCCGATAGTTCCAGGCATTGGTCATGGCGAAGCGAGTGAGCACTGAGGTTTCGAGCCGATAGAGCAGGGTGATCCGCCAGCCTAGCACGGCGGATCACCGGCCGTCACAGGGGCATCAACGCTGCGCCACCGATGCGATCGGCGAGGCCGTTCGCATCGTCGCCGTCGCGATGAGGGCGGCGACGAGGTTGGCGGCAGCGCTGATCGCCACCGGAATAAAGTAGCTATGGCTGATGTCGTAGGCGAAACCTGCGGCGCTCGGGCCGAGCAGCGTGCCGAAGGCGACGCTGGTGTAGAGGATGCCGATGATGCCGCCGACGTTGCGGCCGCCGAAATGGTCGGTGACCACGGCGGGCAGGATGACAACCCACCCGCCGTAGAACACGCCGAACAGCAGCGCAAAGACCGTGAGTGACCAGAAGCTGCCGGCGATCGCCCAGATCGCAAGCGAGACGGCCATGCCGACATACATCGCGACCAGAAATGCATCGCGGCCAACCCGGTCGGCGATGCCGCCGAGGAAGAAGCGGCCGGCGGTGCTGCCGACGCCGATCATCCCGAGCAGCAGCACGGAAAGCGTCGGCGCCACCTGATGATCGACGGCAAAGGGCACCAGATGCACGAAGGGCACGAACACCCCGAAGGCGCTGATCAGGCAGGCCGCATAGAGCCCGGCGAAGCGGGCGGTCTTGACCGCGCCGCCGATCGAGACGCCCTGGCGGAGCGGTGCGCCCGAGACCGCTTCAAGCGGATCGCCGTCCGGTCCGGTGCCGTAGCGGCGCGGGTCGTCCGCGATCAGCAGCGATGCGCCGATGCCCGCGACGGCGGCGACGACGCCCAGCACGACATAGGCATCGCGCCAGCCAAGGCTCGTGATCAGCCATGTCGCGAGCGGCGGCATCACCAGCGTGCCGACCCCGATCCCGCTGACGGCGAGGCCCGACGCAAAACCGCGCCGCCGGACGAACCAGCGCTGCACGGCGCCCAGTGTCGGGACATAGGCGCAACCAACGCCGGCGCCGATGCCGATGCTGTAGGCGGCATAGACCTGAAGGATGGTCTGTGCCTGTCCCGCCAGCATCATGCCGAGACCAACGAGCGCCATTCCAAGGCAGGCGAGCCTGCGTGCGCCCCAGCGATCGGCAAGCGGGCCGGAGACGATGCCGAGACCGAAATACAGGAAGCCGGCGAAGGAGAACACCAGCGACACCGAGCCGCGCGAGGCACCGAACTCCCGCTGCAACGACTCGACAAAGGACGAGAACGTGTAGGCGCTGCCGAAGCCGATGAACGTCACGACGAAGGCTGCGGCGACGACATACCAGCCATAGAACGGCTTTACTCTCTGATATCCGGCGTGCATGGCGGCGTTCCTCACAATCGTTCTCCTGTTCGTTCTGCTGGTGTGGTGCGATCGCCGACCGTGGCCGGCGGATAGAGCAGCATCTGCGTGCAGCGAAACAGCGCGATGGTCTTGCCGGTCGCCTCGCTGCGGATTTCGGCATCCCACACCTGGGTCGTCCACCCGGCATGAACGAGGCGAGCCTCGCAGGCGACGCCGCCTTCGCGCGCGGCGCCGATGAAGTTCGTCTTCAACTCTCCGGTGGCGAAGCCGATCGCGCCGTCCGGCAAGGAGGCGAGGCAGCCGAACCCGCACGCGGTATCGGCCAACGCGACGATGCTTGCGCCGTGCAGCAGACCGTGCGGCGAGAAGTGCTTTGCGGCAATCTCGAAGCGGCCGCTGATATAGCCGCGTCCGGCCTCGAGCCATTGAAACTCCAGCAGAGCGGGCAGGCTGCCGGCTTGCGAAGCGTTGATGCGGTCGACGAGTTGGCCGGCATGGCCGCCTGCGCGGACCTCGTGCAGGGCGAGTTTATTGGGGACCTCAGTCATGTCTTGGGCTCCATCGGGGAACCGAAAGCTCGCCATCAGGAACCGCAATAAAGATTAGAAAATCTAACTTTATTGGCTCAGGATTCCCTGCGTTGACGCCGCCTCCAGCATTAATATAGGCTGATAGAACGCGCGGAGCGTCCAGTTGGCAAACCAGATTTGCTTCGCGATTTAAATTAGAAAATCTAAATCATGGAAAGCAAGCTTCCACCCCTGAACGCCCTCAAGGCATTCGAGTCCGCCGCCCGCCATCTCTCGGTGAAGCTCGCAGCCGAGGAGCTGTGCGTGACGCCGGGCGCGGTCAGCCAGATGCTCAAGACGTTGGAAGCTCATCTCGGCATCAAGCTGTTCGAGCGGGTGCCGCGCGGCATCTATCTCACCGACGCCGGGCGCGACTATCTGCCGTCGATCCGCAATGCGTTTCGCCAGATCGCCCATGCCTCGCGGCGCGTCGCTGCATCTGTTGATGTCGGCGCGCTGACGGTGAGCGTCACGCCGTTCTTTGCGTCGGCCTGGCTGGTGCCGCGGATGGCGTCGTTTCAAAGCACCCATCCCGAGATCGATCTGCAGATCGTGACCAGCAATACGGTGGTCGACTTCTCGCGCAGCGGCGTCGACGTCGCGGTGCGCCACGGGCTTGGCCGCTATCCGGGGCTGCGCAGCGACCGCGTCGTCACGGTCGAGATGGTGGTGGTCGCAGCGCCGTCGCTGGTGGCGCGTCTCGGGCGGCCGGCGTCGCCCGGCGAGCTCGCGGGCTGGCCGCAGGTGCATGATGCCGATCGCAAAGGCTGGAGCCTGTGGTTTCAGGCCAATGGCATCGCGGAGGTTCGCACCCCGCGCGGACCCTCGTTCGACGATAGTGGTCTGCTCTTGAAGGCCGTGCTGACCGGGCAGGGCGCAGGCCTCCTGCCGGCGGCGATGGTCGCGAACGAGATCGAAGCCGGCGAGCTGATCCAACTGCTGGAGACCTCGCATCTGGAGGAGTTCGCGTACTATCTCGTCTGCCCCGACAACCGGCAGGAACTTCCGAAGATCGCGGCGTTCAGGGAGTGGATCCTGGGGCCGGTGGCCCAGATGGTGCCCGCGGAGCGTTAGTCTGGCCGCGACGGCCTATCGATAGAAGGCGTTGGGCGGCACGCCGAAATGCTTGCGGAACATCGCGGCGAAGGCGCTCTGGCTGGCATAGCCGGCATCGAGCGCGACATCGACCACGCGAGCGCCTTGCGCGAGCCGTTCGAGCGCGAACAGCAGACGGGCCTGCTGACGCCATTCGCCGAAGGTCATGCCGGTCTCCTTGGCGAACAGGCGATGGATCGTCTTCGACGTCAGCTTCAAGCGGTGCGCCCATTGCTCGACGGTCGAGGCATCGTCCGGGCGGCTCACCAGCGCCGCGCAGATCCGAGCGAGCCTTTCGTCGCGCGGCATCGGCAGATGCAGCGGCAGCACATCGATTTCGCGGAGCTGGTCGAGCAGCACGCGCATCAGGCGCGCGTCAGAGGTCGCGGGCGCATAGTCCAGCGGGACAGCCATCGCGGCGACGAACAATTCGCGCAGCAGCGGCGAGACCGTGAACACGCAACTGGTCTGCGGCAGATTGGGCGCCGCGTCGGCATCCACGAACACCGTGCGGATCTTGACCGCGCCGCACATGCGGACCTCGTGTTCGAGATCGGCCACCAGCCACACCGCGCGATTGCGCGGCACCACCCAGGTTCCCTCGGCGCAGCGCACGATCATCACGCCTTCGATGGCATAGAGCAATTGCCCGCGCGGATGCGCGTGCCGGCCGGTCGACGCGCCGCTCGGATAGTCGATCTCCATCGCCGCCATCGGCCGCGCCGTGGCGTGATAGTCGAGGTGCCGTGTGATCAACTCGTCCAACACGTCTTAATCTCGCATGTCCCAATCTCGCTAGGTGAGGTCATTCTAGCGTGAGACGGACCTCGGCGCGACAGGTAGTTGCTGGTGGGTCCTTCTCCAACACGCTGCCAAGTCATGCTCAAGAAGAATGCTGCACTTCTCTACCCCTTCGTTGCCATCGTGCTGTGGGCCGGCAACGTCATCGTCTCCCGCCTCTCGGCGCACACGATCGGTCCGCAGGCGATCACCTTTGATCGCCTGCTGGTCGCAGTGCTCTTGATGTCGCCGTTCGTGGCGCGCGCTGCCTGGCGCAATCGCCACGCGATCTGGCCGCATCTCGGTCCGCTCGCGATCCTCGGCTTCCTTGCGATGTGCCTGTTCCAGAGCCTGTCGTATCTCGCGGCCGAAACCACCACCGCGACCAACATGGCCGTCTTCACCGCGCTGACACCGCTATTGACGGTCGCGCTCAGCGCCGCACTGCTCGGCGAGCAACCGACGCTTGGCATGATCTGCGGCGCGCCGCTGTCGTTTGCAGGCCTCGTCTATCTCGTCAGCGGCGGCGAGTTGTCGTCGCTGTTGCAAAACGGCGTGCATGCGGGCGACGCACTGATGCTGCTCGCCGCGATCGTCTACGCGCTGTACGGCGTGCTCCTGAAGCGCTGGGCTCTGCCGATCAGCGGATGGCAGTCGACCTATATGCAGGCGCTGTGCGCGCTGGCCGTGATGTTTCCCGCGTTCCTCGCGACACCGGCGCCGCTGCGGCAGGTCAACGCCGCAACCTTGCCGCTGATCGTCTATGCCGGGGCACTGGCGTCGGTCGTGCTGCCGTTCCTCTGGATCCGCGGCGTCGCACAGCTTGGCCCGAACCGCTGCGCGATCTTCATGAACCTGCTGCCGGTGCTGACGGCCGCAGCCGCGATCGTGATGCTGGGCGAGCCGGTGAGGTCATTCCACGTCGTCGGCGGCGGCCTCGCGCTGCTCGGCGTCGCCTTTGCGCAGGCCTTCCCGCGGCCGCTGAAGACCGCGTGCGACGCGCGATAAGGCGCAAGGCAAGGTTGGCGATCTCGCTGTTTTGATCGCATGTGAGAGGCCAGGGCGGAATAGGGGGCTACGGTCGGCGATCACTTGTTCGGTGAAACGGAGTGATCGCGATGTGTGCTGCCTTGCGTGTTTCCTTACCTATTTCCCTGGCCTTGGCGTTGTCTCTCGTGATCCTATCGAGTGCGGCTGCCGATGCCGCAACGGCGCATCACCGGCGTGCGCGACAGCACTTCATCATCAGTCCGATCGAGCAGGTCGCCCCTCCGGGCTGGTATAGATATCCCGGCTTCGGGCCGATCCCGCCGGGTGAGAATCGAAACCTAGATCCCTCCACCCGCGGCAGCGGCTGACAGCGGCGCGCCGACGCTCTATCACCTCGATCCCTCTAGGGCGGCGGCCGCGAGCCTGAGTGACCCGCCTCACATCACTTCCGGAACCGTTCGGCGAGAGTTCCGGCCAAGGCGATGCAATGGTGCGTCGGCCCAGATGCGGAGGAGGGTAAATCATGCGTTCAATTACAGTGAGCTTCGCCGTCGCAACTGCGATTGCTCTGTTGACGTTCGGTCAGTCGGCGTCCGCCGCCCCCATTGGCGCAGTCGTCAAGGCGTGCGACCGAACCGCAGGCTGCAACTACACCCTGAACAAGGCCGGAGACCTGTCGGGGTGCTCCTCGAAAGCCTGCTTCTACTGCCCCAACGACGGCAAGCGGCAGTGCATCGGGATCCAGTAAGATGCCAGGGGTCTGCTTCCAGCGGGCCCCTTTGCTTCTGAGCGTGTGATTTCAAAGCTATGCCGCGTTGGTGACCAACTTGTGCCGGGATACCTCGGTGACGCGCTTTTCGAGTGTGGCGATTGTCCCCTTGAGATTGGCGTACCGCTCAATGAGCGACCTTGCCAAAATCGGATACCTTGCGTCCGACCGGTCGTGAACTCCCGTGCGCTCTTCTTCGGTCGCGATGTCGGCTTCGATCTGCTGGCAGGCCAGGACAAGATCGGACAGCATCTTGCTGATCGTCGACTCTCGTCCAGCGCCTCCGCGGGCTGTCTCAAAACGATGATGCATGTTCATTTGCGTGCTCCGAATGTCTGAGTTCGGCACACCGGGAACAGTTGGCGCCGAACTATTCGCGGATGCGTCGCAAGTTGCCTGCCAGTAGCGGGTCCGTAAGAGTACGGTCGGGGCGGTGTGGCGCGGGTATGCCGCCGAGGGCGACAGTCTGACGGGCCTCGCAGACTAGTCTCGCCGCCACGCCGGGATGCAGGCACTTAGCGTGACGCGCTTGTAGTCGCGAGCGGCGTCCTGATCTCCAGCCTGTTCGGCAAACCTGACCGCGGCCTCTATGTCCAGAGCGGCGGACGCGCTCTCGCAGAACAGGCTGCGAATTTCAGCCCGGTATCGATATGCCCTGTAGTTCATCGGGTTGTATGAAAGCGCCTGGTTGTAGTTGTTTTGCTCCTCAGTGGCGCCTCGGCGCGCTTCATCCGACTGACTGTCGAAGTTGGTGATGCGATTGAGCGACTGGAGTGTCCCAAGCTGCATGTAACGCAGAGACATCGCGCCAAGACTTGCAGGAAGTGGTTCGCTCGAGCGAGAAGGTTGCTCCACCGCGGTGTTCGCGCGGTCGATTTCGATCTTCTTGTATTTTATGGCGTTGTCGTAGTCCCGCAAGCTTTGGAACGTGCTCGATATTTCGCCGTTGATCGGAGCAAGATAGGCGGTCGAGAGCCGTCGATCGCTCAGCAGGTTGAGGCACGCCCGTATCTTTGCCTGCACAGGCAAGACATCGCGACATTCCTTGTCGATCACACGCCATTCGTCCCGCGAATGCGCCGTCGGCGGAGTCTGCGCAGCAGGCAGAATGAATGCCAGTGCGAGGCAGATCGCTATCCTGAGACCGCGGCTTGGGCCATTCATTTTATGTCGTCGCCTTTAGCCCGATCTCGACCAGCCGACGGATGGCCTCGGGGCGGCCTCTCGATCTCTTGGTGATGCCAAATAATCAAGCCGGGGGGAAGCTGACAACGCAGCTCATGGATAGGGCTCAAGAGTGAGGCCGTTCGTGACTGGGAAAGACCGAACGGCCCCAGCCGGCCCGTAGCACCAAAATGGAAGAAATAGGCCGGCGCTCCAGCTACGGCTCGCCGGGCAAATGGTTTCGCCAGCCAAATGACCTCGCATCTGTCCGGCCCTTTCGAGCTGTTGGATCAGACCACCTTTGCTTCTTCGATGATTGCCGAAGCCGAGCGTCGCTCGCAAATGAAGTGTTGCTCACGATGTTGCGGCATTGCGTCGACATCGATTGCTCGACGATGGGACCAGTTGCTCTCGCGCGAGTGCCATGGTCGCCTGCGCCAGGCTAACAGCAATGTTCCTTCAAGGATGCGGCCGCTTGCTAAGAGCGCGCATGGTCGGCTTGACGGCAGGTCGTCAAAACAAACGCTGCCTTGCTACATTGCCACTCGCTGCCAAGCGCAGCGCTCGAGACCGGCCGCGGGGCAGCAATGATCGCCAGCGCAGCAACCATGCCAGCCAGCGAAGTTGCGATGACGAGCCTGCCGGCTTTGGATGCGAAGCGCTGCCCTAGCCGAGGTCTCAAGTCGGCTGAGCGACGAAGTTGGGCGTTACGCAAAACCTGGTCGAGATCCTGGAATTGAATGCCATTGTCGTGCTGCATGGCCTTACTCCGGAAATGTTCAGGTGAACGAAATCAATGGGAGGATGCTGGGCGCGGTTTGTTGCGCTGTCGCTTCGAGGCGCCGGAAATGATGTTTCATTCACGCGGAGGTGACTGGCGGTCCAGGCTCGCCGTGCCGGAAATTCGGGGCGAACCCGCGTGCGGTAATTTTACGGAAGAGAACGTGGGACGAGCCTCACCCTAGGAAGTATTCCGTCTTTGGTCGGCGCTCAGCACGCGGTATGTTGCAGAGGCACCCATGGGGAAGCTTCGAGGAGTGTATACGTGCGAGTCATACGAAATGGGCTTCTGTCCCTTCTGGCCTTGGGAGCGTTGACTCTGGAAGGTCGCGCGCAAACTCAGGTCCCAGCATTGGAGTGCGATTTTCCGACCGCTTCAACTGATGGTTGGAACATGGCCGCGTCGATCGTCCAATACTACATCGATACGGCAAGAGGCTGGAGATTGGACCAAGATTCCTTCTCCTTTGAGGGCCCGGCAAACATTACTATCGATGGAAAAGAGCAGGCAGCTTCGCTTTCGATCATGATTTCCCGACAGTCGGGCAAAGCCACCAAGACCCTGTCAGCGGGGGGAAAGTCCCTTACGCTCAGCGGGGAATGCAAGAAAATGGAATCCGACGGGCGAAAGTTCTGAGCACCAACGATTGGTCAACTCGCGTCTAGCAGCGCCCGACGCGCTCTATACACCGCCCTGTTCGGCGTGAGCACGATTGACCTGCATTTTCGGAGGTCTCCCATTGATCGCATGGCTCGACTGCCAGCGTCGCAAAACGACGCTGTGCATTGAACTGTGCTTTATCGAGGCGAACTGAGAATTGTGTGAACTATATCAAAGCGATATGGCGGAGAGGGAGGGATTCGAACCCTCGATACAGCTTGAGACCGTATGACGCTTTAGCAAAGCGTTGCCTTCAGCCACTCGGCCACCTCTCCAATGGCGCCGATATGCCCGAGTGGACGCTGAGCCGCAAGCGGCAGATTCAGATTGCGACAAGGTGATTTGGTGGCAGCCCGGCCGCCAGCCGCCCCGGAGCGGGCGCTGAGCCTTTATATAGCGATCTGATTTGGCGGCGCCGGCTCGGGTGAATGCCAGAAATATTAGTTATAACAATGGATTAGATTGATTTCTCGTCAGGCCTGACAGTCGCCCGTCGCAAGGCTGTTGAAAACCGCCTTGCGCCGGCTCATTCGACGCTGGCGCCGCGGCGCAGGTCGGCGTCGATCTGCAATCTGGTGCCGCCGCCGAAGCGGGCCCGATAGACCTGCAGGTTCTCCATGATGCGCTGGACGTAGTTCCGGGTCTCGGAGAACGGAATCAGTTCGACCCAGTCGACCGCGTCGACCTTGGGGTCGCGCGGATCGCCATAGCGCTCGATCCACTTCTTCACGCTGCCGCGACCGGCATTGTAGGCGGCGAAGGTCAGGATGTAGGAGCCGCGATAGTCCTCGAGCAGGCCGCCGAGCTCGGCCGCGCCGAGCGTCGCATTGTAGACCGGGTCGGTCTTCATCCGGTTGAGGTCGAAGCCGATGCCGGCGCGCTTGCAGACATAGCGTCCGGCGTCCGGCGTCACCTGCATCAGGCCGTAGGCCTGGGCCGGCGACACCACGGCCGGGTTGAACGCGCTCTCCTGGCGCGCAATCGCGTAGACGACGCTTTGCTCGACCTCGGGGCCGACCTGGCGGAACGAGGGGATGCCGTTGACCGGATAGGCGTAGTGATCGAACGGCAGCCCGCGATTGAGCGCGGCCTTGCCCATCAGCAGCATGCCGCGGGCGTCGCCATGGCGCGCGGTAAGCTCGCCGAGGCCGGCCAGCGCTTCCGGATCGCCATTGTCGCCGAGGTCGCCGAAGATCGGGATCGCGAGCTCGCGCGCGTCGATTTCGTAGAGCAGGGCGACCGCACGGACGATCTCCAGCCGATCGGCGCCGCGGCCGCGCGGCGCGCTGTTCAGCTCGATCTGCGGCAGGCCGAGTTTTGCGCGGGCGAGTTGCCCGTAATAGCTGGTCGACTGCTCGGCCGCGCGGGCGTAGGCCGCGCGCGCCTCCTGGCCACGG
>NZ_JACMYO010000093.1 GCF_020889685.1 Bradyrhizobium oropedii
TTTAACGATCGGGGCTTCACCTGCGCGCGATCAGATTGGAACGCTGCGCGGCATCAGATTGGAATAGCTGCGCGCGATCATCGGAATCCGCAACCAGCTATTGTTTGTTACGATGATGCCGCCTTGCATGGCTCCAGCCTACTTTTCTCGTCGATAACAGTGCACACGTCGGACGCGCGCGGCCAAGCAGAGAGAAAGCTGTCGCGCATCTAATTGCGTGCTCCGGACGATCGTGATCAAGTCCCAAACATTCCAGGTGAACTGGTCTTTGCCCGACAGCAGAGGTTGAGATGCCGACAGAGATACTGTCCATGCGCCGCATTCGCGACGTTCTACGCCTGCGGGCCGCCCACATGCCGCCCGATTGGCTCGGTCTACTCGTCGATCGCGAGGTCACCGCCCGCAACAATCGTTGCCTTGTACGGCGCTTGGCCAATGTCAACTCCGCTCTAGGCCGCCACCATCGAGAGTGTCGACTATCGCACCGCTCGTGGTCTCGATCGCTGCCTCTTTCATAGGTCTCACCACCTGCCAATGAAGCCGCGAGAACAACCATCTCCTCATCGTCAGTCCGACCGGCACCGGCCCGCTCGGCAAAAAGCGTCTGCCGCGATGGCTTCTCCGTCCTCTACAAGCGCGTTGCCCGGCTTGTTCGCCGATCTCACCCGGGCGCGCGGCGAAGGCCGTCTCCCCCGTCTAATCGCGGCGCTCGAGCGCGTCAGTCTGCTCATCCTTTACTACTGGGGACCCGAAGCACTCACTGCCGACTGGCGCCGCGATCTGCCCGAGATCGTCGATGATTTTTTGGGTTCAACTTCGTCATCGAAAGCGCCCGCTTGCTTCTGGCCCCGCACGCGGATTGGGTTTGGACAAAGTCGTGGCAGTTCGACAGGCCATGGAGAACGTATCCCTCCGTTGAGGACTTCGTCGTACGCGTACCATGGAACGTGTCGCCGGCGAGAAACTCCTAAGCCGCCTAGGCGCTTGAAGTCGATGCTGTGGGTGCGGCCTTGACAAGCCCTTTGGTCCTAAAGCCGGCATACCAGCCAAGCTTAAAGTTAGCCCCCGTTTCCCCTGGAGGGACCCACTCCGATCTTCAGAATCCGGGAGTTGGACGTGGTTAAGGCTGCTCTGCTGAAGCTCGCCTCCTTTGAAAGCATCAACTCGGTCGCGCTGCAACAACCGAGATTTCAACCAGCGTACCTGGGGAAAGGGTTGCCCCGATGCATGCTCGCTGGGGCCAGTGTTCAGGGTTATCACCCACCCATCCTTTCCACGCTACGTCAAACTCTTTCTTGTTATCTAGGTTCGAGAGAAAGATATTCGCAGATACCAAATAACGCTTATCCGTATTGAAGTGCCCTAGTACACGCTCGATCTTCGCAAACGCTGCGGCTATCTGGCCGTCCAGGTCAAGCGTCTTGTCGTCGGATGTAGCGACGGCCCAGATTAGATTGCCGTAGGCAGAGCCTGAACTCCGCCCAGGCGCCACGCCTGGTGCACGATCTATCGGAAATCCCGAGCTCACGTTTACCCTCCGGAAAGGTCGCCTAGCGTCGACGGTGCGGCGAGACATGCGAGCGATCCTGGCCACAGTCGTGCGGCGCGTCAAGGTTACCTAAGTTCGCCCCAAGCACTGTACTTTCAGTTTGGAATAGAATGCAATGAGGTTGTAAGAACGGCTTGTTTAATCGTCCGTCTCGCTCTCCGGTCTCTCTTCAACAGATTTGCTCTGGATGACGTTAGATGTGCGTGTCGCTTAGGACATCATTTTCCGGACGCTTAGCAAACGGCCCCAAGCAGATGCAATGACGACTTCGTAGGCCCTCTCTTTGCGCAGCAGACTTATTGTTCGATCGACATATTGGTTGCCAATCATCCTCATGTTGATCGGGGATTTCCTCCTAATCAAACTCGGGGAATGCGACCTGCGTTCCGCTGGGGATGGCGCGCAAGAGTTCCACCCTTTTGCTGTGATTGATCTGAGGCCGGCAAACTGAACGGATTTTGGCCAGAGTTTTCGCTGCCGAATCCTCTCGGCTGGGAGTCGCCAAGAAGGATGAAGGCCTCAGATTTTCGGATGGCCAGAAGGCGTTCATTCTCAAGCAAGGCAACGACGGGATTGCGGTAGCGGAGATCTGCCGCAACGCCGGAATCAGCCAAGCGCCTGTTTCAAACTGAAAGAAAAAGTACGTCGGAGTGTTGCCGGCCGAGATGCGACGGTTGAAGCAGCAGAGATGCTGCAGGGCGTGATCCGCCGAAAGCTATGAAGCATGGCCGGAAGCGCAAGATGGTCGGTGAGGTCCTTAGCGCGTGACGCGCGTCGGCTGCGAGCCTTTTGCCAACGTGGCCGATAATATTGCGGCCCATGTGACTGGGGAACGATATAGGCCAACCGCCTTGCGCGCAGGGCCACAGAGGGGACCAATCGGACGGCGCGTCCCTGCGGACCGTCTACCCTTTTACGTTGAGGGATTTGGGCGAGTGATACAATTCCCGCAGCGCCCAACGCAAACTCAGCGTGCTTGTCCAACGGTGATGTATCTCGTCTGGAAATATTTTGACGTTAAGCTTCAATGAAGGGTAATTGCGTAGCTTCAGCGTCTCAGCCATCAAACTCATGGAACTCACGACATGAAACGGTGTGATTGTGCCGCCCTGCAAAATTTCGCCCTCTCCCGCGCTTAAAAACAGATTTGCGGCCAAGTCGGAGTGAGCCCGCGCATATTGCTGTTCTGCCCTGAATTGCATGCCATCGCCATAGGCGAGTGGGGGACTGTTGCAGATATAACTCTTGAAGGCACCCGCGTTTTCAAACAGAGCGAAGACGCAAAACATACCTCCCTGAGAGCTACCATAGAGGACGTGATCGTCCGACATAAGGTAGCGCTTACCCAAATCATTTCTCAGCGCACCAGTAACAAATGAAACAAAATCAGAGCCGCCGCCCGTCTCGTTAGATGCCAATCCGGAAAGCTCGATTTGCTTCTGTAACTCCGGATTGTTCTTTGCTATATCCACCTTCGGAAGGAAATCGTATGTTCGACGTTTCAGCATTTCGGCGCTAGCAGCGGGCGGGGCACCTATGGCGACGATGATCATTTCCTGATCGATTCCGGAAAGAGTCAGTGTATCGATAGCCCACTTGAATCGAAAGCTTCCGTCGGTAACCCAGAGCACGGGATATGTCTTGCCGCTATCGAAATAGCTCGGAGGCAATGCTACCTGAATTTGGTGATCCCATGGCAAACCTGCTCCGCGGATGAGGCGGGCCGGCTGGATGAAGTAGCCATGATATTCTTCATTATGGGTAATTTCGGAGCGCGGGGGCGTCTGAGCTGACGCATAGGTTACCGTCATAACCATGCAACCAATGATGAACCTATATAATTTTATCATTCGCGTTCCGATCGTGTCCGAGGACGTGGTGTAGGGGTCGTGAGTTCTAGTTTGATTGGGCTCGTGCTCAACTGACGAACCAAATGCTCTGCCTCGCAAGGCCCGAGGACGATCAACCCGCCCCTCACCGTTCTTGCCCTGTTGCCACCGTGGCGGGCGCGCCATTGCTGACTTGATGTTGGGGCTGAGGCGGCGTCAAAGGATTACCTCGCTCATCGAGCTTGTTGCCGCGGCTGTCGATGCGGTCACCATCGTCATCGATCGGGTTACCGTACGTGTCCACGCCCACGCCATCCGGCCAATGAGGACGATCGAGCGTGAGGAAGAAATCCCTGCTGGGAAGGTCCTTCATCGCTCGTTCAAGCGTAGGAAAGGCGGCGGTCTGCGAGACGCCCGGTGGGGGATTTTGGGGAATGCGGGTTTTGGCGCCTTTGATGAACGCTGCCTTATTTGCCTCGGTGCCCTTCATTCGCCACTGCTCACCTGCCACTATCGGAATTTCCATAGGCTTGTCGGGGTCCACGACAAAAGCCGAAGACATCTTGATACGGAACGCGGTGGAGATGCCGTCATATTGGCCGGTCATTTCGTTGTACATGCCATCCGCATTGCGGCGGAGTGCGAAGTAAAGCGCCACGTGATCCTCATAACGAGTGACGTCCAGGCCGCCGCCATCGTTAACGAAGGCGGCTTCAGCATAAAGATCGCGCCAGTTCTTGTAGCCGCCTATTAGACCAGTGCCGCTTAGGCCATCGTGAGCAATGTCGAGACGCATCTTGCCTTTTGTAAGGTCCATGTCGCCGGTCATGTGGTAGACATAGGCGATGCGCGGCATGTGAAGATGCTCAACATGCTCTGTCTCGACCGCGCCATTTGTGATTTTCGCTTTCAGCTTGGTGTACTGGGTGGATTTCAGAATACGGTAGGAATAGTCGGCAGCAATTCCACCGCGGGAATCTCGTACAATCTTGTCCGGCGAGTAACCGATCTCAACCGTCGCATCACTATCATTCATCGGATCCTGGTTGCCGGAGACACGCAGAACCATCGTGTAGAGACCGAACAGCATACTATCGCGAACCGCCAGGGCGTACGGTGCATTGCCATTGCCACGCCATGGCGCGTCGCATCCCCAGGCGCGGTATAAAGCGTTGTCGACCCCTTTTTCTCCACCGGGGCTGACGAAGTCATTGGGTCCGACGTTGCCATCAAGATTGAGACCGTCGGCGATGCGACTGGTCACTTGCGGCTGGCCGGGATCATCGGCAGCCCAGGGATTGGTGTAGGTTTCGATGCCACGCTTGTATCCGCGATAGGCTAGGGCGCGTCGCCAGATATATCGGCGCACTTGCCCCGGGTCGCGGACCTGGTCCAGCCCAGGGGGGGCAGCGATCCAGTCGATGTCTTGCTGCGAACGCCACTTCTGGCGCGCCAGCGCGATCCTGGTCTGGTCAGGATTGGCGAAATGAGTAGTACTCCCACGGGGGCAATCTACCCCCGGCTCGATCTCCCCGCCGCGAGTAAAATCAGGCCGCCCCCCATAGCGGAAGGCATATTCATAGGCACTCACCACAAAGCCGCGAGTCCAGGTATCTGCCGCGGCGGGTAAAGCTGCGCTGCAGGTCAAGGCTGTGGCAGCCGCAAAAGCTAATAGCGCTCTACTCATCTTCATGACGCTCTCCCTTCAACGGCAGGATCTAGGACACGACGACAGTTCCAGCCATTCCCATCGCTTCGTGAAACTTGCAGACATACTTGTAGGTGCCCCTTACCGTGAAGGTGTGGCTGAAGGTGGCGCCCTCCTCCATATTGCCGGAATCGAATGGCGCCGCGCCCGCCGGCAATACGACATGCGAAGCCGTCGTCGCTTGTGCAGGATCGAAGGTGACGGAGTGGGTAATGACCGCGGGATTGGTCCACTTCACGGTGTCGCCCACGCTGATATTGATGGTCGCGGGCGCGAACGCGCCCTTGGGGCTGTTCTTCATCGAAACTTCGACGATCTTGCCCTCGGCCAATGCGGGAGCAACCACAACAACCCCGAGGCTGGCGAGCAATTCAGTAAAGGCGCGACGATGAATCTTCATTGGACGTTCCTTGCGGTTATTCCGGCGGCGAGACCTGATTAATCAGGAGGTCGGATACCGCTCCGGCTTCAAAAGCCAGCGGATTGACGTCATCCATCTGGCCCTTATGGAGCACGATGTCTGCACTGACCTCGAAATCCGTGATGATTTTCGGGCCATCCGTGATGAAGGCTGCGCCTGCGAAAGGACTCCAGCTTTTCCAGACCGGGGAGCTGCTGGTCTTGTAGCGCCAGACAGGGCGGAAATACTCCATGCGGAAACTGTAACGCAGCCCGGCGGGATCGCGTTGGGGCACGGGCGCTGTGTCAGCTTTGGTGCGGGATTCAACAAATGTGAACCAGCTCGCCTTCTGCTCCATGGTCAGTTCCGCGGCGCGATAGGTGAGATATTTCTCGATATCGCTTTGGGTTGTGAATTTATGGCCAGCGACCACCAAGTGAAACTGGTCGGAGCCCATTTTCGTCGCCGTGAAAACACCGGGCTTGGCGGGCGGCACCAAGGGGAGATTGTCGGAGGAAGCCTGGGCGGGCTTGGCCGGCGCGGGCGTTAAAGCCGGGGTGGCCGTCGGATCAGCCGCCAAACTGATTCCGGCCAAGGCGCAAAGCGCGACGAGGGCCACCCCGGTAGCAATACTGCGTTTCATTCTTTCCTGCCTTGTTCTTTTCTCGGATCCTAGAAATAGAAGCCGATCGACACTGCGTACACGATGGCGGTCGCGAGGACAGCACCGATTACAAATCGCCAGAGGGGGCGTGCGCCCCCGATTTCCGTTTCGGCAGTTTCGCCAATATCGCCTGCGTCAACTGGACGCTTGCCGTGGATCATGGGGCCAATGAGATTCTGGCGCTTGTAGATGAAGTGAAAGATCACGGCCGTCAGGTGCAGCGCGATCACCCATAGGAGGATATTGAACCAATGGTAGTGGAGATGCGCGAGGTCGCGGCCCTGCTTGAAGGTGACATAGCTCGACAGGGGCCCCGAATAGAGCCCATCCACATCGACCGCAAACAAGCCAAGAATGACAACCGCCAGGACCAGCCCCATCATGAAGACAATACTGATCGCTCCCAGCGCATTGTGGCCATGGCTGCGGGGAGTGTCGCGCCGGTGCAGCGTGCTGGCATAGTCGAGAATGGCTTTGGGGCCCCGCACGAAATTGACAAAGCGCGCGGTTGAAGAGCCGACCACCCCCCAATAGAGACGCATCAGCACGATCCACAAGACCGCACAACCGCTATAGAGATGATATTCGAGTTCATTGTGAAGGCCGGTCCACCAGCAAACGCCGATTCCAATCACCAGCAGCCAATGCATGGCGCGCACCGGCAGGTCCCAGACTCTCAGGTCCGTTGTGTCGGCCAATGCCGATTCCATGCGGCTCACCTCAGAGGAACTCATGAACCGCTCTAGTTGTCATTTTCTTTTGTGTAGTCGGGCGAACGATAGCTGTCATGGCAGGCCTTGCAGGCCTTGCCCATCGCTTCCACCTCCGCCTTCAGCGCATTCGCGTCCTTGCTGAGCGCAACCTGGTTCAGCTTCGCAGCCTCGACCTGCGCTAGTTTGCCCAATGTTACGAAATCATCATCGTTCTGCCAGATTGCCGGCAACGCATAGGTCTTGACTCCGGACTCAGGGCCGCTGCCTCTGGGAAACCAGTTCAAGAGGTATCCGCTACGATCCTTGATCGTCTGAGCGTTAGGCATGACCGTATTGTCCCAATCTATCCTTCTCTTCTTGAGCTCATCATTGATCGCCTTCAGCGCGCCGCCCATGTCACGCAACTTGTCCTGGCGGGACTTGATTTGAGCGACCGCAGCCGGATCCGCGGCAGCCCTCCAGAAGGCAAGACCAAACGCTACACACACCGCTATGGCAACGCAGCGGAAGCCCGACGCAGACATACGAACAACAACTCCAGGCTGAGATGGCGACTTACTTGTCATGAAGCGGATGCTCTTACGCCAACAAATCCGTGTACGGTTGTTTGATTTCCATGGAGCCCTGGCCCCAAATGTCGAGCGACATGCCCATCGCCTTTTGGATTGTCAGGCCGACGCGCGACACCGGACTGTTGTCACTGGCGATATGATACCCCGTCTTCATACGGCCGCTGGCGCCACCGGCCACGAAGATCGGAAGGCCATCCACGGCGTGGATTTTGGCAAAGCTTTGGTCCGTAAAAGCAAAGACCAGACTGTGGTCGAGAACCGTACCGTCGCCTTCGGGCACCGCCTCCAGCTCTTTCAAGAGCATTGCGAATAATTCCATCGCGTCCACATTGTATTGCGCCACCCGCGGCTGATAACCGAGGACCGGATCGATTGGTTCTTGATGGGTGGACTCGTGATAGCCCAAGGGATCGCCCGGTATGAAGATCGCTGATGTCGGCTCCGAAATACTGAGATTGAACACCCGAGTTTGGTCAGTGGCGAGAGCCAGCGCCCCCAGCCGCGCCATCAACGGAGTTGCCTTGCGTAGATTAGGGAGTGCATTGTTGCACACCATCTCGGCGGGCGCCGGGGGAATGGTGACGTTGGCCTGGATTTCGGGACGCTGCAGTTCCGCGGCCAGCCGCAGTTCGGCTTCGCGCACCGAGGTGAAATATTGGTCCATGCGGGCGCGATCGACGGGGCCCAGATTCTGCATAACGCGCTTGCGGTTGTCGGCCACAGCCGAGAGCACGCTTTGCTGGATCAGGACCCGGGGATCTGGTTGCCAGTCCCCCTTGGTGGGGTCCTGGAAGCCCGGCCCGAACAGCCGGGTGTAAAGCGCCAAGGGCGAGGCCTCTGCCGGAATGGCATTGGCCCCGCCAAGGCTGGAATAGCTTTGCTTCGGGTCGCCAGCGGCGGAAGCCGAGATCGACTTGAACCGCGCACCGCGCGAGATGACATCGGCGATCTGCAGGTCGATGGTCTTGGAATCGAACTCCTTCACCTTGGTAGGCGAAATGCCCGTGGCAGCGGCCGCTGCGCCCGACCAATGCTGGTAGTTGGGATTGTCGTCCAGCGGTACGCGCAGACCGCTGAACACGTTCAGCTTGGCACGATAGGCCTCCAGCGGTTTCAACTGGGATGTTATCTCCCAGTCCTTCCCGCCCGTCTTGGGGATCCACAACTGACTGGTCAGCCCGCAGCCGTAGAAGAAGGTGTTGAACCGGACCGGAAGCGGCTTTCCCGTCGCAGCCAGCGCCTTGCCCTTGTTATCCAGGAAACAATCAAGGAACGGCAGGCCCATGATGGCCAAGGCACCCTGGTATGTGCCCCGGAGCAGAAATCTGCGATCGATCTTCATGACTGGCTCCTATCTACTTGGCCGCGGAGGTGGTTGTTTCGGGGGAAGGCGCAGGCACGCTGAAGTAGTCCTTGTCTTCGACCATGCTCTTCAGCAAAGAACGGATGCGAAAGCCGGAATCCGCGAAGGCCTGATGGGCAGTCTTGAAGGCCGAGGCGGGGACATCTTCGCTGTTCACGCCACGGGAAAACGCATAGATCTTGCGTGCAAGACAGGCTGTGTATTTGGGATCGTCGTGCAGGACTTGGCCAAGCCCCGCGGCGCCGACAAAATGCTTGCCCTTTATCGTGGCCGTAAGATCGATCAGCTGGCCATTCTCCATGGTGCGGCGCTGACCGATCGTGTCAAAGCCCTCAAGGGAAAGCCCAATGGGATCGCTGTGGTTATGGCAGGATGAGCAAGTGCTATTGTTGGCATGCGCCATCAAGCGCTCGCGCACGGTCTTCAATGGGCCGCTGGTATCATTGACGGCCGAGAAATCCACATTGGCCGGCGGCGCGGGTGTGGGCTCGCACAGGAAGATCTCCATCACTGCCACACCGCGCTTGGTGGGTGAACTGCGACCGGGATGGGAGAACATCGCCAGCATGCTGGCCTGGGTCAGAACGCCGCTGCGCCCGGAATCAGGCCTGAACTCATACGGCATCCATTCACCCTCGAACTGAAACGGCAGCTGATAGTCGGCTGCTAGATTGCGATTGATAAACGTCTTGCGAGTGGTCATCAGGTCGCGCATGTCGCCGTTACCATGCAATGCCAGGTCAATGACGGTGCGCAGCGTCTCTTCCTTCGCTGACGCGGCGATGCCTGAGCTCCATTTGGGATAAAGGATGCCGTCCTTGGAGACCGTGTCGAAATTGTCGAGCTCCAGCGAGTCATTGAAAAAGGCGCGCATCCCAATTTCTAGGCGCGGTGAAGACATCAAGCGGTCGACCTGCTTCTCGAGCCCGGCGGCGGTGTTCAGATCGCCCTTCTCGGCCGCCTGCAGCAGTTCGGCGTCGGGCGTTGAATCCCACATCAGGTAGCTGAGGCGCATGGCCCTGCTGTAAGAGTCCAGCGCCCATTGCTTGTTGCCGGCCGGCACGGCAGTTTCCATGCGAAATACGAAATCTGGCGCCTGGAGCAAGCTGGCCAGACCATAGCGCAGGCCGGCATAGAAGTCGTTCTGCGCCTCGGCGAGTCCCTGGCTCAGACTGACGGCGCTTTTGATCTCGTTCTCGGTCAATAGCCGGCGGTACAGCATCCGTCCATAATGGCTCAGCACCTGCGCGGTGCAGGCATCATCGGGCTCTTTGGCAGACTTGGGCACACAGGGAAGCTTGGTGCGGTATTTCTCCTCCGTCACCTGGATCGCGATGCTGTCAGCCAATTTGGTGAAAGCTTCAAAGCCGACGGGCGTTACCGAAAGCACCGAGGTGCTGGCTGCTTGCAAGCCGCCAATGCGGATCGCGGGCTCGAAGGCACCGCGCACTTCAATCTCGGTTCCGAAGATATCGGCAATGGAGTTGCGGTACTCTACCTCCGTCAGCCGCCTCATGCTCACGATTTTCGAATCGGCGCCGGACCGGGCTTGAGTGATGTCGGCAGCCATCGCACCGGACGCCGACGCTGTTAGGGATAGTAGGGAGATGACAAGATTTCGGATGCGTCCCATTACAGGGCCTCTCGATAGACTGCGCGCCCGTTTTCGGCTTCGCTTGCGCTCACAAATAGCGCCCGCCCGCGCCTTCGCTCAATCACGGCACCTGTCATCACATACCTGCCTTAAACTCAACGAAGATACCGAGATGGAGCGTTCGATGGCTCATCTCGGGCGGCGGAGGCGGATAATGCGCGCTCCTGACCGTAGCGAGTGCGGCCTGATCAAGAACCGAAGATCCGCTCGATTGGGACAAGCTGATCCCCGATACGCGTCCGTCGAGATAATCGAACGTCACGCGGGCACGTCCATGCTGACCTGAGGCACGCGCCGATGCCGGATAGATCAGCGCACTTTCTACAGCACGTCGCATTTGGCCTTGAAAGCTCGACATCGCGCCAGCGCTCGGCGCCGCGCTTGCCGTCGCTTGTTGCTGTACGGGGCGCGCGGCCGGTTTCTTTTGGACCTGCGGCTGCGGTTTTGCTGGCTTCGGGCGGGCGACCGGCGCCTCCGTCTTCGGAGGCGGCGGAGCAGGCTCCGGTGGAGCAAGCTCTGCCGGCGGTGGAGTAACCTGAGGATCTTCCGGTAGCGGGAGAGTCTCTTCGGGCACCGGCGGAGTTTCCGCGACCATGGGAGGCGGATCCGCCGGAGCTTCGTTCGGCGCAGGTGGAGCGGCCACTAGCGAGATCTGCATGGTCGGCGCCGACGACTCGATTTTGGCCGGGCGTTGTGTGAGCCAGCCGATGACGCCAAAAAAACATAGGCCCTCCAGCAATAGCGCGGCGGCAAACGAAGCGGGCAGTACGGAGCGCTCTTGCGGTGGGCTGAAATGCTCGGCTGTCGCGATGCTCACAGTGATCGTACTCCTTACTTGGCTTCCTTCGCGGCGAGGCCCACCTGGACTATGCCGGCCTTGCGGCACGCATCCATCACAGCGAGAAGATTCTGGAGCGTGGTGGTGCCGGCTCCGGCAATGGTAACGGCAGCGTGCTCGCGGTCCGGCTCGCTGGCGAGTTTTGTCGTCAGATCGTCAATGGTTAGTTTTTGACCATCCGTCTCGATAGCGCCGTCGGCAAACAGGGTAACGACGATCTTCGGGTGGGGCAGATCCTGGGCGGTGCTGCTTTGTGGAAGCTGAGAAGCGATGCCGGTCGCCGGGATCATTCGCAGCGTGATCATGATGAAGAACACCAGCAGAAAGAGCATGATGTCGATCATCGGGATGATTTCTATGCGGCCCTTCCGCACCTCGAGATATCGCATTGGTCAGGTCCCCGTATGCGCAACAGGGTGGATTGCAGCACCGTAATGACGCCTTTCCCCCGAAGCCGCCCGAGGAGCATCGAGACGGTTGACCATGGAAATCTTCAAAGTCTCAAGTTGATGAACGATGAGCCGCGTCCAGTTGTTGAGGCTGTTGAAGCAAACGAGACCAACGATAGCGATGAGCAGGCCGCATGCGGTCGCGATCAGAGCCTCGCCGACGCCACCGGTGATCTGTGTCGCCGCGTTGCCGGCGTCGCCGAGAACTGCGAACGCCTTGACCATGCCGGCGATGGTGCCGAGAAGGCCGAGCAAAGGCGCCAGCGTCACGATGGTGTCAAGCAGCCACAAGCGGCTATCCAGCTTGGGGACCTGCCATAGGATCGCCTCCTCCAAGAGCTCCGACATTCGATGCGCGTCCTTCATCTCGGAATGGTGGAGCGGCACTTCCAGCAAGGCACGGTGTGGCAGCCGGGGCGATTTCTCGACAAGTTCTGCAAGCACCTTCCGGTCCAGGTGCGTGAATTGCGCGACCGTACTGGTGACGCGTTTTCCGCGACGAATGGTCCGGCCAAGAAACCAGAAGCGATCGATAATCACGGTGAGCGCGATCAACAGCAGGACGGCCATAACATAGAGAATGCCGTCGGACTGGGCCGCGAGTTCGGTGAGATGATCGAGGGTCATGTCTATTTCCTACGGTGATGATCTTCTGTCAAAACTGCACGGTCAGGCCGGTGTAGATGCTCCGGCCGATCTGCGTGTAGAACAGCGGCGTCGACGTCGTGCCGGAGTATCCAGCGAAGTCTACGAGCGAATGACTATCGAGGATGTATCGGCTCCAACCTTTGCGGTCACTGCGGCCAAATTAGGCAAGGGGATTTTGACCTTGCAGGTGATGGCCACGGCCATATCGAGCTGATTGAATGGTTGGAGCGACTGCCTTTCCCCGACATCGCCAAAGCGCCTGCCGCCCCATGTGTCGACCGATGCGCGTCCTTCAGCTCGGAATGGTGCAGCGGCACTTCCGGCAAGGCGCGGTGCGGCAGCCGCGGCGATTTCTCGACGAGGTCTGCAAGCGTCTCCCGGTCGAGGTTCGCGAATTGCGCGACAGTACTGGTGAAGCGTTTTCCGCGACGGATGGTCCCGCCAAGGAACCAGAAGCGATCGATAATCACGGTGAGCGCGATTAAGAGCAGGACGGCCATAACATAGAGAATGCCGTCGGATTGCGCCGCGAGCTCGGTGAGACGATCCGGGGTCATATTCATGTTTGTTCCTTCGGGGATGATTGCAGTCAGAACTGCACAGACAGGCTGCTATAAATGTTCCGGCCGATCTGCGTGTAGAACAGCGGCGTCACTGACCCGCCGGAATAGCCGCCGAAATCTACAATCGTACGACTGTCGAGGATGTTGCTGATCCCAAATCTTGCCGTCATTGCCGCCAGATTGGGCAGAGGGTTCTTGACCTTGTAGGTGATGGCCATGTCGAGCTGATTGAACGGTGACAGCGGTTGCTTTTCCCCGACGTCACCGAACCGGGAACCTACCCATTTGTCCGTTAGCGAGGCGTACCAGTTGCCCTGTTCGTAGATCAGTCCGGCCGCAGCTGTTGCGTTCGGCGCCTCGGCGATCCATTGCCCAGTCTGCTTGTTCTTCGCGCTGTTGAGGCTGCCGTTGGCGAAAACGCTGAATCCGTTGCCTACGTGGACTGTTCCTTCGACTTCCACGCCCTGGTAGATGGCACCGCCAGCGTTGAAGTAGCTCGCAATACCGCCGACTGTCCGCGATGCGATCATATTATTGAAGTCGATGTAGTAGACATCGCCGGCAAGTGTGAAGGTCTTGCTCTGGTAGGACGTGCCGACCTGATAATTCCAAGTGGTTTGAGGTTGAACACTGGATCCGGGGGTCACTTGAGGTGGGGTCAAAAAGCCTTCCGCGGCCTGCGCGTAAACCGACCAGTTCGGCGACAGCTTGTAGTTTGCGGCAAGCGAGGGCAGAGCCTTGCCCCATGTCTGGGAGTAATCCAAGGGCCCGTGCGTGAAGGGATCGACGAGCGATGATTGGCTGCGAGTGACATAGGCGTATTTCACGCCGGGCGTAATCGTCAAGTCAGGCAGTGCTTTCCAGTCTGCCTCGACATAGGGTTGAAAAGTATCCAGCGCGAGGTGCTGATCGTAGACGGTGGAGATGTATTTCTGCGCCAAGGTCATGTCGACGTTAAAGTTAGCCCGATGCGCCGGCTGGTGGTCGGCCCATGCCCCCACCTTCACGGCTCCGTCGGGCAAGTCTTTCGTGACCGCGATCACATCGCCATAGGAGCGATAGTCTACCGGATTTGACGTGCCAGGCACGTCGCTGGCGCCGAACACCGTGCCGAGCCTGGAATTGCCACTGACATCCGCCCCCAAAATCGTGGGTGGCGTCCTGTAACCGTAAGTGTAGAGCTTATTGTCGAGATGCCAGCCCTCGCCATAATCGGACTTCAGACCGAGGTACTCGAAATCGGTCTGGAGCTGATAACGGTTGTAGCCCGCGTATCCTTGGCTGTTCGGTGAGGAGGATAGTCCATAGTTCGGGCCGTAGGCCTTGATCTGGGCGAGCGAAGCACCTTGAAAGTAATTGCGTATCTCATGATTGTTGATCGATACGAAGGTGAGCGTCGTATTGTCGTTGAGGGGCTGCTGAATCTTCAGCGCCACGTTTTCCCGCTCTCTGGCCGTGTTTGTGAAATACCCGTCGCTTTTTGTAAACTGCGTGTCGAGGAAGAACGAGGCCCCGTTGGTGCCCTTGATCTGACCGGAATCAAATTGAAGGCCATAGAGTTGAGTGTTGAAGCTGCCGTAGCTCGTCGTCGCCGTTGTGGCCATGGTCGACATTGGCGCCTTGGTCTGCAGTGCAACGGTGCCGCCGAACGTCGCATCGCCTACGGTCGACGCCGTGCCCGGACCACGGTCGACGGCGACCCCTCCAAGATCATTCGTCATAATGAAAATGCCGCTGCGCTGGTTGAGGTTGTATTGCCGAAGCGGAATTCCATCGAGGGTGAGGTTGGATTGGCCGTTCTGGAAACCGCGGATCGAAATCTTGGCGTCGCCCCCGCCGAATGCGCCCGGCACGGTCATCACGCTCGGCGCAACGTTAATGACGCGGTCGTAGTTGGCGGTCGGCGGAATGTTGTTCTCGATATAGTGCTTATCGATGACGGAGGTCGGTTGCGTCACCGTCAACGGCGTTGTCGTCGGCGCTTGATACACGGCCGAATTGACGTCGCCGCTGTCTGACGTTTGGACGGTCCCGAGGTCTGTCGTCTGCGCATGCGCCCCCGCAACCGGCGGAACGCTCGCAGCCAACCAAAGCGCGGCGTCGATAAAGCGGCGCTTGAGCCGCCGCCGGTCTGCGGTACTTGACACTCGCATTGTAGCCCCTCTGTTTTCCATTGAACCGCGTGCTCATCGGTCCAGTGTCTCGTTGGCCGTCCTATTGGCCCTGTAATTACACAGCCAGATGACGCTCATCGAATAATTGAATGTGAAAGTTACGCAAATGCGATGCTCTGTTCCGCTTTCGGTGACCGCGGCTCGCACTTTGGTGGAGACCGCTCGTGAATTGGCCGTAACGCCGTTGGCAAGGGCCTTGATCACCGGCGTTCGACGAGCCGTTGTCTCGCCGCCTGAAGATTCATCTCGAGTCAACGCTCACAGAGCGGCGGCGATTGACCGACCTTTGGTCCGTCGACGCCGCTCTCATTGCGCAGTGAGGCGATCTCGTTGAAAGAGAAGGCAAATGCACCGATTCTTTCGTTCGACAATGCGACATTACGATTTGGTTTGCTCGTTCGAGAGTGAGTAGGAAGTCGCCGAACGCTATCTTCCGCAGTTCGCAGGTTTCCTATCTTGCCCCTCGTTGCAGAACGGCTCAAAGTCTTCCGTCCCTCTGCAACCAGGGCCATGACAGCTCGTGCGGCTGAGCTTCGCGATCGGGCCGCAGACGTGATCAAGCTCAGTCAGGGCGAACCGGATTTCGTACGCCGCTCGCTGTCTGCGAAGCTGGTATCAGGGCAATCCGCGATGGGCGTACCAAGTACACGGCAGTCGCCGGGATCAAGCCGCTGCGCTCCGCGTCAGTAGTTGCCGGCGAAAGCGAGAACAGTTTATCGCTCAAGCGATGTCATCGCGACATCTGCCATCCATTGCGCCCCGATGGGGATAACCTGGTCATTGAAGTCATAGCTAGCGTTGTGGAGCACGTGACCATTCTTCGCGGGACCCGAACCAATCCAAATATATGCCCCGGGCACATGCCTAAGATATTCTCCAAAGTCTTCAGCAGCCATGCTCGGAACAAGATCATGTCGAACGGCCAGCCCCATTCCGTGGGCGGCTTGGGCTGCAATTTCGACCTCATGCAACGAGTTCACCACTGCACTGCCGGGACGGAAGTCCACGTCGATTTCGACATCGAAGGCCACACCGAAACCTTTAGCCATCAGTCTCATGCGTTTCTCCACTAGGGAGAGGACGTCGTGAGACAAGGTTCTTACAGTACCGGCGAGTGTTCCAGACGACGGAATTTGGTTGCGCGCGGTCCCGGACTGAACAATGCAAACAGAAACTACCGCAGAATCAAGCGGGTCAACATTACGGGACACAATGGATTGCAGGGCACCGACGAGATAACCCAGCACCAAATTGGGGTCGCTTGTCATGTGCGGCATGGCGGCATGGCCGGATCTCCCGTTAATTGTAATATCCAAGGCCGAGCTGGCCGCCATCACCGCGCCCCGGTGAATTCCGACGGTACCGACGTCCAAACCTGGCCAGTTGTGCAGTCCAAAAATTCGATGCGCTGTAAACTTCTCGAAGAGGCCGTGGTCGATCAGAGTTCTCGCTCCACCGAAGCCCTCTTCCGCAGGCTGAAAGACGAGATGAACTGTGCCTGTCCAGTTCGGGCACTTCAGCAGCAAAACGGCGGCACCGAGAAGCATAACGATGTGGCCATCGTGCCCACAGGCATGCATCACACCTGGCTGTCGGGATTTGTGGGAGAATACGTTCTGTTCAACAATGGGAAGAGCGTCCGTGTCTGCGCGAAGTGCAACGCTCGAACTCGAGCCCTCGCGCACTATTGTACCAACAACTCCCGTCTCACCGAGTCTCTCAATACGGCTCACACCAAGTTCAGACAGCTTCTGGACAATGAACGCCGCCGTTTGATACTCTCTGGTCGACAGCTCCGGGTTCATGTGCAGCTGATGGCGCCACTGAGTCAGCTTAGCTATTAGAGTTGGATCCATTTTTTGATGTTCTCGACTGCCTAGGCTATCGTCTTTAGGCGATTGCGACGCAACCGTCGCGACGCAGATCTGCAGCTCCAGACATGACGCCTGTTGCTCGATCACGCACTATCCCCTGCATACCTCCTACAAGCTTCGTCCAGCCACTCGCGGGTTTGATATCGTGTCCGTGCTTTGCCAGAATTTCCAAAGCGGCCTCCCCGACGCGGCTCTCGATTTCGATGCTGCGGCCGGGCCATAGCCGCGCGCGCGGCGCATCGATAGCGTCTTGCAAAGACATGCCGCGGTCGAGATAATTGACAAGCACCTGCGCTTGAGTTTGGGGGATGCCGAAGCTGCCCGGAGTGCCGAAAGCCAATACACGATCCGGGGAAACGACAATCGAAGGACAGAATGGCAATCCAAGAACCCGGCTACGTGCGCCTGCACTGCCCTCCTCGATATTTCCGTAGTGCAGCAGATCATTCAAAGCGACGCCATGCTCTCTGGTGATGATCCCCGAACCGAAATACTGACCGAGACTTTGAGTTATTGCCACCATGTTGCCGCTGCGGTCGGCTACCGAGAACGAAGTAGTGTTCTCCCTGCTGCGATCGACAGTCAATGTGACCGTCGTGTATTCGGTCGGCCCCTCAATGGCGTCTCTGCTCAAAGCGATTGTTTGCAATCGGGAGAGATTGACGTCGTCAATCAGCTGGGCGAATGCTCCCGTATTCTCAATCTCGCATTCAATGCGCGTTCTGGCCGCTGAGCGAATCGCACGAAAGAGAATGTCGAGTCGATCACCTTCGCTTCTCTGTGATTCCGGGAGATTGAATTTACCAAGCAATCCCATCGTTAGGAGGTACTGAAAGCCGTGGGATGGAGGTGGAGGCGCGTAAATAGTGCTGCCCCGATAGTTGACGCTGATGGGCTCCTGCCAGCGCGGCTTGGAGGAAGCGATGTCGTCTTCCGTCAGGCAGCCACCATGGGCGCGCACGGCTTCTACAATCTCGTGTCCGAGAGGTCCATCATAGAGGTAACGAATTCCCGATTTAGCGACGGCTTCGTAGGTGGCGGCAAGCTTTGGTTGGCGGAGCACGCTCCCGGATTGATTTTCTGTGTCGGACTTGCCGTAGACCTCCGTCCAATTCATTAGCAATTCAGGGAACGACGAGAGTTGCTGCCGGGACGCTCGCAAAGCCTCCACGTTGAGTTCGATTAGCGGAAAGCCGTCGCGTGCAAGATTGATCGCCGGGACCAGCGTATCGGCGAGCGTCATATTTCCATATCGATGTCCAAGTTCAGCCCAACCTGCGAGACAACCTGGCAAGCCTGTCCCATAGCCGCCCCGTCGGAGCGACATGCGCTCGTCGGTACTCGCAAAATCGAAACCACGGGGGAACGCCGGAACAAAGTCCAGCACGCGGATCCGATCCTCTGCCGCTACGTAGCAGATTGCTATACCCATTCCGGCGAGACCGGAGTTATAGGGCTCCACAACGTTGAGAGCAGCGGCGGTCGCCGCTGCGGCGTCGAACGCGTTACCGCCGGCTGCAAGAATTCGTGAACCGGCGTTGGCAGCGAGAGGGTGCGCAGCGGCAACGATGCCGGTCAACGACGATACGGTCGGCGTCTTGCCGTTCATTGCTTCGGCTCACGTCGTAGGTTGTCTGCGATAATCTTAACGGCATACGCGAGGTCGCGCTTGCTCCGGGGAGCGACGAGAGACAATCGCACTTTATTTGGCATCATAATCCCGCCGGCGTTACACAAATCGCTTGGACGCACGACAACATTGTGCGGTCGGACCGCCGCCACGAGCTCACGCACACTCCATCGGTCAGGCAGACTCAGCCAGAGGTGCAACGCATTTATTTTTGTCTGGAAGTCAAAGCCATCGAGAGCCTCCGTCGCGATCGCCTGTCTTGCGGCAACCTCTTCGCGGATGCTGGCAGCGATTTCATCCGCCGCTCCCGTTTTGATGAGATGAGTGACGACAACCGACGATATGCCCGGCACAAACCACGACGAAATGCTCTGAATGGGCTCCCGCAGATCGATCAATGCGCGAGCGTCAGGAGCAACAAGGAACGCCGTCCGCAAACCCATGCCGATACATTTTGAAACGCTCATCAGATACCAAGTAATATCCGGAGCGATCGACATGATAGTAGGGAAAGCGCCGGGAGCGAGTTTTGCGTGAACGTCGTCTTCAATAATTATTACGCCATGTCTGCGTGCGATCTCGGCAATAGCCCGACGTCGGTCTTCAGGCAAATTCGACGTTGTTGGGTTGTGAATCGTAGGATTGCAGTAAAGGACCTTTGGGTGATGCCTCTCGCAGACTTGCGCAAACGCGTCCGGCAGAATGCCATATTCGTCAATTTCCACCCCAACCACGCGAATGCCGAACAACTTGCAGACCTGGGTGTTGCCGGCATAGGACAACATCTCCGTTGCTACGCAGCCACCTGTACCGACGAGCCGCGGCATCAGAATTTCTAGGCAATTCTGCGTACCTCCGGTGATGAACAGCCTATCGATGCCGGGATCAAATCCGAGCCGATGTGACAGCCAGGACGCGCCGACGGCTCGCTCACCGTCGGTGCCAAAAAAGTGATGGCGTTGGATGAGATGATCGAGGTCGCCCGATTGGGCAACATGTGCCAGGGCCTCTTGAATGCGGCGAGTCAAGCCGAGAATTTCGGGTGGCATGGTGCGCGTCATATCGATGGGCTCATTGGCCGCAACAGGCCTCACAACCTTATTCACTTGGTGTCTCCTGCTATTTCACCGAAAGCACTGATTGCTTTTGCGCCGCGGCTCCCTTCGAGAATCAAATCGATCTCGCTATGCAGTTGACGCGCCTCGATGATAAGACGCGTTATACGATCAGCTGTCGCTTCGGCACCCGATCTTCCGACAAAAAAGAAATGACCTCCGGGCACTTCCCGATAAAGCCGCTGCGGAAGCTCACGCACCAGCGCTCGCAACTTTTCCCACTGCTCTGTGCCTAATTCTGCTGCGATGGTGCGAATCATCTGTGCGTTGATGAAACTCCAGGCGGCCTGATCGCCGAGCGCATGACCTTCATCAGATCTATCAGTCGGTACGATCATCGCTGTCAGCGGGAACTGCGAAAACTGCGTCGCAGCCATATCGACCTCAGCCGCTTCTCGGTCCCAGATCACTCCGAGTTCGTTATAGCGTTGTGGTGAACCTCGCAGCATGATCGGAGTGTTGCAAAGATAATCCCGCAGATAGACCTCCTCGTCCAGGCTCCGGTGCCCATCACGTTGCCTTTGATCCGCCAAGCTCGAGAGAAAGCCCTGCGTCAACCGATCTTGGATGCCGTCTGGCGCCGAAGCCACCGTTCGTGCCCACAAACCGTCAGGTGTTAGCGCCTCACCGCCAGGCGTGGTCGGGATCAAGCCCGAAAGCGGGGGCGTTGCGGCCAGCGAAATAAAGCAAATTGCGTTGATGCCGTGTTTCTTAAGCGTACCGTTTACCGCCGCTGCTGAGCGGCCTGCCATGCTCCACATGACGACGACAACACAACGATTTGGAGTGTTTTGCAGGACTTCAGCAACAACTGTCGCAATCCATCGCGCCCAAGCGTCAATGGTAAGAGTGGGCATTGGTGCATCGATGGCGGGGTGGTCACTGGGATAAGATAGTGCAGCCAGTCCAATCCCTCGTGTTTCGAGCCAATGATCCAGAAAATCCATTCGCGAAGACGTCGGATCACCATATGCAATACGCGCCAGATGTGCGGCACCCGGCAGGAAGACGACGAGAGGTTGGTCGTCCTGACCCCGGCGTAGATATCTAAGGCCTAGAACGCCAGCACTGAGCAAGCGCTGCTCACCTAAGAACAGAGTTGCGCCGGCCTTTTCAGTTCTCACAGCTACACCTCAGGCACTGCTCGACTACAGCTCGCTCGGATACAACTAAGTTGATCGGATGAAGCCACTTGGCATCAGTCTCGAGCATCTGCATCTCTACCGGACGCGCCCCCTTCACTGAGCGCTGAGGCCGCTGGAACATCGATCGGCTCGCTTTGCCACGGAACCGATTCTTTTGAGTGCCAGGACGCGCAACCGCCATGATTATTCCTCACGCATGTCGTCTGGCGGCCGTCGGCGCACCGGAGCCGACCCACCCGCCATCAAGGTAGATGCTCGTGCCGACGCGAACGCGCCGCAGAGCCTGCGAATAAGCACCGCTCCCCGTTTCGAAAATGTCTGGAGTTATTGATGAGTCCGCGGCGGCTGAGGTATTGGCAAGCGCCTCCTGAAGAACGCGACCGGTCATACCCTGTGATCGCTCGATGTCCATGACCTCTAGGATTGTCGGAACGACATCGCAAATTCCCGACGGAGTACGTGACATGAGCCCAGAGTCGAGGAAAGCTGTACCCGCCAGCACGCCGACCGCGGCTAACTCTTTTGGATGCAGTCCTCCATGTAAGCCGAGACCGGTTCTGCGGTCATTGTCGTAGTAGGTGCCTCCAACAAGGCCGAACGGATCGACACTATCGTCCGTCCGGAACGAGAAGACGATGTCCGGCGACCGCGCATGCTCGACGCCAACGAGATGGCGGCCAAATGTTCCTGGTGCGATCCCCTCAACCTCGTTCTTTGGAGCAGTGAATACACACCCACACCAAGGTTCTGAGGTGATCGCTTCGACCGCCTTTATGACATTTCTGTCGGTGCGATCGGGAAGGTAGATCGCGCCGACTTGGCCTGGCACAACGACAGCATCCACATCCACCCCGGGAGCTGTTGATGGTGAAAAACCAGCGCGACGCAGACTATCCGCAACAGAAACCCGAGTATGCCCGGTGATATGCCCATGATCGGAGATTACAGCAATCTGGACATCATTGTTGTGTGCCTCAGCCTCCCACCAATCGATCACGCGGCCAAGCTGCTTATCGCAGAAGGCGATGACTTCACGGGTCTTCTCGGCACCGGTTCCGCTGAAATGAGAGCAAGTGTCGGGTTCTCCGAACGAAAGGATCGTGACGTCCGGCTTCGATTTTGGCCAGACGACTTCGAGGAAAGCTGACGTGATCAGCTCCTGCGCTTCGAGATCTGGCGTTCCCGGAGGCGGCGCTGGTGGTAGCGTTCCAAAACGATCCTCTATTTCCAATTTTAATGTGTCAGGTGTGCAGGCCTCAGGGAAATGGCCCGACAGACGCATATGGCCGAAGTCTTCTGCCTTATGATGAAATAGGCGCGTCGTGCCCGGAGTGTTCGTTGCAAGAACCGCAAGGCTTCTGCCCCTCTTAGCCAAGATTTCGCCGAGCGTGGGCGCGCTCATCAGTCGGCCGCCGCTTTCCAAATCGAGTTCGCGCAATCGCTTTGCGTCCGATGTATCAATATAGCGCGTCGGCATTGCCGTTCGATCGACATACTTGTTACCAATCATCCCATGTTGATCGGGCGTGGCACCCGTAATCAGGCTCGGAAAGGCGACCCGTGTCTCGCTGGGATAGACTGTCCGATGACACGCAAGAGTTACACCCCTTTCCTTTAGCCGAACAATGTTTGGCGTGAGAGCGGAATCGATCAGGTCCGGGCGCAGGCCATCGAAACTAACCACGACAAAGCGAGCCTGCTCAGTCTTGTTGACAGTCATTAATCCCATTGCCTTAGTGATGTCTGCCGGGAAGCGCTCGGTCCGGTATTGATTGCGCTGCCGGCCAGTTGCCAGGTGCGATGGTTTCGTCAGTGGGGTAGGAGAGCGTCTACGCCTTTCGTGAGGCTCGAAAGCGCGGTGGCGGGATCCTTCTTCTGAGAGATCACAAGATGGCAGTGATCCTCGATGGTCTTGATGATCTTTGAGTTATTCTCACCTGGGAACGTGTACCAACCTGTCATCAGTGAAAGGCGTTGAGCGGCGACGCGGTGTTGAGGGTGTTGCTCGAAGAACTTCCCAAGCCCAACGGCATCTTCCATCGCCACGGTGTTTACTGGTGCATAGCCAGAGGTCTGGACCATCACGCTTTGGCCGACCGGCCCCACCGCGAACTTGACGTATTCCCAGGCAGCCTTCTGTTTTGCTGGATCGTCGGTCAGCATGACGATTCCATTGCCGCCAGCGGGAAACTTGGCATTCGCTGAAGAGATCGGGAACGGTCCGACCTTTAAGTCGAATTTTCCAGCCGCCGATTGCTGGTAGCTGTTGAGCGCACTACTTGAGGTGAAGATGATTCCGAGAGTGCCAGCCCGAAACGCTTGCCGGGCTTGGTCTCTTTCAAAAGCCGGCTGGCCTTCTCTCCCGAGGCGCTGCAATAGGTTCAAGCTTTGAAGACCAGGCGGTCCGTCAAACTCGATCTTTTTTTCGTCTTCGCTCATCATACGGCCGCCAAAGCTGCCCACAAGCGTTTGAAACGACCATCCGGTATTGGTGTATTCGACATATAAGCCGCTGATACCTTGCCCCAAGGCGCCGATCTTCTTACCAAGTTCGATTACGCCATCCCAATCGGCAGGCAAGCTGTTGGGGTCGCCACCGGCCTTTTTCACGAGATCTGTGTTGTAGAAGAGCACTGGAATGGAAATCCCAAAAGGCAAGCCATACGTTTTTCCGCTGTACGACGCCCAGGATGTCACGGCGTCGGGAACGCCGATCGTCTTCCAAGTAGGATCACTGCCGATGAAGCCATCCAGCGGCACGGCGGTTCTGCGATTCGTCAAAGGACGAATCTGATTCAACCCCTGGTGCGAAACGTCGGGCATTTGCTTGGTTATGCTCTGCCTCAACGTTTGTTGAACGAGGTCGTCATAGGTGGCGACGGGAGTATCGAGAACGACCTTAATGTCTGGGCGCGTGTCCATGAAACGCCGCGCAAGCGCCTCATAGAGACCTTTGAGAGCGGCCGGAGCGTAAGAAACCCGGATCGTTGTTTCAGGGTGCGCAACGGCCTTCAGGATCGGCGTTGCCGCCATGGCCGTCGCCGTCGAGAGAAAGATCCTGCGTGAAAGAGGCATCGGTCGACTCCACGAAGCTATTGTTTGACAGCTCCTCCGGTCATTCCTTCGACGAACCATTTCTGTGCGGTGAGGAAGGCGATGACCAGAGGCAGCACGATGAGAGTGGACGCAGCCATGAGGGGACCGAAGTCGTTGCCGGCCTCCTCGTTCTTGAAGACCATGATGCCGAGCGGCGGCGGCATAAGTGACTGGTCGCGCACCGCGATCAGCGGCCAGAAAAGATCGTTCCAGTGGCCGACCACCGAGAAGATAGAGAAGGCGATGACGGCAGGCAGCGCCATCGGCACCAAGATCCTCCAGACGATGGCGAGTTCAGAGAGACCGTCGAGGCGGGCGGCGTGCACCACATCGTCGTGAATAGTTTTGAAGAATTGCCGGAACAGGAAGATGCCGAAGGGCGAGACGACGTAGGGGAAGATGAGGGCCGTATAGGTGTTGAGGATCCCTAGCTGGTAACCGAAGACGAAGAGCGGCAGCGCGAGCACCTGATGCGGCAACAGTAGGCCGACCAGCACCATGACGAAGAGCAGGTCGCGGCCGGGAAACCGCAGCTTGGCGAGCGCGTAAGCGCAAGGCGCGCAGACAAGAATCTGTAGCACCAAGATCAGACTGCATACGATCAGGCCATTGATCATGTAGCGCGGCAGCGGCGCCTCGGTCAGCGCTTTGGTGTAGTTCTCGACGCCGTAGAATTGCGAAGGCCAAAATGAGAAGGACGCGCGGAAGATTTCACCGGGTGGCTTGATTGACAGCGAGATCATCCACACGAATGGCAAGAGGATGAGTGCGCCGGTGAGCAGTAGCACGGCATGCCGAAGAATGGCAGCGAGCGACGACAGGCGCTTTGTGGACATGGTGTCGCTCATTGGTAATGCACCTTCCTGTCCATGACGCGAGCTTGAACGAGGGTAAGCGTAACGACGATGATGAGAAAGACGACGGCAATAGCGGCACCGTATCCAGTGCGCAGATATTCGAAGCTCTCCCGATATAGCGTGTAGAGCAGCACTTCGGAGGCGTGGCCGGGCCCGCCTTGAGTAAGCACTTTTACGGTGTCGAAAGACTCAAATGCCCTCAGTGCCACGACGACGACAACGAACATGGAGACCGGCCCGAGCATAGGCAGGGTGACGGTGCGCAGCCGGTCGAACCAAAGGTCAGCGCCGTCGACATCTGCAGCGTCGTAGAGATCTTGCGGGATGCTCTTGAGACCGGAGAGAAACAACACCATGGCATAGCCGAGGTTCTGCCAGATGCCGATGACGGCCAACACCGGGAGCGCGGTATTCTCCTGGCCCAGCCAGTTGGCCGTCGGCAGGGCCATGGCCGCGAGCGTCTGGTTGACGAGGCCGATGGTGGGATGAAGTAGCGTCCCCCAGGCGATCGCCATCGCCGTGAGCGTCGCCATGAATGGCAGAAAGTGAATGGCGCGATAAAACGAGCGGCAGGACTTTCCGCTTTCGATCAGGAGCGCGATCAGTAGGCCGAAGACGACAGTGCCCGGCACGACGATCAAAGCGTAGATCACGGTGTTGAAAAGCGAGGTCCTGAAACCCGCGTCAGCGAAGACCTCGCGGAAATTGGTGAGGCCGACAAAGGAGAGCGAACGCGCGCCGAACTGCCAGTCAGTGAGCGCGATGACGAATACACCAATCACTGGCAGGAAGAATAGGACGAGCAGGAAGAAGATTGCTGGCCCAGCCAACGTCCAAGCTATCAGCATCTCCGCAAAGGCGCGCCTGTCTGCCGAGAAAGCGGTGCGCGATGGCAACGTTCGAGCGCCACTTGTCGCAGACGGCCCGTCGGAGGCGCCGTAAAGCGCAAGAGGCTTGCTCATCTGGCAACTTCCCGGAACGGAGTGACCGATGTCCAGTCGGATTCCGCGTCCCGGCGCAAACGCCGCCCATCACGAGCAAATAGAAGCACGCGGTCCGGCCTGACGCCAACATGCAAAGTCTGGCCCGGAGTGATGTAAGGTGCCCGCTCGGCCAGCAGCCTTACAATTAACGGATGATCGATACCTGCCAGATCGAGATGGACGAAGAGATCGGAGCCCATATGCTCTATCATGCGCACCGAACCGGTCAGCGAGCCCTGCCCGCCGTGGTCGGCGAGATGAAAAGCCTCCGGACGGATGCCAAGGGTTAGAGCGGCGCCGGGACGCGCGTCAGTCTCGATCGTGAGTGTCGCTCCGGCCACATCGATCAGGCCACGCTCGCGCACCACACCATCGAGCATATTGATCTTTGGCGAACCAATGAACTCGGCAACGCGTCGGTCGTCGGGATCGGCATAGATGTCCTGCGGCGGAGCGACCTGCAACAGCTCACCATCGATCATCACGGCCACCCGATCCGACAGCGTCATGGCCTCGGCCTGGTCATGGGTAACATAGACGAACGTGACCCCGAGTCCTTGGTGAAGCTCCTTGATCTCGGCTCGCATTTGCACTCGAAGCTTGGCGTCGAGGTTGGACAAGGGTTCGTCCATCAGGAAGATAGCCGGATTCCGCACCATTGCCCGTCCAACCGCCACGCGTTGGCGCTGGCCGCCGGAGAGCTGTCCCGGTTTGCGCACCAGCAGATGGCCGATGCCGAGAGACTTAGCCGTACGGGTGACTTCCTCGTCGATCTCGCCAGCAACCTGTGTCGTGCCTGGCAGCAGGCGGCCGAGAAGAGGAAGCCTCCGCACCGCAGAGAGCTTGCGCATCCGAAGCGGTAGCGCGATGTTGGAGGCGACTGTCATGTGCGGATAGAGCGCGTATGACTGGAACACCATCGCCACGTCCCGCCGCTTCGGTCGCAGCCCGTCCACCACCCGTTCGCCGATTGTGACTGATCCTGCATCCTGGACCTCTAGCCCTGCCAGGATACGCAGCAGCGTTGACTTGCCGCAACCCGAAGGCCCCAGCAACGTCAGGAACTCACCATCGGCTATCGACAGCGAAACACCGCGCAAGACAGACGTCACGCCGTAATTCTTTTGGATGCTATCAATCAATACGGATGCCATCGCCGTTACTTCCAAATCGTTATGAAACCCACGGAGCACGGCAAAGAGATTGCCGATCTCGCCTGGACGAGGTCGCTGACGTGGGAGAACTTCAAAACCCGCACTGCTACAGCCGAATGACGCTCATCGTATAATTCGATCTGAATCAGCGCAAAATGCGATGAGATGTTCCGCTTCGACGCGAGCTTAGTATCGCCGGAGTTGGAGCCCCCTCATCCCGCTGCCTGAAAGTTATCTTGAGACAAGCTCGCTGAGCGATGCGGCCGAATAGCGAATCGGTCCGACCTCGCTCGTCCGCCTAAGCGCTCGCCGAGCACAAGGCGATCTCGTTTACTGCGGATCGTATTTGAGAGCGACGGGACGAACGCGAACCGAATTCGGTTCGATAGGCAATCACCTTCAACCTCGAGTTTGAACAGTTCAAGGCTGCGCAGGGGCCTGACGTGTTCGCAAAAATTGGATGTCGTTAGGTCAACAGCCGGTGCACTAACCTCGCCTTCTCGATGATCTTTGACTTTGGCTCGAAGCTGTTCGATCGGATGGATCTCATTGGTGCTGTAGGACGTCTGCTATGTGGTCCGCGCAGGGTGAATAGGGGCGTCAATCGAGCGTTTGGCGCACAGCTGCGCAACCGGCACGAGTAACCGGATCACTGCATTTGGAATTGAACTCGCCGTCAAGCGGCGCGCCGCAGGCGCGGGGCTTGACGGCGAAGGTTCGGACCAGGCAATCACTATCGGCTGCGTGATGTCGGTTGTGATCATCAGCGCGCTGTTCCGGGAAACCGCGCGCCGAAGTGGATCGCGAACTACCCATTGCGGCAGTCCATTCGACCTGCCGTCGCCAAGGGACGCCGGCGTTGTTGATGGCGAGATACAACAGCTCGATCGCGGCCTCGTCGGTCGGGAAGATGCCGCGGGTCTTGGTGATCTTGCGCATCGAACGATACAACGCCTCGACCGCATTGGTGGCATGGATCATCTTGCGGATGTCCGGCAGGAGCGCGAAGAACGGTACGACGTGTCCCACGCATTGCGCCAGATCTGGCCGAGCAGCCGCCGGCGTCGGCGCTCCCGATAGATTGCTTTGGAGGCAGGGATTGCCTTGCGGTCCTCCCAGGAGACGAAGGCAAGCCTGTTGCGGATCAGGTGCACGATGCGGGTCTGCATTGTGATCGCTTTCGGGAAGCCGTGCAGTCCGTCAACAACGGCAATCAGGATGTCGTTGACGCCGCCTTCAGCTCGTTGACGAATCGCAGCCAGAACTTTGCGCCGGGCGCACGACATTAAGTGGGCGGCTCTGCCATTGTCGGACCTCCTCAGCCTCGGTAGCATCGCGCAGCTTCTGCCGCTACACCACTCACGCACAAGCTTCCTAATGTCGCGAATTTCTGTTCAGGACGCTGGACGCACGCTTTATTGCATGCCGGCCTGGGCACTGGCCCTCGCGGACATAGCCGGTGGCATGCCACAAGCCCACATCGGGGAGCAGACGCCGGATCGCGTCCAGCCTGCTCTTTCCTGCGCTCCAGGCCGATTTGGCAGACTGGAGATTATGGGGCCATCCGGCCGCTCAACAACTCGCTGAGCGCCACAGCAGGTATACGAGTTGAGGGGGAACGACGACCGGCGACAAAGTCCTCGAGGGTGCCGAATCAGCTTCTGCGGGATCGGCCAAGAGAATGTCACGCGATGAGGCTGTCGCCCCCTCCGTTAGAGCAACATGGCCTGCCCTCTGTGCGCAAAAAAGAAATGAAACCGGCCACCATGAGACCTGACGTACCCGTTACGAGCCCGATCGGTCAGAGAAGCGTTCAAGATTGGACAAAATGTCGGGTGAACCATATCGCATCAATGGCTGCCGCTGCGAGTCTCAATCGGTAAGGCCGCAGTCACGATACGTGCGCACGGTACACGCCAGGCATCGGAATTCGAACTCGATAGCAATGCGATCGGAGTCGAAGCGCCCACGCGCCTTGCCCAGCTCGGCGGCGAGATCCTTAGCCCGGGCCTTGGACAAGCACGTGGAGCACAATGTCGGCCAGGACGCGCTAAGGTTGTCTTGCGGTTGGCACATTCTACGGCGGACAATTTTCCGGACGGGTCGACGAAGATCCGCAGTTTTTGGCACCGCTCAGCCTGCAGCTGACGGAAACTCGAAGCGGACGCGCGTCTTCGTTTCTTGCCGCAGTGCGGCCATACTCAAGGTCGGTATCTTCGGTTATGCCGACTTACAGCCGTCGTCGACGACTTGGCGGGCAAGCCCACCCAAATGTGGCGGCTTGCCGCTCTCGGGCATGGGCTTGGGTTGGAGCCGGGTTTCCTCGGAGATTCGTAGGCAACGCGCGAGAATCACAGGTTAGCCGGTCAATGTCGCCTCATTTCACGGCAGGATTGCTCTGCCGGCGCGACGGGGCGTACGGGCTTCAACAAAAACTGCCTGTAAGATTTGGGATAATCCCCGTCATTGATCGGAGTTTCGAACGCAGCAGCGGCGACGTAATCCGCCTGGCGGGCTCCAAAGGAGGCCATGACACTGGCCTGGTCAAGATGATGGGGCCCCTCCGGCTCGATCAGTACCCACGCTTTAGCCAAATCGGCGCAGTTCTCAAGTCCGAGAGCTTCCACCGCGGCTGCGTTACTGCCGGCATATGGTACGGCCGGCGGTGGTATACCGAAGCGTGTTGAGCTAATGTCATGTGGCCCCACCAGCGATGGTAGACCGAGCACTCGCGTTTCGAGCACATACAGCAGGCCCGGCGAGTGGCCAGAGAGATCGACCACGGGGGTACCGACTTCAAGACCGGCCGTGCGAGCCTGGGCTCTGGCGGTGGCCAGGTAGTCGTGGAGAGGTTGCGAGAGCACCAATTTTCCACCACCCGGCAGGAGTGTGACAGCGGTATAAGCGCGCAGATCTTTCAGCTGACCCCACGGCTTGAGGATGGCAGCATTGATTACGGATGCAGTGAGCAACTGTGCCAACACCGTCAGGGGCAGTAGAGTGGCGACGCTACGTCCCTGTTGCGCAAGAGGGCTCAGGAAGGCAATGACCGCGAGCATCCAGAACAAGGCGGCCATCGAACCGATGAACCAGTAGTTGCCGGCGGAGCCCAGTGCCAACACGTGCGGCAGGACCAAAAAGGTTAGCGCTAGAGAGATGCTGGTGGGAGTCTGGGTACGCAGAATCAAAACCTCACGATAAAACATCGCGCCAAGGCATATGAAGACCGGCACTAGGAATAGGATCGAGAGCTTGATGCTGATCGGATCGGTCCCCAGCAGCGCAATCGCTATTGTTAGAAGCAAGGTCGCAGCGAGTGCTAGCGATGAGAGCAACTTGTGCGTAGGCCCTATGAGAATGCTCAACAGAAGGACTGTCGCCACTAACACGGCGATAGTGAGTTGCCCGCTACTGGTTTCGAGCCAGTCGATCCGAAACATGAAAGACAACTCGTGCCGGGCACCTAGCAGGATTTCAAAATCAGCGCTCTTGACCATACGGGTCACCAGCCCCGTGACGCCACGATCGATCAGGTAGGCGGTAACGATCAGCAGAGCGAGAGCGACCAGTGCCGCGCCAATCGTGAGCAGCAGCGACTTTCGGCGCAAAACGACGACATAGAGCATAACGACGAGGGCGATGGCTGCAGCGGTGGTTGGCTTGGCCATGAAGCAGCACCATCCGCCGACGCCGACCAGGATGCAGCCCAAGACCTGGCGGATGCGCCCTGGCCGATCGGCAAGCAGCATCCCAATCATCACCATCAAGAGCGAGTGAAAGGTCAGTGTGTAGTAGTTGGGGGTGAGCAGTATCCAGAGGTGAAAGGCGACTAATGCCAGGCAGGCGATTCCTGCCGATAGCACCGCCGCATGTGGCCGACCCACTGTCCAGAGGCGCCGGATCACAAGGAAGCTGAGAATCCAGCCCAGCGCCGCGGTGAGAGTGACGTTCGCCATGCGAAGCACTGCGATGTCGTGCCCCGCCCACTGATATGGCCAGTGATAAATGAAGCCAAAAAGCGTCGGCGGGCTATTGATTGTGTAGGCGAATGGGTTCGCGATGGAATTGAGGTGGAAACCTTCGGCGCTGACACCGAAACCGTAACTACTGTAGTATAGCAGCCACAAGAAAAGGATCGCTGTAGTTAGGGCGGACAGAGGCAACAAAGCTCGATCCAGCAAGAGTGACAACGTCTTTCCGTCGGTAAAGCGGCTATTTCTTGGCATAAGCCCCTTCCAGCTAGCCTCATAGAGGAGGCCCATTCCAATGGATATTAACCTCGACGAGCTTCTAACTGGCCTAAGCCCCGCAATCTCCTCCATGAATTGGTAGAGTCCATCACTACTAGTGTCCTGTTTCGTAATTCATGAGCAAGTCGATGCAGTTTTTCGCGGATTGCGTCTGCCGTAGCGGTCCATCGGAAGGGCTGGCAGGTGGCGTTGTATGCCGTGACGAAGTGATCGATTTTCCCGACGAGTTGCTTAACATTGGAGAAAAGAGCCGCGGCGGATCGCCTTTTCGGTGATCAACGCAAAGAAGCGCTCCACTTGGTTAAGCCAGGAACTGTAGGTGGGAATGAAATGCATGTGCCAACGGCCTGATCGCCAGCCAAGCTCTGATCTTCGGGTGGTTGTGGACCGCGTAATTGTCGATGATGCAGTGGATATCAAGCCCCATGGGAACCTCTTTAGCGATCTCGCGCAGGAGCGATAGGAATTCCTGATGCCGATGACGCGGCTTGCACCTGTCGAGCACCGTCCCATCAATCACATTCAGCGCTGCGAACAACGTGGCCGCCTCGTGGCGCTTGTAGTCGTGAGTAATCCCTTCGACGAAACCGAAGCCCATGGGCAGCATTGGCTGCGTGCGCTCCAAAGCTTGGCATTGACCCTCCTCATCGACACAGATCACCAAAGCATTGTCGGGCGGGCTCCGATACAGCCCGACGACGTCGCGAAGCTTCTCGATGAAGAAAGGATCGTTAGAGATCTTGAAGCCTTCAGAGATGCGGTTGCAAGCCGAACGTTCGGAAATAACGCTGTAAGCTGGTCTTGAAGATGCCAGCTTCGGCCGCCACGGAGCGAATGCTCCAATGTGTGGAACCATTGAGCGCCGCGGGCAGCGAGCGACTACGTGCAAACGTTTGAAGCTGCGAACGCTATTGATCCGACAACACCAGATCTGCCTTCAGTCTGCCTATCGTCATCGCCATCTCCATCCCAAAAGCTCGCGAGAACGATGTAAGCGGCAAGCTAAGGCCGTCAGGCGGCGTGGTTCCATGGCATAAGCGCTT